>JBBRMT010000089.1:0-16803 GCA_038230695.1 Chloroflexia bacterium
GAGGCTAAACAGCAACTAAGCCCCCACGTATACGCCGCGCTCAACCACGCGCTGGCCTATAACGCCACTGACCGACCGCAAACCGTCGCGGGATTTCTCGCCGAATTGAGCGGCAGCCAGCCGATCCCTGTTTACACGGTGCAGGTGTTGGCTGGTGGGCCTCGTCTGGATGAAACCAACCGCGGCACGCGCCTCGGCCTGCCTTCATTTGTCGCTACCTACCCGGCAGATGCGCCCCTTACCCCGGCCCTCCTCCGAAACGGGGGAGGGGGAACGGCTGGCAATCCAGCCTTGCCCGGAAATGGGGGCGGGGGAATGGCTGCCGTCGCTATGGTCGCCACACCGCCCGCGCCAACCGCCTCGCAGGTGTTGTCCAGCGCTGCGCCCACCCGCGTCGTCAGCGGGCCGCAGCGGGTGACTGGCGCGAATCCCAGCGCCTCGCCTCGCCTGAGCAGCAACCAGCTACTGCTGCCAGTGGCGGCCAGGAGCAATGACCGCCCGCTGCTCTTGCTGGTTGCTCCACTCATAATCGTGGCGGCGGTAGTAGCGGCGCTCGCCTTCGGCCTAATCGCAGGCAGCGACAAATCGGCCTCGCTGATAATCACCACCACACCGACCACAACGATGCAGGCAGTTAGCCCCACCGCGCTACCCAGCGCAACCCCTGATGCTAGCCCTACCGTTCTGGCCGCGCCCGCGCTATCCGCCACCAATACGCCTGCGCCTACGCCAACCACAATCCCTGCCGCCTTGCCACCTGTCATCCGCCATTCATCTACCCCTACCCCGCCGCTGCCCACCCATACGCCGCACCGCATCGTCGCGCCACCAACCGCCACGCCGCACCTGCCGCCAACCATTGTGCCGCCCACATCCACTGCTAGCGGGCAATGGACACCACCCTCGGCTACTCCGTTGCCGCCTACGCTACGGCCAGGCCAGCCCTCACCAACTACCCTCCCGCCCACCCCGACGCAAAATAGCATAGCCCATCGCACCCATGTGCCAACAACCGCCACGCCCGCTAGCGGCCAGCCCACCGCCACGCCGCAGCCGTCTGCTACTAACACACCCAACATTTTTCCTCCGGAGCCCACGGTCACGCCTAGCCCGCTGCTACCGTCGCCGATCACCACAAAAGAGTTGCCGCCCACTGATACGCCCTTGCCACCGACTGACACACCCGCGCCACCACCGACTGACACGCCCGCGCCGCCACCCACCGCTACCTCCGGTCCTTAGTATTACAGCCTCAGCTATCAGGCAAGATGGTGTAGTTACGATTGGCTTTGACACTAGGCGACAGGGCGTATGCGATTCGCCCCTACACCATTCTGGCCCTCTTATACCAACTGAGGCTGTAATATTAGGGCTGGTCAACTTACAGTTGCTCGGCTCATGCGGCGGAGTGCGCATCACGTTCTAGCATATTCGGCAAGGGCGAACAACGATTCGCCCCAGACTGATGTCTGCCTAGCAATAATGTGACACGCACCCGATGCGGCGCGGTATGCGGCAAATGTGCTATAATACGCTCCGGCAAATCCTATTGATGCGGAGTGACCCCTGAGCCAGTACCACGACAAATATTTCACCGCCCAGATTACCAAATCCGCCGCCAAGCTGGCATGGCAGTATGGCCGCCTGCTTGAGTATGCCCGCCTGCCGCGTACCCCCGCCGACAGTCGCCCCTTGACCGTGCTGGACGCGGGTTGTGGCGCTGGCCCGGCGTTGCGCTACTTCAGCAGTGTGGGCTATCATGTCTATGGCTGCGATTTCGTCTTCTACCCGCTGGTCGAGTCGCGTAGGCTGGCTCCAGATGCGGCGGTGATTTGCTGCGACCTGAAGCAGCCGCTGCCCTACCGCGATGAAACCTTTGATGTAGTGTTGCTCAGTGAGGTGGTCGAGCATCTGCACGAAACGCCTGACTTGCTGCGCGAGTGCTGGCGAGCGCTACGCCCCGGTGGCTACGTGCTGATCACCACCCCCAACCTGTGGGACATTCGCCGCCCCATCGCCTGGCTGACTCGCCGCACCTGGTCGGGCTACACTGACCCCACCCATATCAACCTGTTCACCCCCGCTCGCCTGCGCGGCACGCTGGCGGCAGCGGGTTTCGACCACATTCGGCTACGCACTGGCCTCAAGCCTGTGTTTGTCTTCGCCCCCCGCCGTCTGCCCTTCAAGTTGACCCTGCCCTACCCCCCGCTGATCGGCAACGGCATCGTCGCGGTTGGTCGCAAGGGGGTAGCGTGAAGATCGTATATTTCATCATCGCCTACGGCCCTGAGTTTATCAGCAACGAGGTGCATGAGGAACTCGGCTTGCGGATGCGTGAACGCGGCCACGAGTTTGTCGCGCTGACGCTGACTGGCTCGGACCCCCTCCCAACCTCCCCCGGAAGGGGAGGAATTAAAGAAGCATCCGCCAAAGGGGGGGGGGTTAGTGGGCTGCAGCGCAGCGAGAGCCAGAACGGTATCCCCATCTACAAGATACGGGTGGGCGGCCACCAGCAGCGACTGGCGCAGGCTTTGTTTCACTATAACAACTTCTTCGCCGTCCTCGCTGGTTACAAGCGTTTCCTGCGCGAGTATGGCCGCCCCGACATCGTTCACGCCGAAGCCGCCTACCCGCTGGGTGCAATCGCCACGTTGGGTACGCCTACGGGCGGGCCGCGCATCATCCCCAACCTGCAAGGGGCGGACGTGCTGAACTATCCCGATGTGGATTATGGCTATGGCCGCTACCGCGCCGCCCGCTACCTGCTGCGCCGCACCTTTACCGCCGCTGCAATGGTGCGCTGCAATTCGGCGATGATGCGCGATGTGATTATCAGTGATTATGGCTGCGCCCCGGCTAAGGCTAAAGTGATCCTGCGTAACATTGGCTCGTGGTCGTTCCTGCCACCTGGCACCGATCTGCCTACCTACCGCGCCGCCTGCCGTGCGAAGCTCGAACAGGAATACCCCCAGCTAAAGGGCCGCCCCTTCATCCTCAGCATCAGCCGCCTGCACCCCTTCAAGGGCATCGAATACTTGCTCGAAGCCCTGGCCGACTATAATCCTGAAGAATCCGATAGTCATTCACCATTTACCATTTACCATTCACCATTGCCGTTCCTGATGATCGCTGGCCCTGGTCGTAGCACCGCCCACTTTGGCGATTATGCCGCCCTGCTCAAGCGCAAAGCAGCGGAGTTGGGGGTTGCCGAGCGGGTTATCTTCACCGGCGAGATCCCGTATATCCAGAGCCGCGATTACCTCGCCGCCGCCGATGTGGTTGCCATCTCCTCGGTGGTGGACGCGCTGAACAAGGTGGCGTTGGAAGCCGCTGCAGTCGGCACACCCACGCTGCTTACCAGCAGCACTGGCGCGGCTGCTTACATCGAGCGTGAGGGTATCGGCATTGCGGTGCCACCCCGCTCCGGTCCCGCCCTTGCCGATGGTCTGCGCCAGACACTTACCGCCAACATATCGCTGAGAGCGATGCAGCGCGGCCCCGCCTGGGCGGAGCAGTTTCGCTCGGTGACAATTGCCGACCAGTTGCTGGAGCTATACGAAGAGGCGTTGGATGAGTTTTGAGTTTTGAGTTTGAGTTATTAGGGGCGTATGGCATATGCCTGCCGCCCAGCTTGCCGCCTATAGTAATCGCCGCAACTCAACACAGGAAAGAACAAGGAGCAACCCACCATCTCCACTTCTAACTCAAAACTCAGGGCGGACGCAATCCGCCCCTACGAAAACTCAAAACTGGCTTACATCGCCTATCCGCTGGACTTGAACTTGCAAGCGGCGAACAGCGTGCAGACGTGGCACACCGCCCGCGAGTTGCGTCGTCTCGACCCGGGTACGCTGGTGATTGTACCAAAGCTGCCGGGGCAGGCCAGTCGCTTTGGCGCGGTAGGGGCGCGTTATCTGCCGCGGGTGCCGGTGGGCAAGCTGTCGAAGTTTCACAAATCCACCGGCTGGTATTACATCGAGCGCAGCATCTTCGCCTTGCTTGCCTTCGTGTATCTGCTCTGGCGCAGGCTGACTGGGCGCAAGGTAGCGGTTATCTACAGCCGCGACGTGATTATCACCTACTGGTTCGCCACTATCGGGAAGCGGCTGCTGGGGGCAAAGCTGATCTACGAGGTGCATGAGGTGGAGAGCGAAGGCAGCCACCGGGCGCGGGGCCGCTTCTGGCAGCCCATCTTGCGGCGCATTGATCGCGGCGCGTTGACCCGCAGCGACGGCCTCGCCTCGCTCACCCATGCGTTTGTTCCCGACGCGCTAGCTATGGGCGTGCCTCAGAGTCGCATAACGGTCATCCCCGATGCCTTCGACGAGCAGGTATACTATCCCCGCGCCAAAACTGCCGCCCGCGCCGCGCTGGGCCTGCCCGCAGATACGACTATCTTCGTCTATGCTGGCCTCACCTTCGCCTATCGCGGGCTGGATCTGCTGGTGGATGCCTATGCCGATATGGTTGCCGATGAGTCTATCACCCACCCCCTCCCAACCTCCCCCGGAGGGGGAGGAGAACAGCACTCAGCACTCGTCTTGTTGGGCGGTAAGGAAAGTGAACAGGTGGCCTTGCGCGAACAGGCGGCGCGTTTGGGGATTGATGACCGCGTGCTGCTGGCGGGGCGCAAGGATGCGGCGACTGTGGCGCAGTATCTTGCCGCCGCCGACGCGCTGCTCATCCCCGACACAGTGACGAAGGCGACCGCCTCGCCGCTCAAGCTGTTCGAGTATATGGCGATGGCCCGACCGATCATCCTACCCGCGTTGCCCGCGTTGCAAGAGGTGTTGCCGCACGATGCCGCCTGCTACTTCGCCCCTGCCGATCGCGACGCGCTGGCTGCTGCACTGCGCTGGGCGCATGACAATCCCATTGAAGCAGCCGCACGCGGCGAAGCAGCCCACCGCCTCAGCGCACCCTATACCTATGCCGCCCGCGCCGCGCAAATCATGGCGTTCTGTCGCACTGTGGCAAAGAGTTGAAAGTTGAAAGTCTTTAGATGAAAGAAAGTGAGCATCAAACCATAGTAACTCAAAACTCAAAACTCAAAACTCAAAACTCAAAACCCATGGATCGCGGCCTGCTCATCCTGCTGATCATCTACGTGCTGCTGCTGCCCGCCGTGACCAAGCGCATCTATGCCAGCGACGAGATTAAATATTTCTCCTACCTGCACTCGCTCTATTTCGATGGCGATCTACGCTTTGACAACGAGTTCCTGCACTTCTACAACAGCGACCACGCGAAGTTTGCAGCCTTCAAGACGGGGGTAATTGACAAGCGCGAACCGCTGACCGGCAACCCCGTCAACGAAGCGCCAATCGGCTCGGCGCTGCTCTGGTCGCCGTTCTATATTGCAACCGATCTAGGGCTACGCGGGCTGCACGCGCTGGGTTTGTTCAAATCCGCCCCTGCAGACGGCTACAGCGCCCCTTACGTCTGGTCGGTGTGCTATGGCTCGAACCTGCTCGGCTTCCTGGGTATCCTGCTGGCCTATCGCCTGGCCCGCAAATACTTCGCTGTCTTTGCCGCCACCCTGGCAACCCTGGTAGTCTGGTTCGCCACCCCCGCTTTCTTCTATATGTACATCAGCCCGCCCTGGTCGCACGCCCCTAGCCTGTTCGCGGTTGCCGCTTTCATCACCTACTGGCACGCCACACGCCGCAGGCGAGTTGAAAGTTACAAGTTGCAAGTTGCAAGTAACGACGAAGTTGCAGCGGGCGGGATAAATCCTACCCATACGAACGGTGAAACCGTGTCTCGCACAAGCCCTAACCACCCACTTTCAACTTTCAACTTTCAACTTTCAACTTCTCTGAGAGCCTGGCTGCTGCTCGGCCTGCTGGGTGGGTTGGTGATGTGCGTGCGCGAGCAAGATGGCTTGTTTGCGCTGATACCGGGGGTGGAAGCAGCGGTGTTCCTGTTTATCTGGCTGCGGGCCAGGCAATGGGCGGCAGTGGGGCGGTTGCTGGTTGGCGGGGCAACCTTCCTAATCGGCCTGTTCATCGGCTTCGCGCCGCAACTGGCGGCATACCATGCCACTAATGGCGGTTGGGGGCCATCCAAGACGGTAGCCGAAAAGATTAACCTGCTCTCGCCCCACTTCTTCAGCGTGCTGTTCGACCCGGCGAATGGGATGCTGCCCTGGACTCCGGTGATTTTGTTCTGCGTGCTGGGGCTAATCGCCTTCTGGCGCAGCGATCGGATGATGGCGGCGGTGTTCGCTATTGCCTTCTTCGCCCAGGTCTATGTGGCGGGCGCGTTCAGCACCTGGCAGGGCAAGGGCAGCTTCGGCCAACGCCGCTTCGTCAACGTTACCATCATCCTGATCGTCGCCCTTGCCGCGCTCGTCACCTGGATATTGCAATGGGCAGCAAGCAGGCGCACTGTGGCAGGGCGAGTGCAACCCGCCCCCACTCAAAACTCAAAACTCAAAACTCAAAACCACCTGCGCTGGGCGCTAGCCATCGTGGGCGCAATCTTCGTTGCCTGGAACTTTGGCCTGGCTTTGCAATATGCGCTGTGGACAACCGACCAGCGGCAGGCGCTAGACTGGGCAAGGTTGGTTAGTGGGCAAGTCAGCCTGCTCAATCCCGTCAACCTGTTCGACATCCTGCGCCGCTTCATCTTTGACCGTAATAGTTTTTATAAAACATGATGCTTGTAATCAAACTCTAATCTAAAGATGCTTTAAGATGTAAAGCCATCTTGCAACCAAATGCCGTATAATATAGGAGGGGTGACATTATATGGCAGATGCAGCGGGGATTAGCAGAATACGACGTATCGGCCTGCGCGGGTGGCTGGGCGCTTTCCTGCTCATTACCTTTGTGCTGTTCATCGTGATCGGCAATATGCTAGCCGCTTCGGTTAGCGACTCATTTATGGCGGGCAGTCTGGACCAGGTACGCGCCGATACCGCTACCGTGCTGCAATTGCACGCCGAGACAGTGGTCTCACCCCCCGATTTGCTATCCACACCCAAGCCTGCAGGAACTGATGCTGAGAAGAGATTCTACAACTATGCGTATGTTGTGTTTAGGGGTCTACCCCTCTACACGGTGAAGTTCTGGAGTCCCAGCAGCCAACTGGTTTGGGTTGACCGTAACCAGCAGACCATCGGCCAGTTTGACCGCGCTAACCCCAACCTGCAGGCCGCCCTCACTGGACACAGCGGCTACCAATTGCAGTGGCCGGATAAAAATCAGATGAACGATGGCGCGTTCGGCATAGATGCGCTGCTCAACATCTACGTGCCACTATATGGCGTGGGCGGCAGCGGCGGCAAGCCGGTGGGCGTGATCCAGGTGGCGCAGGATGTTTCCGAACTCTACGCCAACCTGAAGCTGGATCAAGATCGGCTCTACTTCACCATTCTGGCAGCCACGGTTGCCCTATACTACGTGCTGGTTATCGTGGTGTTGGTAGCATCTAGCACGGTGCGCCGCTACCAACGCCGCGAACAATACCGCGAGGGTCGGTTGCAGGAGTTGCGCCGCCAGTTCTCACCCGCCGTTGCCGATGCGATTATCGCGCTGGGCGACAACTCGTCGGTCAATAAGCGACTGACGGCACGGGTGGAGGCCAGCGTGCTGTTCGTGGACATCCGCAACTTTACCAACCAGGCATCCACCATGCCTGCCGATGATGTGGTAGCGATGCTCAATGCCTATATGGACACCGGCACCCGCGTCATCTTCAGCTATGACGGAGTGGTGGACAAGTTCCTGGGTGACGGCATCCTGGCAGTGTTCGGTATCCCCAACCAGCAACCCGACCACGCGCTGCGGGCCGCAGTCGCTGCTCTCAGCCTGCGCCGCGAACTTACCCAGCTCAACGCCAGCCGCGCCGCCGAGGGTCTGCCGCTTATCATGGCGGGAATGGGCATCGCCTCTGGCTCGGTGGTGGCAGGCAACATCGGATCGGCCAGCAATCAGCTAACTTATACTGTGATTGGCGATACCGTCAATCTGGCCTCGCGGTTGGTGGGCATGGCCGCCGCTGACGAGATCCTGCTGACCGAGGCGACGGTGAAGGAAGCGGGCGGCAAGCTAAACGTGGTGGGTGGCGAGCTGGTCAATGTGCGCGGGCGCGACGAGGCGGTGCGGGTCTACCGCCTGCTCGATCAGCCGGTCACACCACTACTGGCCGCTGGCAGTGGCCTACGCCCACGCCGCGATAGCAACCCCTTGCCCGCGCTTACCACCACCGATCACGATGCTGACCCTAACCTACTCTAACTCTAGGAGCGCGATGAACCCCAACCCCACCATTCTGCTGCTGGTAAACGATATATTCTTCTCGGTAAAGCTGGAGAACGACCTGCGCCGCAGCGGCTACACCCCGATTACGGTACGCCGCGCCGCTGACCTACCCACCCGTTTGTCTGCCGAACCCCGCCCTGTGCTAGCCCTGCTCGACTTGATGATACGTGGGTTCGACTGGGAGCAGGCGCTGGGCGAGGCCCGCCGCGATGGTCTGCTCGATGATGTGCCAGTCATCGCTTTTGGCCCGCACACCGACCTGGCCCTACGCCGCCGCGCCCTCGATGCCGGGGTCAGCCGCGTGGTCGCCAACTCCAAAGCGATGCTTGACCCCGGCAAGCTGGTGGGCAAGTATGTCGCTTCCAATGGGATACTTGAGGAAGAGGAAGAGGAAGAGTAGAGCAACTGCGTGAATGTGAGCGTATGCCATGCGCCCCTACAAGATCGCATCGCTATAAAAGTGTCTGAAAACATGAGGCATCCTAAAGTTAGTGGTTGGTCAAGCGCATGGGGTATTGGGGGTTCAGTCCACTGTGGCTCAAGCGTATCAATGCCCATCGTATGCAACCCTACTGGCGGCGCGGCCAGGCTAGGGATAGATCTAACCAGCAGCATGAATGTGCTTCACCAGCAGGGGCCTGAACCCCATACCCCCAGGTGTATTCCCAGATGGTGAACCAGGGATGCTTCATAGCACTGGCGATTAGATTACTTTTCAGACACTTTCAAATCACTCCCCCTGCAAGTTGCGTCACCTTATCCAGCACTTCATCCGCGCTAAGGTCGCCGGTGTTGAGGATAATCGCATCCTCGGCGGGGCGGAGTGGGGAGGTGGCGCGGTGCGAGTCGATCTCGTCGCGGTGGGCAACCTCTTGCTCCACCTGGGCAATTGATGGGTGTTCGCCGCGCTCGATGCGCTCTTTGTAACGACGCTTGGCCCGCTCTTGCAGTGGAGCTTCGAGGTATATCTTCAGGTCGGCGTTGGGCAGCACCACGGTGCCGATGTCGCGCCCAACCATTACGATGCGGCCAGCGGCGGCAATGTTGCGCTGGTGGGGCAGCATCGCGGTACGCACTGCAGGCCACGCCGCCACCTCGGAGACCACCGCCTCCACCTGGGGCTGACGCAGTTGCCAGGTAACATCCGTGCCATCGAGCAGCACGGTATACTGACGCTGATCGTGCGCTTCGCTAGGGTGGGGTAGGCGCACCTCGATGTTCAGACTGGCGGCAAGATCGCGCAACTCGGCCTCGTCACCAATGGGGATGCCCCGCTGCAAGGCGGCAAGGGCGACGGCGCGGTATAGCACGCCGCTATCGAGGAAGAGGTAGCCCAGCCGCTCGGCCAGCTGCACCCCGACCGTACTCTTGCCCACGCCTGCCGGGCCATCAATCGCAATTACGCTGGCCGCCCCATTGCCCAAGGTTATCCTCCTCTTTAGTATTGTTAGTAATATCACCATCGGGCCACTGACCCCCTACGATTATTATGCTTGCCGCTGGTTTAACGTTCGCGTTTGCCGCGATTTGGGCTGCTGCGCTGTGGCCTGCCGCCGGAAGGTGGATGGCTGCCGGAAGGTGGGCGGCTGCCGCCGGAAGGTGGACGACTGCCACCGGGTGTGGGCCGGGCCGGGCGGCTGGGGTGGCCGAAGGGCGAAGCGGGTCGGCTAGTCCTTGTCGGTGGCCCAGATTGGTTGCGATTAGCGGGCGTAGGGTTGCCGTTGGCGGGGAAGGGTCGCGTGCCGCCCGCTGGTGGCGTGAGGCGCGTGCTGTGTACGGGACGCTCGCGTTGATAGCCTTCGCTGCTCCCTCCTGGATTGGAACGTGTGCCGCGTTGGGGGCGTTCGCGCTGGTAGCTCTCGCCGCCTTCACCCTGACGAGTAAAGCGGCTGGGGCGTGCAGCAGGCGGGGGGTTGGCAGGCTGGCCGCCTTCGCTCTGGTGGGGGAAGCGGCTGGGGCGGGCGGTAGACGGCGGTGCGCCCTGCTGCTCAACAGGAGCGAACCCCCCCCTTTTATCGGAGTAGTCGCGGCGTGGCGCGGGATGGGCAGGCTTCGCCACGCTGACGCTGGCCGCCCCGGATTCCAGCCCCACCGCCTTTTTCAAGGCATATACCTCAGCAGGGGTGAGGTTACGGTGTTCGCCGCGCTTCAGGTCGCCTAGCCGCAGCGGGCCAATCCGCATCCGAATCAGACGGCGGGTGCGATGGCCGACTGCCTCCAGCATGGTGCGGATTTGCCGCTTGCGCCCCTCGCTGATGATGAAGCGTAGCCAGGCGCGGTCGTTCTCATGGTGCATAACCTCGACGGTGGCCGGTTTGGTCTTGATACCGTCGTCCAGCACAATTCCGGTACGCATGGCTTGCAGGCTGACCTCGCTGGGTACACCATCGGTTTGCACCTCGTATTCCTTCTCCACCTTGTAGCTGGGATGGGTAAGACGGAAGGTGAGGTCGCCGTCGTTGGTAAGCAGCAGCAATCCTTCGCTGTTGTTGTCCAGCCTGCCCACTGGATAGACCCGTTTGCCCACATCGCCGAGCAGATCCAGCACCGTTTCGCGGCCCTGCTCATCGTCGGCGGTGGTAACGTAGCCACGCGGCTTATGCAGGGCGATGTACAGCTTCTCCTCATGGGGGTCACGCAAAGGCAGCGGCTTGTTGTCCACACTGATTACATCGTGGGCGGGGTCAATCCTAGTCCCCATTTCGGTGACAACCTCGCCATTGACCCGCACGCGGCGCTGCAAAATCAACTGTTCGCTGTTGCGGCGGCTCGCCACTCCCGCTTCGGCCAGCACCTTCTGCAGCCGCTCAAGCTCGGCTGGCTCCGCTGGTGGCGTGGGTAGTTGCACCGTGGGTTTAGATTTGGTGATAGCTTTCTTGTGGCTCTTCGCCTCGCTTAGAGGACGTGGCGCTTTCGACTTCTTTTTGGGTTCGGTCATTGCTCATTCTCCTTCGTGCCGCCGGTCGCAATTGCGCCAGCGCGGCTACTAGTATCGCAGATCGCCACGCGCCGCGCAAGCGGGGTGGGTGTTTTTTTTTACATCCTATCGTGTTGTTTGACGCTGCCCAGGCGAAACAGTATAATAAGGTCAATAACCGCATAGCGTAGAGAGGAACCCTAAACCCATGTCCAGCGCCCAGCAGAAGAGCAAGCCTCAGGCTAATCGCACGCCCAAGCCGCAGCCACAAGTCAAAGGGCAAAAATCGCGACCCAGAATAGTGAATGCGACTCGCCAGCCGGTGAAGCAAGCGCTAATACCCTGGTACTTCTGGGCAGTGCTGGGCGCGGTGGTGGTCCTCGGGGTGGTGCTTGTTGGCGCCTTCGTTACCCCCAGCGCCACTGCGCCCAGGAGTAACGTTGCCGCCCAATCGGCGCTGACCCCCGCGCTCAACCTGACACCAGCGGTAAAGATCATCGCCGATGCCCGCGACTTGCTGACCAACGGTTACGGCGAGGGCAACCCCAACGCGCCGATCAAGGCGGTGGAATACGGCGACTTCCAGTGTCCCTCCTGCGAAACATTCTTCGTCCAGGATTATGCTAAGGTGAAGCAGACCTATATTGACAGCGGCCAGGTTTATTACTACTACAAGCTGCTGCCGCTAACCAGCATCCACCCCAAGGCGATGAAGGCCGCTGAGGTTGCCACCTGCGCGGGCGACTATGGGGTTGACAAGTTCTGGGCGATGCACGACCAGCTTTATGCCAACCAGTCTGTTTGGATCAATGGCGATGAGAACACCCTATGGGCGCAGTACGCGACGCATATCGGCCTCGACTCCAAAGCGGTGATGGATTGCGTGGCGAAGAATACCCACGCGAATATGATAAACTCCGACATCAAGGAGGCGATCAGCCTGAAGATCCCCGGCACCCCGGAGTTCTACGTCAACAGCCAGGTTCTGGCGGGCGCGAACTTCTCCACCTTCTCGCAAGCGGTGAGCGCCGCCCAGAAGCAATAAACATGGATGCCTTCCCCGACAACAAGCGCCGCCGCGATATCAAAGCCGACTTGCAAGCCGAGCTTGAGCGGCTTGAGCAGGAGGAGCAGCAGCGGGCCATTACACCCGGCGACGAGGGCGACTATGCGCTCGTCCGCCTGTGGCCGAAAATGCTGGTAACACTGCTGGCGGTGGTCGGCTTGTTCATTGCGGGCTATCTCGCCCTGCACGAAACCCACATCCTCGGCGGGCCGCTGACTTGCACCACTGGTGGAAGCTGCGAGGATGTCAACAACAGCGTCTACGCTTTCTGGTTCGGTATTCCAGTATCGGTCTACGGCGCAGGGGGTTATCTGGCGATTGGCTTGTCCGCATTGCTCGGCTTGCGGCTGACTGGTCGTACTCTGCTGCGGGCGACTAATCTGCAACTAATCTTCGCCAGTACCGGCCTGCTTTTCAGCGCATGGTTCACCTCGGTCGAGGCATTCTTCCTGAACGAGTGGTGTACCTGGTGCGCTGCCTCGGCGATTACCATGATCCTCATCTTCATCCTCTCCATCCTCGATCGTCGCTCGGTACAGCGGGTGGTCTATGAGGAGGAGACAGTGGGGCAGGACCTAGCCAACGGATTAGGTTCAGCGGAGAAGCGGATAAAACGGATGTAGGGGCGGGATTTATCCCGCCCTGCTGAAGTGCGGCAACTACCTGGACAACAAATGTAGAGGCGGGCTGCACCTACTCTGGTGAGGTCGGAAGATGAACCCTAATCATATGCTACACCACGCTGAGTACCCGCCGATGATCGAGCCATATCGCGGGCCGCTGGTTGCGCCGCCGCTGCCGGAGCAGGTTCGGGCTGTTCGCCTCTATGCTCCAGACTACGCCCCGCCCAATAGGCGTACTGTAGCTGTGCGTGAGTCATCACCAGCCGCGAGTAAGGTTACGTTCTGGTCGTGGTTGGGGCTGATAAGTTCCATAGGGGTAGCTACCGTTTTCTTCCTCTTTAGCGACTATTTTAGAGGTTGGTACCCTTATGTCTGGTGTTCTTATCCTAATATGCTGGATCTTGGTATACAGAACATTCATAACGAACTGCTAACCTTTCTCTTCCTTTTGTTTCCCTGCTTGCTGATAAGTCTTTGGAGCGTAGCCAAGCGTGGGCAAGCCTATAATCCCAATCGTGTGCTGGGTGTGGGCCTGCTAGTAATTGCTGTTGACGTATTTACAATACTCTACATTATCCATGCCTTTATTACGCTACCCGCTGCATTGTGCGTTTTAGGTTAGGTTTGTACCTTTTAGAACTGTGAGCGCAGCACCCATACGCCAGCATATCTTGTTGCGATAAGCAATGATTGGATGCAAGTGTGGGCGTATGCCATGCGCCCCTACAACTCAGCACTCAGCACTCAGCACTCAGCACTCACTTCAGCACGTACACCTTCCAGGGCAGCGCCGGTGGGCTGATTAGCTGCGTGTATGGCCCGTTGTCGCTGACGAAGCCAGGGGGGAACACCTCGCGGATGGCAAATTGGGCGGGGTAAGCGATGATGATGTGGGTTATGCCTAGCTGCTGCAGGCGAACGCGGAAATCCTGTGGCGGGCGGTTGATGTAGCGGCCTACGTACTCCGGCGCGTGTTCTGCGTAGATATAGGGGCGGTCGAGATAGTAGCCAAGTGCGCCCCAACCCATCAGCACTTTAGCGTTGGCGGGAAGGTTGTGGTTGGCCCAATCGAGAGTGGGATAGCCGGGCGCATGGAGGTTCAGATAGTCAGTCGCGCTCTGGCTGCCGACCACCACCGCAACGTTGCCGCGCTGATCGTAGGCGATGTCCGCCGCGCCAAGCAGCACGAACAAGCCCAGTAGCGCGGCGATTATCGGCGCATAAGCGTAGCCACGAGCGGGCGCTTGCTCCTCACCGATTGATTTGCCCATCAGCAGCCAGGCGGCGGCGGCCACCAGGATCGCCATTGGTGGCAAGGCGAACAGGAAGAAACGCACCATATGGTGCAGGAAGAACAGCCAGCCCAGCGCATAGACCAGCGCATAGATACTAAGCAGCAGCAGCGGCGAACGCGCCGACACCCGCCGCACCAGCCCAATTATAGCGCTGATGGGTAGGAGGGCAAGATAAAGCGGCCCGATACTGTGTACCCAGCGCGGCCCTGCATCGAACGTGCCGGAGTGCATAGTCGCATTCCAGGGCCAGAGTAGGTAGGCGCTGACCAGATTCTGCGACTGCGAGGTGCCTAGCTCCGTCCAGGCTGTTCCCGCCGGATAGCGCATCCCATAGAGGACGCTATAACCGTAGTATTGAAAGTCATTGTCCGCCTTGCTCCACGCCTTGCCGCCGAAAAGCCCGTAAGCGGCGGGCCAGAAGGGGTTGCCGCTCGCCAGCCACGCTTTCAGCGGCCAGACCAACAGCGTCGCCAACGTCACCAGCCCATACACCGCCAGCGTCTTGACCACCACCATCACCCCCCGCCGCTCGGCCCGCAGCAGCCACCAGCCGATCAGCAGCGCGATCGCCACCCCGTTGATGACCGAACTCTGTTTGGTGCTATAACTCAACCCCGCCAGGATGCCGGTCAAGATCAGTGCTGAGTGCTGAGCGCTGAGCGCTGAGTGGGGAGTTGCGGATGCGGGATTTATCTCGCCTTGTTGTGCGGCGACACGCCCAATGCCCGCCCAGACGAAGAAGGCGTAGAGGGCGATGAAGTTGTAGAAGGCCACGTTGAGATCAACATTGGCGGTGGTTGCCTGGGTTAGCGTCAGGGGGGTAGTGAGAAAGATGGCGGCGGCAAGCGTGCTGAAGGTGCGGCTGGCGGTCAGGCGGGCGCGACAGAAGCTGTAGACGGCAGCTGTACTCGCCACCGCCATGCTCCAGTGTAGCAGCCCGGCCAGCCCTGCCCTGCCAAAAAGCAATGCCAGGGTGTAGAGCATCTCGCTATTCTGGGGGAACTCGCCGCGATGGTCGAACAGGATGTCGAACACTTGCCCCTGCTGGATATAAAGCCTGGGGAAAGCCAGGTGATATACCAGCGGATCCCAGTCGGTGGCCGGGGCAAGCGCCCCAATCAACGCCGCGCCCGCCGCAATCAGCATAATAATAGTCAGCAATGCGGTTATTGGCCGCCGCGACAGGTTGCTGATGCCGAACGAGGCGGCGCGAGTGTCAGCCAGCACACCTCGCGCCTGCGTCGCCGCCAGTGCCAGCAGTAGCAGCATCACCACGCTAATCGGCAGCAGGCTGAGGAAACCAGCCCAGCCGACTAGCAACACGGCGTAGCTAATCGCGCCGAGGCCCACAGCCCCGCCAATTATCAACCGCTCCAGCGCGGTCAGGCTACCAACCAGCCCCAGCCGCGCCAACACCACTCGCCCCAGCCCCGCGCCGAACAGCCAGAGGGCGACGAGCAGTAGCAAATCGAGCAGATTGTTCAGTATCGTGCCGATCATCTCACCTCAGCGCCAGCCGAAGCTGTGCAGGATATTGTTCAGCACTATCGAGCCGTCACCCTGGAACAGATAGAACCCGATGATAAACACAACCCAGGCGAACCCCAGCCAGCCAAGCGCCTGCGCCACTCGCTCTCTGCTCATAGCTGCTCCTTCTCTTCCGGTTGGATTACTGCCCAGTCATCGAACCTACCAAGCGGCCCGCCCCCGCCTCCGAATGGCCCGCCGCCCATAAGGCTGCCTCCGCCTCCACCTGGACCGTTTTCCTCGCCGAGTATTACGTTCAACTCATCGGTTGCCCGTTTTGCCAGCACCTTGATCAGCCCGATGTGGGTACGCCTGTCGAATATAACCACCAGTAGCCACCGCTCCCTGATCAGCTCGGTGAAAATGTTCTCCTTGATGCCTTTCTGAAACATCGTCCTGAAGTCCCGCTCCTTTAGTAGCTTCGCCACATCGCGGCTTGAGAAGAATGTCGCGGTCAGCAAGGCAGCTAGCGCTTTAATGTCCTCTCGCTCAGTGTTGCCACATCTGGCTACTATATCCCCACTCTGATTGAGTAGCATTGCCAGGTTCGCGGCTGTATCATCCACTAGATGCGCCAGGCGCTCCTCGATGCGCTTGACCCGATCTGCATCCATTCTACCCTCTCCCTTACTATATACAAATACCAGGGTTGGGCTTCATTATACTATGCGGTGGACATGGCGCAAAAGCGAATGGGACGCATCTCATACGCCCCATCATCTTGCCTCGCCATATTCTACATTCTACATTCTACACTCTTCATTCACGCTGGTACGGCGAAGCGGTAGCCGATGCCGCGCTCGGTGAGGATCAGTTTGGGATGCTGGGGGTCGTCCTCGATGCGTTCGCGCAGGCGGCGCACGTAGATGCGTAGGTAGTCAATCTCGCCCTTGTACTCCGGCCCCCATACGCGGGTGAGCAAGGTGTCGTGCAGCATGATCTGGCCGGTGTTGCGGGAGAGGTGGTAGAGCAGCTTGTACTCGGTGGGGGTGAGACGCACCGGCTGGCCGTGGACAGTGACCTCGTGGGTGGAAAAGTTGATGCTCAGGTGGGCGGCGGTGAAGCGAGCGGCGGGGCTGGTGGGCGGCAGTTGGGTGCGGCGCAGCAC
>JBBRMT010000090.1:0-16446 GCA_038230695.1 Chloroflexia bacterium
GACCTGGCGTTCGACCTCGCGCAGATCCTCCCCGCCCACCGGCGCATAGTGGTTGAAGTCGAAGCGCAGGTAGTCGGCCTCGACCAGCGAGCCGCGCTGATATAGATGCGGACCAAGCACGTCGCGCAACGCCTGATGCAACAGGTGGGTAGCGGTGTGATTACGCATCACATCCTTGCGCCGCTGCTCCGGCACCACCGCCTGGATGCTGTCGCCCACCTTCAGGCTGCCGCTCAGGACCAGGCCGCGCATCACATAGACATCGCCACCGCGCTTCTGGGTATCCAGCACCGCAAAGGTTGCGCCATCCGCGCCGTAGAGGAAGCCGCGATCGCCTACCTGCCCGCCGCGCTCGGCGTAGAAGGGGGTGCGATCAAGCACGATTTCATAGACCAGCATCTCCGCTGGCCGCTCGTTGGGCGGGATGTTCAGGTCGGGTTCGGGAACATTGCCCTCAGCACTGACCTGTTCGACCATCTCACCATTGTTGATGATAGCAACGATAGTGGCCTCAGCCTCCAGCGTGTCGTAGCCCAGGAACTCGGTGGGGTGCAGGCCGAACCGCTCGGCGTAGTTGACCTTCTCTTTCTTCTCCACGAAGGTGTTGCGGCCCTTGCCCTGATGGCGTTGCTCCTCAAGTGAACGCTCGAAGCCTTCCTCGTCCAGCGCCAGACCGCGTTCGCGGGTAAGTTCGCCTAGCAGGTCGCGGCTAAAGCCGAAGGTGTCATAGAGCCTAAACCCCTCGTCGCCGGGGAAGATACTCTCGCCCTCATCCTTCAGCCGGTCGGCAATCTCCTCGAAGCGATTGATGGCCGCCTCGATGGTGCGCTTGTACAGCGTCTCCTCGCTGAGGATAATCTTCTTGATTACCTCGCGGTTGGTGACTAGCTCGTGGTAATGGTCGCCCATCACCTCGATAACCGTATCGGCGATCGGGCCGAGGAAGGGGCCGTCGAAGCCCAGCTTGCGGCCAAAGCGCATCGCCCGCCGCATGATCTTACGCAGCACATAGTTGCGCGTGTCGCTGCCTGGCACCACCCCATCGCTGATCAGGAAGGTCATGCAGCGGGCGTGGTCGGCAATCACCCGATAGGGGATGGGGTTGGCCTGCATCTCCGCCTCGCTCTGGCGGGCAAGGTCGCGGGTGCGCTGCATAATCGGCACGAACAGGTCGGTTTCGTAGTTGCTGTTCACCCCTTGCATCACCATGGAGATGCGCTCCAGGCCCATGCCGGTGTCAATGTTCTTGCGGGCCAGCGGCACGTAGCTGCCGTCGAGTTGACGGTCGAACTGGGTGAAGACCAGGTTCCAGATCTCGATCCAGCGATCCTCATTGTCAACGTCCCAGGTGGTGTCGTCAGGATTGGCGAGGTCGGGACGCTTATCGAAGAAGATCTCCGAGTTGGGGCCGCATGGCCCGGTATCGCCCACCTCCCAGAAGTTAGTCTTCTTGCCCAGACGGATAATCTGGCTTTGTGGGAAGCCCGCTACTGATTGCCAGAGTTCGGCAGCCTCATCGTCGTCCTCATAAATAGTGGGGCGCAGGCGGGCAGCAGGTATTTTATACACATTGGTGAGCAGATCCCAGGCCCAGGTAACCGCCTCCCGCTTGAAGTAGTCGCCAAAGCTGAAGTTGCCGAGCATCTCGAAGAAGGTGTTGTGACGCAGGCTGGGGCCAACCTCCTCCAGATCGTTGTGCTTGCCACCGGCACGCACGCATTTCTGCGAGGTAGCGGCGGTGTTGTAGCCGCGTTGCTCCACGCCGAGGAATAGATCCTTGAACTGCACCATGCCGGAGTTGGCGAACAGCAAGGTAGGATCGTTGGCAGGAACTAGCGACGAGGAAGGCACCACCTGGTGGCCCCGTTCGCGGAAGTATTCAAGAAAGGTGCTGCGGACCTCGCTGCTGTTCATCGCTTCTGTCTCCTGAGCGTATCTGTTGTGATTGTAAGGCAAGTTCTATTTATTGTCAAGTAGTTGGTGTTCAGCGGGCGCACGTCACGTTCTTGCCCAACAGTTGTCGGTAGGGGCGAACCGTTGTTCGCCCTGGTCAGTTATGTTAGGATTGTGATGCGCAACTAAGTTTAGCCAACCGATTGCTGCTGTGGGTAAACAGCCTGGGGATTTGCAGGTGGAGTTGCTGATGCGGCTAGTGTGGCCTAATTATAACAAATGTTGGGGATATGGGCAACATAGATACAACTATAGTTGGGGATAAGTCCCCATAATGGATGCCGTTCATCAAACTACAACGCATTTGTGGCGTAGGGGCGGATTGCGTCCGCCCTGAAGTGGATCGCTCCTTGACGTAGCAGCATTAGCCCCCTATAATTCAACTGTACTGCAATTCCACATAACAGCAATTCCACATAACAGAAAGAGAGTATTGACATGAACAACCAGATACCAGCCTCGACCCGCGATTTGTTTGAGCGTCCCATCCTGTGCGCCCTCAGCACCATCAACCCCGATGGTCAGCCTCATAGCGTGCCAGTCTGGTGCGACCTGGACGGCGACTTCGTGCGAGTCAATTCGCCCGACAACACCAAGAAAACGCGCAATATGACCGATGGCAGCAAAGTGACGGTACTGCTGATTGACCCACAAAATGCTTATCACTGGGTCGAAGTTCAGGGCCACATTGTGGAGATCAGGGATGAAAGCCAAGGCGCACGCGATCACATCAACAGCCTATCCCAGAAGTATATGGGCAACCCGGTTTATCAGGGATATGGCGGTGCGCCGCAGAACCGCTTGATGTATATCATCCAACCCGACAAGGTTAACGGGCGGTAACTTCAGCTACAACTCAGCTTCCACAACAACCAAGGATGTAATACCAAATAGCTTTGGTGCTGGTGTAAAATGGGCCAGGGCGAACAACGGTCCGCCCCTACAGAAAATACACCAGCTCCTCGGCGAATTGGCATGACAAAGGGACGCACTGATTGTGCGCCCTTTGCGTTGTCTATACTCAAACCTCAAACCTCAAACCTCAGCACTCCGCTACGGCGTTGTCACCCCTTGAACACGATCTGGGCCATCTCGTCGCGGCGGATATTGTTATTGGGGCGGAAGGTGTGGTCGGGGTAGCCGTTGTAACCCCCTTGTTGTGCGCGGTCTCGATGCTAGTAAAGAAGACGTTGTTGGCTGGCACATCGCTATAGCTGGGCGTGCCGCCGCCGGGGGTAAACAGCGGGTAATGCGCCGCGCCCACTACCAGCTTGGTAAGCTGCCCGCGAGTGATGGGAACGTTGGGCAGATAGCAATGATACGGCACACCATGCGCGGCACAACTACCCGCATCGAAGCCGCTGAGTATACCGGCGTGGAAGCCAGTCTCGATATAAAAGTAGGCAAAGTAGCTGGGTCGCACGTCAAAGAAGTTCCATGTGCCACCAGAGGGGTATAGAAGTACAGGCCGAAGCCGAGAACGACCACTTTGGCGAACTGGCCGCGAGTGGAAGTGCCGCCCGGTGAGAAGTGGCTGGCATCGGTGCCATTGACTGCGTGACCGCAGTAAAGGTATACAATTACGCTATAGAAGACGTTGCTGTTGATGTCCGCAAAGGGCAGCGGACAGGTCGGCGTGGGTGTAGGCGGCTCGGGCGTACTGACCGGGCCGGGCGTGTTGGTGGGGCCAGGGGTGCTGCCAGTAAGCATCTACTCTCAGCCCGGCTCGGTTATACGCATTAAATCTGTATAAACTTCGCCCCTGCATAGGCCGATATCGCCTTGTCTAAAGTGGGGGGCATGGCAAGGGCTGTCGCTTTGGGTTATAATGGCGCTACATTAGCTTGAGGAGATGGGTATGCAGATGGTAGAGGAGCAGCGGCCACAACCAGCGGTGGGTGAATCAATAAACAGCAACGAGGTCAAACGCCAGCGCAAACCCAGCAGAAGGGCGGTTGGGGTCAGCGAAATGCAATGGCGGCTATTGCTGGCCGCACTGGCTCTGCTCGCGTTGGTGATGTTTGCCGCAATCGTGCTGTTCATACTCGCCGCTTTCGGTGGCCTCAGATTTGCATAGATATGAGGCAGTATATAATCAAGCTGGAGGTTGATGAGCATGGCCGATAAGAACGCATTGCAGGTAGGGCAACCCGCGCCCGAAGCAACGGTGCAGGATGGTGGGGGCAACGACATATTGCTGTCGTCGCTGTGGCAGGGCGATCAGCCGCTGCTGCTGGTGTTTATCCGCCACTTTGGTTGACCATATGCCAGGGCGCAGATGGCGCAGTTGCGCCAAGATTATAACCGCATCGAGGCGGCCAACCTGAAGCTGGTGGTGATCACTCCCCACCCCGCTACGGCGACCACCGCCTATCAGGTGGAACACCACCTGAACTACCTCATTCTATCGGACCACCGCCGCAAAGCCTACCGCCGTTACGGCCTAGGCAGATTGAGCGTTTTGCATGAAATCAACCCGCTCACCTGGCTACGCAACCTGCCCAGCTTGCGTAAGCAAGGCATCGCCCGCAGCGCCGATGCGGATATGGCGCAACTAGGCGGCGTGTTCGTGATTGATAATGGCGGCACACTACGCTACGTTCACATCGCCCACGATGCCTCGGACAATCCGTCTACCGACGCAATAATCGGGGCGGCGCAAGCGATTAGCTACACTGGCGGGAGCTGAAGTGGAACTGATAGTATTTGGTAGAGGCGCATCACACTGCGCCCTTTTTGTTGGGCTAAAAATTGCCGAGTCAGAAACAGCAAGCCCCCACCCACCAGCAGCAACACCCCACCAGCAATCAGTAGAAAGACTGGGAAGTACCAGAGCGAGAAGAAGGAATTGACCCGTGCGGCGGTGGGGGTTTCGGGGTTGAACAGCACCGCCACTTTGTCGCCAACCTTGTATGGCTCGTTGGTCGAGCTAAATGTGGCGGTGAAAGTAACTGGCGCAAGCGTATCGGGAAACTGGATGACCGGATAGCTAATCCCCTTGTCGGTGCTAAAGCCGGTGACGGTGCCGGTTGCGCTCGTCGCGCCGCCGACGAACAGATATGTAAAAATGGTAAAGAGTATCCCCGCCAGCAACGCCACTGTGCCGAACATCACCAGTACCGCGCCGATACCACCTAGCACACGACTCCTCACCATGCGCCTCCTCACCCCTCAATGGGCAAACCAGCCGACCAGCAGCACCGCCAGCACGAGTATGGTGATACCGACATAGAGCAGGTCGCGTTCGCGGGCAAACAGCAGCACCGAGGCGGCAACGCGGATGATAGGGGTAAGGATGAGCAGGATAACCCCGGCTTCGACAAAGGCGAGTGGCTCAAAGCTAAACAATGCGGGGATCAGGTTGCCCAGCTTGTAAAGTTGGCTATGCTGGCCCACGTAATCCACGGTGGTATGCCAGTCGCCAGTCTGTCCCGCTTGAGTTGCTTGCTGCGCCAGATAGATGATCAGGCCAAACGCGAGTAGTGCGGCGCTGGTGAACACGCCAGCGCGTAGCACCTGAGCGACGAGTAGCTCCAGGTCGAGCGCCTCACGCTGCTGCTCATTCATTGGCATCGGCGGCGGTGCCTGTTTCGGTTGGTCAGTATCATGCGCCAAAGAAGCTCACCCCAAACCCTTTCAAGATCATCTGCACCGCAATCAACAGCAAGATGGGTACGAACAGCTTGCGTATGCCACGATTGGTCATATGTGGCAGGATGCGGCTGCCCAGCAATGCCCCGCCCAACACTCCTACCGCTACCGGCGCGACCAGCAATGGGTTGACATCGCCGCGCCCCAGGTAGACACCCGCGCTGGCAGCGGCGGTTACGCCAATCATAAAGTTGCTGGTGGTGCTGGATACTTTCATCGGCATCCGCATCGCGCTGTCCATCGCCATTACCTTGAACACGCCGCTGCCGATACCGAGCAGCCCGGAGAGAACCCCGGCCACGTACATTATGCCGAAGCCGAGCGGCACGCGGGTGACGTTGTAACGTATCAACCCCAGCTTCTTGTCGGGGTACTCGCTGGGCAGCTTGAGCCGCAAAGCCAGCGCATCGCTCTGCACCCCTTGCGGCAACTCCTCGCCGAACTTCATCACCTGCGATGCGGCAGAGACGCACATTACCACGCCGAACAGGATATAGAGGAAGTTGGGATTGAGGATGCCGGTAAGGAACGCGCCGCTAATCGCCCCTATCGTTGTCGCCACCTCCAGAAACATCGCCGCCCGCAGGTTGATGATGTGGTCGCGCAGATAGGCGACCGCCGCGCCGCTGGATGTGGCGATGGTGCATACGATGCTTGCGCCAATCGCGTATTTTATGTCAATGGTGAAAGCAATGGTTAGCAGCGGTACGATCAGGATGCCGCCGCCGATGCCCACCAACGCGCCAATCAGCCCGGCGATCAGCGAGGTGGCAAACACGATAATTAGGAAGATCCAGAGTGACAACTAGATGCTCACTTTCACTTGCCCAGAATAACCCAATCGTAGATGAGGTAGCCGGTCACGACCAAGCCGCCGATTATGATACCGCCGAGGACAACATAGAGCATGGTATAGTGTCGGCCAAAACTACCCGCGTCTAGTTCACGCTCCACCGCAAAGAAACGGAGTGCGGCAAAGATAGCAAGTATGGGGCCAACCACCACGAAGACGATACCCAGCGGCACCGACAGCCCAGAGATGCGCTGTCCTGCCTGCGTGGTGGTAAGCATCTCAGCCACGAACAAGCCGAAGCGAGACACCACGAAGCCAAACGCGGCGATCGCGATTGAGAAACGCAGCCAGGAGAGGAAGGTGCGCTCGTTGGCGAGATGGTCGCGGGCCAGCGCGGCGCGGCGCTGGTCAAGGTTGTCGGGTTTGTCAGTGGGAGGGTTATCCATATTTATAGGGCGAACCACAAAGCCGTATTATCAGTCACCTGCCAGCCCACCCGCCCCTGCTGGTGCAGGCAACTGAGGTGCGCGTATATTGTAGGCTGAAGCAGATAGTATGCCTCGGCAGTGGTGACGTTGAACTCGTAGTGGGCGCAGACCGCCCGCAGCACTGCCTCGCTGCTTTGCGGGCCATTCGCTTGCAGGTGGTCAGCGATAAAATCAAGCGTATCCTGGAAGCGGGCGCGGTTGGTGGCAACCAGGGCGGTGAACTCGGCGGGGGTAAGCGCGGGTGAGTGGCCGGGGACTACAGCGGCCACCCGGTCGGCATAGGTCAGGGCGCGGTCAAGTGAGGCGAGATGCTCGGCTACCCCGGCACAGTACAGCACCTTGTACTTGTCAATCACCTCGGCAGGCAGCAGCAGGTCGCCAACGAACAGCACCTCGCCAGCGAGATAGCCCATCTGCCCGGCGGCGTGGCCCTTCAGGTCCACCACCTCGATGCTGATGCCCAGTTCGGGCAATTCCAGCGGGCCGGGCGATAGCGCCACATCAATAGGCGAGGGTGGCGCATAGAGGAAGTGCGAATAAAGCGGCTTGATCGGCGCGGCTCCGGCGAATAGGCCGGTTGGCTCCAGCACGGGATAGCGCATAAACGCTTCCTCAATCTGGGGAGCGTAGACGCGCACCGCGCCGCCATTCGATGATGCGGCAATCTGGGCGTTACCGCCAAAGTGGTCGGCGTGCGCGTGGGTGTTGAGGATGGTGTTCACACTGAGGCCCGCGCTCCACAAAGTCTTGAGGATGGCTTTGCCGTTCTCTTTGGTCAGGCCGCTGTCCACAATGGCACAATCGCTATCGTTTGCGCCAACAATTACACCGATGTTCTGGGGGCCGGGCAGATAGCTGATGCTGCCATGTACCGGGGTAAGGGTGTATTTGACTACCAATGCTGCTCCTCCTTGCCGCGAGGTAACTACAAAGCGGCGAATAGTCTGCATTTGTATTATAGCATAATTAAGGCGAATCACAAAGCTGGCAGGGTGTGGCACAAATGTTGCTTTATATTTATGTGTTCAACAATAATGAAAGTAATTAACAATGAAGCAGCAATGCAGCAAATTAAGGAGGGATAGCGATGGCCCTTACGTGCAGCGAGGCGGAACTGGTGCAGCAAGCAACGAAACGCGACGAAGCGGCGTTCGCTGAACTCTACAACCATTACGTCGAGAAGATTTACCGCTATATTTACTACAAGGTAGGCGATGCGTCCGAAGCCGAAGACCTATGTGGTCAGGTGTTCCTCAAGGCATGGGAGGCAATCGAGCGTTATACCTGGACCGGCTATCCCTTCTCCTCGTGGCTATACCGCCTTGCCCATAATCTGGTAGTAGACCACTACCGCACCCACCGTGAAAGCCTGCCGCTTGACGATGCAATGGTCACCCGCGAAGAGCCGGTTGACCCAGAAGTGGCCTTGCTGAACAGCATCCAGGCCCAGGAATTGCGCCAGGCGATCGGGCAGCTTACCGGCGAACAACGCCAGGTCATCCACTTCAAGTTCATCGAGGGCTACGACAATACGGAAATCGCCAGAATGATGAACAAAAAGGAAGGGGCAATCCGCGCCCTGCAATATCGCGCCCTGCACAGCCTTCAAGAGATTATGGTGCAGGAAGAACAAAGGGCCGCTACGTTCGTGCCAGCTTTCAGCATGGCCTGAGCATGATTGTAGATTAAACATAGCAGAAGGGACGCGAAGAATCGCGTCCCTTCTGCTATCTGTAACCCCCGTTCAGGCGTAGTGTTTCTCGATCTTGCTCTGCAGGGTGGCCTTTAGGTTGGGAACTGCGCCAACCACGCGCTCGACCTCGCGGCCATCCTTGAATATGATCAAGGTGGGTATGCTGCGAACGCCGAACATACTCTGGGCAATCGGATTGGCATCCACGTCGAGCTTGCCGACCTTGGCTTTGCCATCAAGCTCGGTGGCGATTTGCTCCACAACCGGGGCTACGGCACGGCACGGGCCGCACCAGGTAGCCCAGAAGTCTACCAGCACTGGCTGGGTGGTGCCGGTCACTTCGCTGCGAAAGTTGCTATCGGTTATCTCTATTGGCTTTGCCATTGTCTTGTCAATCCTCCTATTGGACCTACTGATTTAAGTCTTTAATATTCGGTTTATGTCTTGTGCTAGCATCTTATGCAAGGCGTGGGGTATTGTTGTCAACCCGTATTCTGAATTATAATGACCACCGTTGGCTTTGTCAAATAATTGTGGCTGTGCTATGATCAGGCCGGGGAGATAAGATTATGTTGGGGAGCGTAATTTGCTGAAGCGGATCGGCATCAATGGGTACTTCTGGGATAAGCCGTTCACCGGCAGCGGGCAGTATACCCGCGAATTGTGGCGGGCGTTGCACGCCGCCGGGCTAGTCGGCGACGAACTGCGGACCACCATGCTGCATCCGCCGGAGCAAAAGGTGGCAAGTGACTCCGATGCCGCGCTGGGGGCGCACTACCAGGCGCAGGGCCGCTGGGAGATGAGCGACAACCTGCGCGAGTTGTGGTGGGAGCAGATGGAGATGGGCGGCGCGGCGCGAATGTTGAGCATGGATCTGCTGCACTCGCCCTACATGGCTGCGCCGCTGCGCCAGCCTTGCCCGCTGGTGGTTACGGTTCACGACCTTATTCCGCTGCGGCTGCCTGCCTATCGCGGTTCGCTGCTGTTTCGTCTATATTTGCGGCTGGCAACCGCCACTGCGCGACGGGCGCGGCTGATCCTGACCGACTCACAGTGTTCCAAACGCGACATCATCACGCTGCTACACGTGCCGGAGCGACGAGTGAAGGTGACGTACCTGGCGGTGGGGGCGCAATATCACCCTGCCATCGCCGCGCAGCAGGCAGCAACGCGGGCGCGGTTCGATTTGCCAGAGGGATATATCTTTTATATCGGCGGCTTTGATGTGCGTAAGAACGTGATTGGCCTGCTGCAGGCTTTTGCTGCTACCCTACCCGATCTGGACACACCCCGCGTGCTGGCAATTGCAGGCAAGCCGCCCGACGATAAGGCGCGACTTGCCAATCCCGCGCTATTTCCCGATGTGCAGTCTGAAGCGACGCGGTTGGGACTGGGCGACAAGGTACGCTGGCTGGGGCGGGTCAGCGATGCGGACAAGGCGGCGCTGTATGCGGCGGCGGGACTGTTCGTCTTCCCCTCGCTGTATGAGGGCTTTGGTCTCGACCCGCTGGAGGCGCTGGCAAGTGGCACGCCACTAGTCTGCGCTAATAGCTCCAGCCTACCGGAAGTGGTTGGCGATGCGGGCATCATGGTAGATGCGCACGACCCCGCCAACATCCGCGCTGCAATGCTGGCGGTATTGAATGACGCAACCAGGCAGGCCGAGCTAAGGACGCGAGGGCCACAGCAGGCGGCCCGCTTCACCTGGGAGCGCACCGCAATGGCAACCGTAGAGGGCTATCGCCTGGCGTTGGGAATGTAGAAGATGGTAGTAAGTGTGTTGGCTACGCCACTGCGCGGTTCACAAAATCAGTCTTCGCCTCGGTGTACGCTTCGCGGTCATAATTATGCTGCAAAGTAAGTTCGCGCTTGAGGACGGAGTATTGCATCCTTAGCTCATCGCTGGCCCGCAAGGCATTGCGGAAGGTGAGGTGACGCTTAATCTCCGCGCTACCCGCTGGGTAGATGTGCAGATGAAAGCGGCGTGGCAGCCCACGCACGAAAAAGCGATGGTTCACCTCGTCAGCCAGGTTGGGGCTGCTGTAGCCCAGTGGGCGGAGCAGTTCGTCGTACTGCCGCCCCGCCTCAAGCATAGAGGCGACTACCATCAGGTCTATGATTGGCTTGGCGGTAAGACCCGGCACCGCGGTGCTGCCGATGTGTTGCACGTCGAGCGCCATTCCGCCCAACGCCTCACGCACGCGGGCCGCCTCTTGCGCGTATATAGGCGGCCAGGCTGGGTTGTACTCGACTAGCTGCACCTTCTCCCAATCCCATAGCCAGGCGGCAATCATCTCAGCGGTTTGACTCACGCTCAAGCTAGTGGTGTCAATCACCGTTCCCAGATCGCCCTGCTGTGCAGCGGCCTCCTGGATGACGCTGAGTTCAAGGAAGCGATGTAGCTCCCACTCCAACCCCATATTGCCGCGCCGCCGCACCCGTTGCTCAATTTCACTATTAGCAGCGGTGAGCCGGAAGGCGTAGATGTCAGAGTCATATACAGCTAGCAAGTGGCGAAGTTGCGTCAGTTCAGCCGCAGACTCGAACACATAGTTGATTACAAAGTTGGCGTATCCATGCTGGCGGTGCCAGGCAATCAGGTGGGCCAGGGTTTCGTATAGATAGGTGAGCCTTGCCTCATCATGAAGGTCGAAAGGCCACACCGCGCCGATGTAGTCGCCGTCAAGCATCACACCCTTTTCGAAGTGTTCCAGCAGCGCCCAGGCGGTTTCAGTCTTGCCCACCCCCAGCGGCCCATTGATGATGATGATCATTGCCCCTCCATAACAAAACCGCCCTCTAGGTGAGGACGGTCTTTGCTCTCAGTGTCCTGCGCCGCTATTATATCAGCAGCAGCAGAGCGGGGGCAAGCAGCACCAGGGCAGGCAGCGCGACCAGCGGCAAGCTGTGACCCAGGCGGGGGGCTTGTTCGCGCCGCGCCCAGCGCACCAGCTTACGCATCTCGGTCTGCTGCTGCGCCCGTCGCGCCCAGCCCCAAAGCGCCAGTGCGGCCAGCGCGTTGTTGCTTGCCATCAGTATGCCGAAACCAAGCAACCAGATCAGCCGCAGCCAGCCACCAGCCTGCGCCAGCCACACATCACCGCCCACCAAGTGGCTCCAGCCCAGCGCCATCAGTACGTTGGCCGCCACTGTCGCCCCGGCCACCATGGTCAACGTGCCAGCGGTAACGTAGGGGTGAGTGGTACTCGCCACGGTCGGCGCGGTCATCACTCGGTTGCTTATCTGTGCCTGCATCATGGTCTTGCTCCTATTCTGTGTGCAAACTATGTCGCGCTCTGCCGTTAATAACGCAAAAACTGTGCCACGCTGCGAACATCCGTTCGTCTTTTCCCTGCTGCGCTTATCATAGCAGACTTTGCCCAGTTTGTCAAGCCTTTTGCCCAGTTTGTTAAACTGAGTTTTGCTTATTTTGGCAAACTGGGCAAACCGCTTGCATTTTTGGAAAAACTGTGCTATACTAGCAGGCATGAGGCATGGGCAATGCTGATTGCTGAGTGCTGAGAAAGTTACTAAAGCCGTTGCGTGGTTCGTAGAGGCGAACCGCGGTTCGCCCGGTTCAGAGACTTGCTCTTAACAAACTAGATTCTACATTCTACATTCACTTATTATGGATGAGACGACCACAATTGCCGAACTGATGGAGATCTGCCGCCAGTACATTGTTGCCCGCGATTGGCAGCACGATGAACTGAAGGATCTTACCCTAGCGATGAGCATCGAAGTGGGCGAGATCCTCGAACACGTGCGCTTCAAATCGGATGCCGAGGTGCGCGAGTACCTGGCCGACCCCGCCAACTACCGCGAGGTTGGCTACGAAGTCGCCGATGTATTCTATTTCATTATGACCATCTGCCTGCAGCTGGGTCTCGACCTGAGCGTAGTGTATAAGGAAAAGATGGCGATCAACGAGCATCGCTACCCCGCGCATCTGGCAAAGGGCAGCAACAAGAAGTGGACGCACTATGTGGGCGCGTCCGAACCAGATCTGTAGAGGCGAACCGTTGTTCTCCCTACGATGTGGGCGCGTCCGAACCGGGAATCGGCTTAGATAAAACTGGAAAGAGGAGCATAAAATGACGGAGCCGATTAAGAACCCTCGCGCCGCCGAGCAGGCTAACAAGTTCGGCCACTATCTGCGCGAGTTGCGTAAGCAGCATGGCCTGACCCTGCGCGAAATCGAAGAGCGCACCACCATCAGCAACAGCTATCTCAGCCAGTTGGAGAACGGCTATATTGACCAGCCCTCGCCGCGCAACTTGCAGCGGCTGGCCGTGGTGTATGGCGTAAGCTATGAGAACCTGATGACTCAGGCGGGCTATCTCAACCAGCGCGAAAACGCCGCCAGCCCCGCCCGTGCCGCCTTCAACATCATTGACGACCTCAGCGAAGAGGAAGTCGAAGAGGTGCAGGATTTCGTCAAGTTCCTGCGCTTCAAGCGGCAGCGACAAGCACGCGACTAATCGCACACCCACCCCTATCCCCTCCCGGCGGGAGGGGAGTATAGTAAATCCACGCCTATGCCATCAGCCACCGCCAGCGAAGTCCGCGCCCAGCGGGCCGAGATTAGACAAGCCGCCCTCGCGCTGCTGCGTGAGTGCGGCATTAGCGACCCGCCCGCCCCCACCGAAACCCTGCTAACCGCCTGCAAACTGGATACCGAAACCTTCGCCTATTCCGATAAAATGCCGCCCCTGCTGCCAGGCCAGCGCGAGTCGGCAAAGCGGGCGGCCAAGCGCGAACTCCTCGCCCGCATGGACATTGACGTGAAGGTGCGCGGTATCCTCGACACTGAGGACAATGTGGTACTCACCCACAACAGCCTCAGCCTCGACCAACGCCGCTTTTGCACCTTCCACGAACTCGGCCACTTCACCCTGGCCTGGCATCGCGACCTGTTCTACCAGTGCAGCGAACTGGATATGAGTCCCGAAGCGCTTGCCACTCTGGAACAGGATGCTAACTGGTTCGCCAGCGAGTGCGCCTTCCTCGGCGACCGCTTCGAGCGTGAAATCGCCGACTACCGCATCGGCATCAGCACCATCCGCAAGCTGACCAAAATCTACCAGACCTCCTTCGAGGCCACCGCCCGTCATTATGTGGAGAGCCAGACCGCGCCAGTCGCCTTGCTAGTCCTCACCCCCCGCCCCGACCTGGGCAGCAGCATTGATGCAGGCCAGCCGATATTGGCGGTGCGCTATGCGGTCGTTTCACCAGCGATGAAGCGGCTAGGCAACGGCTATCTTGCCCCCAACACGCTCATCCCCTGGACGCACCCTGCCACCGAACTCTACCTCTCGCGCAACACGCGCCAGACCAGCGCCCCCGACCTGCTCACCTTCGCTCCGAACAACAGCCAGCTAGCCTGCGAAACCGAAATCATGTCCAACGGTTACAGCGTCTTCATCCTCGCATGGCCCAACCGGAGGTGGTTACGTCAGTGCTGAGTGCTGAGTGCTGAGTGCTGAGTGCTGAGTGCTGAGTGCTGAGTATCCGCTTTAACCCTCTCCCAGCGAACATCCGCTTTACTCCTCTCCCGCTGGGAGAGGCTGGGTGAGGGAGAATGTTGAAGCGCACCTATGCTAATCGTAACTGTGATAAGGCTGAGTGCTGAGTATCCGCATTACTCCTCTCCCAGCGGGAAACCCCCTCATGGGGTTCCCTGTGGGTAGGTTGAGTGAGGGAGAATCTTGAACGCACCAATGCTCATTGTAACTGTAGAAGACACTTATGAACGACATCGAACGCAGCGTCGCCCTTTATAGCGCCATTGCCGAACGTATTGCTGCTGCCCCCCAGCAGCGGATTACATTCACCGCGTTCATGAACCTGGCCCTATATCACCCCACCCTCGGCTATTACACCGCAGCGGGGCAGAAGATTGGCGGCGCAGGCGCTGACTTCTACACCAGCCCCGATGTTTCGCCCGCATTTGGCCAGCTAATCGCCCGCCAGCTAGCGCAGTGCTGGCAGCTTATGGGTCAGCCCGCCCGCTTCACCATCGTGGAGCAGGGCGCGGGCGTGGGCAAGCTGGCTGCCGACATCCTGGCCGAACTCCGCGCCAGCCAGCCCCACCTCTACGCCACGCTCACCTACGCAATTGTCGAAATCAGTCCCGACCTCAAGACTCGCCAGCGCGAAGCTCTGCCCGCAGACGCGCCGGTACGCTGGCACGAGCAATTGGCGCAGGTTGGCCCCATCGAAGGCGTGATCCTCAGCAATGAACTGGTGGATGCCTTCCCCGTGCATATTGTGGTGGGACAGGAAGGTGGCGGAATAGCTGAGGTATATGTCGCCACAAACGATGCTGATGCCGATGTAATCTTCGACCCCGATGCTGCCAACCTGCGCGAGATTGTCGCTGAACCCAGTAGCCCGGCATTGGCCGAATACTTCGCCCCACTAGGCATCACCATCCCGCACAACAACCGTGCCGAGGTCAACCTTGCGATGCTAGATTGGCTGGCCGAGGTTGCCAGCGTATTGCAGCGTGGCTACGTGATCACCATTGACTACGGCAATACCGCCGACCGCCTCTACAGCCCGCGCCGCACCGATGGCACGCTGCTTTGTTATTACCAGCACACCCTCAGCGGCAACCCCTTCGCCCGCCTGGGTCGCCAGGACATCACCGCGCAGGTGGACTTCACCACCCTGCAGCAGCACGGTGAGGAGCTTGGCCTGCACACCATTGGCCTGACCTACCAGGCCGCTTTCCTCACCAGCCTCGGCCTCGGCGAGATGCTGCAAGCGTTGCCCAGCCTCGGCCTCAGCGACGAGCAATTCATCCGCCAACGCGCCAGCTTGCTCCGCCTGATCGAGATGGGCGGGCTGGGGCGGTTTCAGGTATTGATACAGGGCAAAGGTGTGGGTGAGCAGGTGGCGCTTGACGGGCTGAGGTTTCGTATCTAACATAATAAGCAGAGGAGAAGGTGTATTTTCTGTAGGGGGCGAACAACGGTTCGCCCTGGTGCCAATTTGCACCATCTCCAAACCGAATTCGATATAATGACCCGCTTGGCGCATCAAACCAATTGCCTACCGGCTTTACAACGTTGACTGCACGGGTATCTTCTTGCGGCTGCACGTCACCCGCATCCACCATCCGCTGCAGGATAGCCGCGCCCAACGCCCCACCCAGGTGTGAGCGACGCTCGGTCCAGTCAAGGCAGCCGTAGGCGAAGGCGCGGCGGGCCTGTGCTGCCACGCTCAGGTCTACTCCCCGCTCGGAAAGGGCATGGCTGCCCGCTGCGGTAAGCTGGTAGGTTGGGTGGCCCGCATCGCCTTGTTTGGTCAACCAGTTACGCTTCAGCATCTCGTCGAGCAATTGCACGCCTGCCACCCCCGCAAGGTGGTCGTAGCAGGTGCGGGCCTGGCGTATATCGCTGTTGTGCTGCACCTCGCGGGCGGCCTGTGGGCTTAGGATTGCGCTCATTGCGCCTTTCTTCCCTTTGGCTTTATGCTTGTGATGAGCAATGGGCTGCTCGTCAGCATCAGCCAGCGCCTGCAACGCGGCCAGCGCTTTGCCCACCTTTTTGGGATGCAGGCTGTAGGTGTGCTGTCGCCCACTGCTGACGCTCGACACCAGCCCCGCCTCGCGCAGCGCAGCAAGATGGGTAGAGATGCGTGGCTGGCTGAGGCTCAGCCGGTCGGCCATATCGTTGACGGTTGCCTCGCCTTCCAGCAGCACGCGCAATATGCTCAGGCGAGTCTCGTCGGCGAACGCCTGCGCCACTTCGGTTACTTTTGCCATAATCATCTCCTTGCATTTAACATATCTTTGTGTTATTATATATCCATGCACAAATCTTGTCAAGGAGATACGTCAATGCACATTGCTATTGAACCGA
>JBBRMT010000091.1:0-16369 GCA_038230695.1 Chloroflexia bacterium
CTCACCCCCCAGCCGTGTACGTAAATCATGGTAGGCGCAGTAGGGTGGTCGGTGCGATAGAGGTGCAGGGCGTGGATTAGGTCGTTGGGCGGTGGGCTTGGCACCGGGCTGGCGACGCTGACGCTATCCAGCGTGTAATCTTTGCGCCAGCGGCGGTTGCGACGGTGGAGCAACGGCAGAAGCTCGGTTGGTTGGCTAATAGCCTCACGTACATCCAGGGAGGGTGCAGGCGGCCAACTGCCATCGCTTGCCAGCAATTCCGCCAACGCAGTGGCATCAACCACCAGCGGGTTGCTCTTGCTGATACGCATCTGATCGGTTAGCCGCCCTAGCGCCTCATCCAACAGCGCAGATACGGGGTTGCCTCGCTTCATCATTGCTCCTTCTATTCGTGGAAGCGTAGTTCGCCCGCCCTGATCGGCAGTGGCAGCCAGTTCTCGCGGGGCGCAAGCGGGCAAACCCAGCGTATATCATAAGCGCACGAGGGGTTATAGGCGTAGTTGAAGTCAACGATAACCTGCCCACCTGCATAGCCGAGTTGTCTGATTGTGTCGAGCGACGCAGTGACATCATCATCCAGGCGCAGAAAGTCGCTGCCTTTCACGGTGTCGAACAAATAGCGGCCACCACCGTAACTCTCGGCGGGACAGGTGGTATCGCGGAAGGGCAATAGCAACCCACCGCCATAGGCGGCCACCCAGTAGACGGTCAGTTGCAAAGCCGCGCCATCCAGGCTGAAGCGTACGCGGGCAGCAGGGTGCAGCAGCATCGCCTCGCTGCCATTATCGAAGGCAATCGACTCGCCAACGCTATACGGCTCCATGGTCGCCTCCAACTTCAGCGTCGAGTTATGGGCAAAGTATTGCAGGCCGCTGAAGCTGCGTTGCGCCGCCTCGCTCAAGGGTGATTGCGGGTGCCGCGCAAACATTGCGTCGCGTTCGGCGCGGAAACGAGCCAAAATCGTCACCTCATCTGCGCCGTTACGCCAGCACACTTCGCGGGTCTGATACATCCGCGCCACCCGCTGCCGCCAGTCGTACAAGTCTAGCCAGCTTGCCGTAGGCACGTTGTCTTCATCCATTGTTACCCAACTTCCACCCCGATTGAGAGAAGGCCCAAGCGCAGGCGCATCCTGGTTGATAAGGGCGAACAACGGTTCGACCCTACACAGCACCTGGCGGCTTTTCAGCCACTTTCCCGATATGTCAGCCACATCGAAAGGAGTCTGCCCATACCCAGTATAGCATACCTGATCTAGGCTTGTCACGGCGTGGCGCGTCTACTAAGGAATGTCGTGGTCAAAACGGGGAAAGAGTTCAGCATGGGCGAGCTGTTGTTCGCCCTGATAAGGTATGCGAGATGGCGACGCGCAGCCCTCGCCCTACGAGTGGCTTCATGGTTAAGCGGGGCGGGTATTCTGCCACAGCAAAGGCTCCTCCCATGTGGGAGGAGCCTTTGCGACCAGTTATGGTTCTAGTAGTCGGGGTGTAGCCGTTGGGCTACTACTTCCAGCGCCACTCCTGGATATTCCAAGTCTCGGGAAGGCTAGTGCCGCTCGGCTTGTAGTTCTGGAGGCCAACCGGAGCGGTGGTGATGTTGAGGCGGACGTGCAGCGGGATAACCGGCAGTTGCTGGGCGAACAGAACCTGCTCCGCCTTGTAAGCAACAGCACGCTTCGCTGGGTCGAGGGCGATCAGCTTGTTAGCATTAGCATCCTCAAGCAGCTTGTCGTTGGCGGGGTTGCTCCAGCCGGGGTAGTTCTGGCCGGTGTAACCGTTGGCCTGGGTTGGGATACCAGCGGTGTCGTAGAGGCTGATGCCACCCGGGTCGGCGGAGCTAACCCAGGCATATTCGCCGAAGGCGAAGGTGCGAAGGGTGAGCGGGCCTTGCGGGCCGAAATACTGCTGGGCAGGGACGTACTCAAGCTGTGCGTCAACGCCAACCGCCTTCAGGTCAGCGGCTACCAGCTGGGTGACAGCCTGGCGGTACGCATTGCCTGCGGTGGTCTGGTACTTGAAGCTCATCTTGCCACCGGGGCCGGTGAGGATGCCATCAGAGCCAGGAGTGTAGCCAGCGGCTGCAAACATCGAAGTCGCCTTAGCTGGGTCGTAAGCATACTTCGGCACGTCGGAGTTGTAGAACTGGGTGATGTTCGGGGTAATCCAGCTATGGGCGACGACGGTCTTGCCGAACAGTACCTTGTCCACAATCTGCTGGCGGTTGATAGCGTAGGCGAATGCCTGGCGCACCCGTACATCCTTGAACAGCGGGTTGCTCAGGTTGAAGTCAATGTGTTCCCAGGTTGCGCTGGGGATGTAGTAAGGCTTGACCAGGCCAGCCTGCCCGATTTGGTCGAGCTGCGGCACCTGGCTGAGGCTGGTGGCATCGGAGGTAACGATCTGCACCTGGCCGGTCTGGACCTGGGCCAACAGTTGGTTGGTGTCCGCCACGATCTTGATGGTAACGGTGCTGAAGGCGGGCTTGTTGGGGGTAAGGTTGTAGTTGGGGTTCGGCTCCAGGATAACGGCCTGACCGGCCACCCACTGGCGCACGCGGTAAGGGCCGGTGCCGAGCGGGGCGCGACCGTAGTCGCTGGCCTGCAGCTTGGTGGCATCGAGCTTGCCGTAGGCGTGTTCGGGGTAAACGTAGGTGTCGCTGAAGAACAGCGCGTCTACCACAGGGCCGCTCTGGGTCTTATACTGGCCGTAGCGGTTGTTGTCCTTGGCGTAAAGCGCCTTGGCCTGATTCTCACTGAGCATCTTGCCGACTACGGTGTAGTTGTCAACTGCGACCATGCTGCTGAACTTGTCGGCAGTGGTGCGGTCAACTACCTGCACGTTGGGGTTCTCGTAGATGCCCTGCCAGCCGTAGACCACGTCCGCAGCGGTGAACTCTACGCCGTCGGCCCACTTGATGCCGTGGCGCAGCTTCCACTTGATCTGCAGATACTGGTCGGGGCCATCAGCGCCGATGAACTGGGCTGCGCCGTTGTCCAGGCCGGGGATGAAGGCGGCGAGGTCGGGATAGAAGACGTTGTTCTGGTCAATGCCGATCAGGCCGTTCTCGATCGTGGCGAGAGGTACAGTAGAAACATAGGCATTGGCGTTGGGGCTGAACAGGGTGTCCGGCTCCTGGCTCATGCCGATGGTGATGGTGTCGTGGCTGTTGCTAAGGCCAGCAGTGGTGTTAGCGCGAGCGACGAACTGCTGCTTGTACTGCTGTACGCCCAGCAGGCCGAGTAGCACCTTGTACTTGGGGTCGCTCTGCTCCGGGTGGAACTCGAAGCGTTGGCGCTCGAAGTATTGCACGTCGTAGGTCTTGCCGTCGGTGCTGACTTCTTGGGTTTGCTCACTCAACGGGTAGCCGAACTGCGACAGGCCGCCGTTGGTGTTCCAGTAGGTCATGAACGGGCCGGGGGTATCCGACAGGCTGTGCTTGGTCTGCGTGAAGTACATATGAGAGGCAGAGTTGCTGGTATCGGTCGCCACATCGAAGGTGCGACCTTCCGCCTGGTTGGTGCCAAGCAGGCCGAGCAGCACATTGTAGGGCGCAGCGTTCTCAGAGTGACGCTCGTAGCGAGCACGCTCGAACCACTGGGTCGGGTAGCTCTGACCATTGGTCAGGCTAACTTCTGGATGCTCATCGGTGATGGGCAGGCCGTTGATCGACAGGCCACCATGAGCGTTCCAGTAGCTTAGGAAATCGGCGGCCACCGCGTGGCCGTTCATCGTGCTACCACTGGACTGCGCCGCGCTCTGGGTTGCGGGCATCGCCATCATGCTGAGCATGAGGGCGACGAGCGCGAACGCGAAGACGCGGGCATACTGCTTCAGGGTCTTTGACATTCTATCCTCCTCGAAACTAGAGACAAACGTTGACAACTTGAATGCCCACATTGGGCTGACTGAACGGTTAAACCGCCGCTCCTTATGCCCTACCACTCCCTTCCGTCACCTCTGACTTCTGGTCGAAACCCGAAGCTGTAGAGGATGCCCAGGTAAACAGTAGCACAACTCCCACACCCCGCTGTGGGAGAGTTGGAGACCGATATGTAAACCCGACCCGCCATCCTTACTTGCGTAAGGTTGATACGACCCGGCTTTGTTATTGTTCAGCCGTTGCGTACAGGATATTACCATACCAATGCAAAATGTTCAAGTTTTCACCATTCTGCAAAGGCAGGTTCGGATTGTCACCATCGGAGTCAGCTTATAAAGTTGGGGGCTTATCATATAATACCAGCCGTCCCCCTGAATGGTTCAAAACAATAATCAGGGAGCTTGCCTGCTGCGGAAAAAACGCGAGCCATCCCCGCTATGGAGATGACTCGCGTTGCTGTGGGTAAGAGAGGCTTTACTTCGCCAGTCGCCACTCGGCGATGTTCCAGGTAAAGGGGATGGAGGAGCCGGTTGGCTTGTAGTTCTGCAAGCCGGTAGGAGCGGCGCTAATGTCGAGGCGTACATGGAGCGGCAGAACCGGCAGCTCGTCGTTGAAGATCTGCTGCTCTTGCTTGTAGATTGCCGCCCGCTTAGTTGGGTCTAGCGCGATGGTAGCGTCGTTGCACGCCTGATTGAGCAGCTTGTCGTTGGCGGCGTTGCTCCAGCCGGGGTCATTCTGGCCGCTATAGCCATTCGCCTGAGTGGGGATGCCTGCCGTGGTGTACAGGTCGCAGCCGGGATCGGGTGCGCTGACCCAGGTAAACTCGGCTACATCGAAGGTACGTAGAGTGACAGGACCTTGCGGGCCGAAGAACTGCTGGGCGGGTACGTATTGAAGTTGTGCATCAATGCCCACCGCCTTCAGGTCGGCGGTGATAAGCTGGCTGACCGCCTGACGATACTGGTTGCCCGCCGTGGTGCTGTACTTGAAGCTAAACTTCTTGCCATTCTTGACCAGGATGCCGTCGCTGCCAGCCTTCCAGCCTGCTGCTGCCAGCATCTGACGGGCCTTGGTCGGGTCGTAGGCATAGTTGTTCAGGTCGCCATCAAAGAACTGGGTAACGTTGGGGGTAATCCAGGTGTTCAGCACCACGCTCTTACCGTAAAGGACCTTATCCACGATTTGCTGGCGGTTGACGGCATAGGCGATCGCCTGGCGCACAGTTTTGTCCTGGAACAGCGGGTTGCTCAGGTTGAAGTCGGCGTGTTCCCACTGCGAGCCGGGGATGTAGTAAGGCTTGACCTTGCCAGCGGCGGCAATTTGATCGAGCTGCGGGATCATCGCGGTAGTCGTGGCATCAGAAGTGATCATGTCAACCGTGCCGGTTTGCAACTGGGCAAGCAACTGGTTGGTATCGCCCACAATCTTGAAGACGATCTTCTGGAACGCAGGCTTGTTGTTAGTCAAATCGTAGTTGGGGTTAGGCACCAGCACAATGGCCTGCCCCGCAATCCACTGGTCTACCTTGTAAGGCCCAGCGCCTAGCGGAGCGCGGCCATAATCGCTGGCTTGCAGCTTGGTGGCATCGAGCTTACCATAGGCGTGTTCGGGGTAGATGGGCAACAGGGTGGCGAACAACGGATCTACCACCGGGCCGCTTTGACTTTGATAATTGGCATAACGATTATTGTCCTTGGTGTAGAGGGCTTTCGCCTGTTTCTCACTCAGCAAGGTGCCAACTACGGTGTAATCATCGCTGGCAACCACACTCTGGAACTTGTCGGCGGAAGTGCGGCTAACCACCTGCACGTTGGGGTTCTCGAAGATGCTCTGCCAGCCATAGACTACATCATGGGCAGTGATTGAGCTGCCGTCCGACCACTTCAACCCCTTGCGGATATGCCAGGTGATTTGCAGTTGCTGGTCGGCCCCTGTGCCGATAAACTTTGCATCGCCATTCTGTAGCGATGGCACCCGCTCGGCGATTTCGGGGAATAGGTTGGCCTGATTGTCAATCCCGATCAAGCCGTTACCCTCGACCGCGCCGAGGATGTAGGTTGAAACCGATGCCTGGGCATTGGGGCTGAACAGGGTATCCGGCTCCTGGCTCATGCCGATGGTAAGCTGGGTGGCGTTACCGCCATTTACCCCTACGCCGGTATTAACTGTGGGAGTTACAGCGACGCTTGCGCCAGCCGTAGGTGTGGTTGCGCCAGTAGTACCGCTCATTGGCGTTGTGCTGCTCATCGGGGTTGCGCTACCCATCGGGGTAGTGCTACTCATCGTGCCACTTGCGCCCATCGTCGGAGTAGCTGCCATCATTGCGATAGTCGGCGTAGCTGCTGTGCTGGTTGTGCCGCTGATTACCGAGCTGCTTGTGCCAGTGGTGGGGGTTGCGCCCGGTGTGGGGGTATTGTTACCGCCGCAGGCAGCTACCACGAACGCGACAACAAAGAGCATCATCAATGCTTGAATTGGCCTTTTCATTTACGTTTCCTTATCTAATAAATTTTGTTAGTTTATCTTCTAACCCGCTCAATCAAGCATATTCCAAGTGGCTGTGGAACTGTTCCAATCTGCGGGCCATGGTATTTAAGCAAGATAAATGCCGCCATTCATGATACTATATACCAGGTGAGCGGAATATAGGTTAAAAAATGGCGGAGATTGTGAAAAACAATGCGGTATTCTTGTCAGAAGCGTGGCTGAGAGTGGCTGCAGGTAAACTCTTGGGCATCGCGGCGGTGTTGTGGGCAAGGCGGGTAGGCTAAGGCAAACGATACTTGCCCGTGGAGCAGGCGAGGGCAAATCGCACCGCTGTCTCAATCGAAATGTGGGTGCCTGGGGAGATGTAGACAGGGTTGACTCGATCACGGGTGCGTAGCGCTGCGCCGACTTGTTCGCCCTTGTCTATCAACGGCACAGTCGCGCCACGCTGCTCACCCAGTTCACCCTCCGGCTTGCCGCGCAGCAGCGACTTGGCGCAACCGAAGCTGGGCAGGTCGAGGATGACCCCGATGTGGCTGGCAATGCCGAAGCGGCGGGGGTGGGCGATACCCTGCCCATCAAACATAATCAGGTCGGGCGTTTGGGTCAGTTTCTCGAAGGCGGCCAAAATTGCGGGGGCTTCGCGGAAGGAGAGCAGCCCTGGCACGTAGGGGAAATCGAGGGGCCGATCTGCGATAACCGCTTCCACTAGCTCAAGTTCAGGAAAAGAAAGCAAGACCACTGCGGCCCGCGCTATCCCGCTAGTGCTGATGTCCACTCCGGCGATCAGCTTCACGCCGTTGGCAGCACTAAGTTGTGGCGCATCTTCCAGGTTGACCATACCACGTAGCCGCTGCTGAATGGCAATCGCTTCGCTGGCGCTTACGTCCCAGGGGTGGAGTTGATGTATCTGCATGACCAGGGTTTTAGCAAGTTACACGCCAACGCAAGAAGGCACAAGGTAGAAGGTAGAAGGTAGAAGGTAGATTACTTCGTACTTGACCATATGGTATAATGCACCCATGCAACTTCCCTCTGACATTCGCGGCCTTCTAATAGATATGGATGGTGTACTCTATCGCGGGCAGCAAGCGCTTCCTGGCGCAGCGGAGCTATTTCCTGCGCTGGCGGCGCACGGCATCGGCTGGCTGCTGGTGACTAACAACAGCAGCCTTACGCCGGAAGCATATTGCGATAAGCTGGCAAAGCTGGGCATCGGCCAGATTGACGCAGGGCGTATCTTCACCTCGGCGCTGGCCTCGGCATACTATCTGGCGAACAGCGGGGCAAGCGGTGGCTTCTACTATATTGGCGGCACAAGCATCCGCGAGGCGATCGAGGAATACCCCCAGTTCCACTACGATGAACGCGAGCCACAAACAGTGGTGGTAGGGATTGACCCGCAGCTTACTTATGATAAGCTAAAGATTGCTACATTTGCGATCAGGAAAGGCGCACGCTTCATCGCTACCAACCCCGATGTAACGTTGCCGACCGAGGAGGGGCTAGCCCCCGGCGCGGGCGCGATTGTCGCCGCCGTTGTCGCTGCCACCGATGTGCCGCCCACGATTATCGGCAAGCCGCACCGCCCGATTATGGATATGGCTCTCACCCTGCTGGGCCTGCCTGCCACACAAGTCGCCGCCCTCGGCGATCGGCTGGATACGGACATCGCGGGCGGCAAAGCAGCAGGCTTGCGTACCATCATGGTGCTGACCGGCGTAAGCACGCAGGCCGAGGTTGACGCGCTGCCAACCGAACAGCGTCCCGATTACGTGTTCACCGATCTGCCAGCGGTGATTGCGGCTTTGGCCTGATCTACTCCTCTCCCAGCGGGAGAGGTTGGGTGAGGGAGAACGGTGAAGCACACATTCATACGTCGAAACTTTGTTAGTGAACCGTATCTATGGCTGAGATTCAGAAAACAGATTACCCACGCTACGCCTTCCTTGATGATTTGGCATGGATAGGTATCTTCTATTATCGTGCCTATAGCTTGGTCGAAAGGCATTGTGATGAAGCTAAGGCGGAGTATGAGAGATTGAAGGCACTGCCAGCCCACCGCCAGCTAATCACGCATGAAGAGGAAATGCAGTGGCGGCAAGCAATAACTGAAGGCACACTGACTATAGAGCAAGTGCGGAAGGAACTTTACGCTCAATACGGTATTTTGGCCTGTATGTACGATCGCTCTTACTCGGCGTATCATGCAGTGAACTGTCATCAGCTAACTAATGAGGAGGCGCAGGCACAGGAGGAGAGGGTATTGCTGGTGGATAAGCATATTGACCAAATCCTTCACGCGAGAGACTATCCCGGCCTTGTTTTTGCCTTCGATTGGGGCGGCCTTCATCTAGTTGCGCGACCAACAGGCGTAATCGAAGATCTGTGCTATCACTTTGTTTCTACACGTAAGGGTAGGCACGGGAAAAACTGGAACGAAAGATTCGATATGACCCGTCGCCTTGCCCATGCCGAAGCGTATTTGCTGGGGCAGGATGAAGTTATCACACATTTGCACGCACGTAATAATGGCAAAGAAACGATCGTACAGGAAGCCGTTGATGTTGCGTTGGGTCAACGCTTTTTTGAGTAGGATGAAGAGTTCTTGCGAAGGATTGCTCGTCAACAGCAACGAACCAAAGCATAATTAATAAAGGATTAGCCTCTATATCATGAATAGCACAACCGAAACCCCGTCCTACCCCCGCTACGTCCGTCTCGCCGATTTGGTATGGTTCGAGGCGCAGCCGACTGCGATGTGGCGGCACCTGGTCGAGCGCGAGGACGATGTGCAGGAGCAGGTGATGCGCCTCATCCACCTGCCGCACATGGAGGAGCGCATCGAGTGGGACACATATATGGAATGGCGCAAGCAGGTGGCCGATGGCAAGCTGCGGGTTGACCAACTGCGCGATTTGCTAGCCGAGAAGTATGACCGCCGCTTCGTGGACGGCACGTTGGATCGGGCGTTGAACTCCTACCTCTATCCCAGCCTGAAAGCGGTGCGGGTGTGGAATAGCCTGCACATCCTGATCAACCCCGACGGTGTGACTGAGGAGTTCGTGTACGAATATCGCTCTGTCGCTGAACCGCAGCAGATGGCGCGGCAGGCCGAGGCGATGCGCGTACTGGCGCAGATGGAGGCATTGTTGCTGGAGCGGCCCGCCATCCAGGTGCAGATCCGCGCCCGCCTGAACGACGAGGTTAGCACCATCAACCAACCACTCGACCCCATCCTCGCGGGTGAGTACCTCGACGCTGCCGAACGGGGACTGAAGGAAATTGCCACTGCTTTTGGTTGAGGATTATCCTCGACACCAATTGGCGCGTTGACGCTTTCAATAAACATTGATGCGCTTGACCACTCGGAGCTTCGCTCCCAGCCCTCGGTAACTTGGCAAGCGGTGGCTTATACCCACCGCTACTGCCCCTCACCAATTATAGGTAGCGAAAAGCCCGCTAGGAGAGGGGTTTTGCAGGCAAATTAGCTTAGATCCCGCTTGACTTCTACCCGAACACCTGATAGAATGTCCGCCGTGGCCGCCGAAAAAGAGTAAATGCTTTTATACGCTTTTTTAATTCGGTTGGGCTATCGCCAGGCTTGACGGCGTGATATAATGAGCTTGCGCCCTCATCCCGCCATTCGCGGCACACGGCGTGCTACACAGTTGCAGCTATAACCTGCTATGCGAAGGAGGCCGACGATGGTAGTTGGCGAAACAATCGAACTGCTGATCGTATTCGGCACGATTATATTTACCCTGGCAATCCTCTACGCCATCGAACGCTTCACCGGCGACGACACCAAGGATATTGACCAGTAAGCAGTAACCAATAGCGGCAACCAGTGGTTTGCCTTTGCCCAACGCAGCGTCAGTCCGTAATCTACGTTCTACAATCTGCAATTGTGAAGATGGGAGACAGAGATGCAGATACCTAATCGGCTGTACCAAGCCTTTACCCGCTCTCAAGTGTACCGCTCGGTGATCCGCAACCCCTGGCCCACCAACGCCCGCACCCGTGCGCTGGCGGTAATGGGCAGCGTGTTCCTGCACCTGCAGCCCACCCGCACCCGCCCTGAGGCAATCAAGATTACTTACACGTGGGGGCTGGGAGGTATCTCTTTCCTGTTCTTCCTGCTGCTCACCTTCACCGGCGTGCTGCTGATGTTTTACTACGTGCCGCAGGTGCCGCTGGCTTATCAGAATATGCTCGACCTGCAAGGCAGCGTCAGCTTCGGACAGCTAATGCGTAATATGCACCGCTGGGCGGCGCACGGCATGGTTATTGTTGTCTTTCTACATATGTGCCGCGTGTTCTACACCGGCAGCTACCGCCCGCCGCGAGAGTTCAACTGGGTGGTCGGCGTGGTGCTGCTGGTCCTCACCTTCCTGCTCAGTTTCACCGGCTACCTGCTACCCTGGGATCAGCTGTCCTACTGGGCGGTGACAGTCGGCACCAACATGGTCGGCTCGACCCCATTCCTCGGCGGCCTGGTGCAGTTCCTGCTGCTTGGCGACCGCACTGTGGGTCAGAACACGCTGATTCGCTTCTATACCTTGCACGTAATCGCCTTGCCGCTGCTGCTATCGCTGTTCCTCAGCGTTCACTTCTGGCGCATCCGCAAGGACGGCTTCTCACGGGGACTGTAAAAGACAATTGTAAATGGTAAATGGTAAATGCTGGAGTTCAGGGTTCTTCATTAACCATTAACCATTAACCATTAACCATTAACCATTAACGAAGTAAGGGGGTTTGTCATGGCAACCACAACCCAACCACCGAAGGCTGGCGCAGGGCAGGGCGGCGAGAACACCCGCGTGCCGAGCCGCGAAGAGATGCTGGCGCGGCTGGCGGTGCGGCGCAACCCTGAGACGCAGGTGGCAACCGCGCGGCGCAAGGCCAATACGGTGCAAGTCTGGCCGCATCTGATGATCCGCCAGTTCCTTGCCACCGTAGTTGTCAGCCTGAACATCCTGCTGCTGTCGGTGCTGATCAATGGGCCGCTCGACCAGTTGGCGAACCCGGAGAAGACCCCTAATCCATCCAAAGCGCCCTGGTACTTCCTCAACCTGCAAGAGTTGCTGCTGCATATGTCGCCCGACCTGGCGGGGGTGATTATACCCTCGCTGGCGCTGGTGGCGATTGCCGCCATCCCCTACATCGACAACAAGCCGGAAGGGGTAGGGGTGTGGTTCTACTCGCGCAAGGGTATCCCCATCACCATCTTCACCTTCATCTACACCTTCATTCTGGAGAGCGCATTGGTGCTGATTGATGCCCAGTTCCCCGCCAAGACCTGGTTCGCCAACATCACCAACGGCTTCGGCTTCGATCCCAGTCTGCAAGGTTTTATCGTGCAAGCGTTCGCCGGTTACATCTACCCGCTCACCATCATGGCGATACTGGCTGGCATCCTGGTGCTGATTATGGCGAAGGTGTGGAAGGCCAATCGCACCGAGATCATCATCGCGCTATTCACCGGCTTCGTCGCCAGTTATACACTGCTAACTATTATTGGCACCGCATTCCGCGGTCCCAGCATGAACCTGTACTTCCCCTGGGCAATGCCAGCGTCGCACTAAAGGAGTTAGTTATCATGGGCAAAGTTGTTAGCGAAGATCTAAAACAGAGCCGTCGGCTGGACCTCGGTTCGGAGGGAACTGAGGGCGAAATTAGTCGGCGCGGCTTCTTCAAGGCGGCGTTCATCGGCGCTACTGCCGTCGCTGGCGCGTTGTCGCTGGGGGGATTCTTCAAGTTCTTCTATCCTACCAAGACCAGCGCGTTCGGTGGCAAGATCACCGCAGGCAAGGTGGCCGACTTTCCGGTAGCGGTGCAGGCCAATGGCGTATTCACTACCACCCTCGGCGCTACCGCCCGCAACCGCGACGGTCACTTCTTCCTCGTCCACCTGCCGATGGGTCTGATCGCCCTGTACTGGAAGTGCGTCCACCTCGGTTGTACCGTGCCATTCAACCCTACTGAGGAGTTTCCCAGCTATCTCGCCCCCGATGGCAGCGGCCAGGTCAAGTACGTGGGGATGTTCCACTGCCCCTGCCACGGCTCGACCTATGTGCCAACCGGCCAGATTGTCGCTGGCCCCGCGCCACGCCCGCTCGATCATATGATGATTACCTTGCAAGGCGACACGGTGATTGTCGACTCCGGCACCATCCTCTCCCGCGCCAAGTGGGATCCGGATCCCAAAGCCGGTCAGGTAACACCGGTCTAAGTTCCTCGTCGGTTATGGGGCGCACGGTGGAAGGAGTTGGGGGTTGGCTTGATCAGCAGCCTTTAATCTGCAATCTGCAATCTGCAATCTAAAATCTAAAATCTGCAATTCAATGGGGGAGCAAACCCGATGAACGATAAAGGCATTCTTGCAATCGCGCTAACCCTGGCGCTGATCGCGGGTGGAGTACTCTACTTTGTGGTAGACTCCAACCGCGCCGAGCAATTGAATAATTCGCAACTGGCAGCGGCGGCGGCTACCGGGCAGCAACTATACGGGCAATATTGCTCAATCTGCCACGGGCCATTGGGCGAGGGCTGCATTGGCCCCGCCATCAACCGTGCCGAGTGGCGCAGCCCCGATGTAGGCGGCAATAAGGATGCCGATTTGCAGGCCGCCCACGATTTGATTGTCAAGACCATCCACCAGGGGCGGCAGGGTGTGCAGCCCAACCCGCAAATCCCGAATATGCCCGCCTGGGGCCAGGATAACGGCGGGCCGCTCAACGACCAACAGATCGAGCAACTTACCGCCTTCCTACAATATGGTGACTTCAACACCACCATCTATTACATCCCTTCCGCGAACCTGGCTGGCGATCTACCAGTGCCACCTAATAGCTCGATGACCGTAACCGACACGCGCCCGATCAAGGAGCTACTGCTGTCAAAGGGCTGCCTCAACTGCCATCTGATTGGCAGTGTGGGCGGCAATGTGGCCGCCAACCTGACCCTGGTGGGCGGTCGGCGCACCGCCGATTGGATGAATCGCTGGATCAAGAATCCGCAGGCGATGCCCGCCTGGGAGCGTGGCCCTTACCTATGGGCTTACACCGCTACGCTGGCGCTCAACCTGTACGCTACCCCTGCGCCCACGATTACGCCTGGCGGTGGCCCAACCCCAACTCCAAGCAATATCCATATGAATCCCAGCTTCATGCCGCAGATACCAATGACTGATCAGGAGCGGGCGACCATCGTAGATTACCTCTCCAAGCTGCGCTAGCACACTATTCCTCCCAATCGGGGAGGCGTGTATCCAACCTTCCTACCAGGGAAGGTTGGGGGAGCAGTAGACAAGCCGTATAAGGGTGGGAGATTAACTATGCCTCTGGCACGAAGCAGCAAAAAACTCACACGCATCTCAGCCGCAGGTGTAATGCTGGGGCTGGCAATCGCCTTCAGCATCGCTATGAGCCTGGCTAACTTCAGTATGGTTAGCTCGGCTACCATCACGGTCAAGCCGGTGCGCGTCCCCGATGGGCAATTGCCTACCACCGACCCCAACTCCAACCTGTGGAGCAGCAAGGCGTTGGCGGTCGAGGTGCCTCTCAGCGCCCAGCAGATGGTCAGGCCCAGCGGTGGCAGCGTTCACGCCGTGTACGTGCGGGCGTTGGATGATAGCAAGACGCTGGCAATTATGGTCAGTTGGGCTGACGACACGATGAATAATGTGGAAGATGCACAGCAATCGTCCGACGCAGTGGCCCTGGAGTGGCCGCTGGCAGTGGAGGCGAGTACCCCGTTCCAGTGCATGGGCCAACTCGATGCGCCGGTTAACATCTGGCAGTGGAAGGCCAGCCAGCAGGTTGTAGTAGAGAACACCCACAACGGTAGCCCCGTCTTCAACCTGGTCAGCAATGGTATCTGCAAAGCCGCCGATGCCGCCGGTCTCAACCCCATGGGCAAAGGAGTCTGGGGCAACGTCGTTACCGCCGAGGGCCAGACGATCAAGGGCTGGAATGTGGTCTTCTCCCGTATCTACGACAACGGCAGTACGGGGGCGGCGCAGATTGTGCCGGGTAAGACTACCAACGTTGCCTTTGCGGTGTGGAATGGAGCGCCCGGCCTGCGCGAGATGAAGAGCCGCAAGGCGGTGGCTAGCTGGGTTACGTTCAACAGCGATGTCGCCAACCGAACAGATCTTACCTGGCTGAACCTGCTTATTATTATCGGTATTAGCGCCATCGTCATAATCGCTACCCTCGCTCTGGTGCCGAAGCAGACTAAAACGCCTCAGCCGGTCGCCACCCCTGGGATAGATACGACGGGCCTCCCGCTGGCCGATACGCCGGCTGGCCGCGCCATGGCGATTACCGCCCGCTCACGACGATTGTAGCAGTTTTGATTTTTGAGTTTTGAGTTGAAGTACCGCAAACTCAAAACAGGATCATTTTGGTGGACCCATTCAGGTCACCACTTCTAGCGCATTAGCTGATAATCAAAACTCAAAACTCCCAGAAGGGGAGGGGGGAAGCAGTGGACAAAGAGTTTAGCACATCCCGAAACTTTATCCTTACCGGCGTGATCTGGGTGATTATCGGCGGCATCGCTGGGCTGATCGCCGCCACCGAGATGGCCGCGCCAGACTTCCTGGGTGGTATTGCCGTGCTGGAGTTTGGTCGTATCCGCGCCGTACACGTCAACGTAATGTTCTTCCTCTGGGTCAGCAGCATCTGGTTCGGCGCATTTAGTTACATCGTGCCGAAGCTGTGCGGCGTGCGATTGCACAGCGAACGCCTCGGCAACATCTCCATGATCCTTTGGAATGTGGTTGGTATCCTGGCTGCCCTTACCCTGCCTGCGGGCATGACCCAGGGCCGCGAGTATGCCGAGTTGATCTGGCCGATTGATATTCTGGTCGAGATCGTGCTGCTGATGAACCTGTACAACATCGTGCGTACCGTATTGTCGCGCAAGGAGAAAAAGCTATACGTTTCGGTCTGGTATAGCACCGCCGCGCTAATACTGATGCCGATGGTCTATGCGATCGGCAACGTCATCTGGGATCCGGGCAGCCTGTCGGGCTTCCCCATCGGGCCGTCGGGCAGCCTCGATGGTATCCGCGACTCGATCTGGAACTGGTTCTACGGCCACAACGTCCTCGGCCTATGGTTCACCATCGGCGGCGTGGCGATGGTCTACTATTTCGTTCCCCTGATCATCCGCTCACCGCTCTACAGCCACACCCTGTCACTGATTGGTTTCTGGACCATTATCTTCTTCTACACGATGGTCGGCCATCATCACCTGCTGGAAACGCCGACCCCCGGCTATCTGAAGACGGTCGCGGTTATCGGCAGCATGGGGCTGTTCGTGCCGGTGTTCAGCTTCCTGGGCAACATTTGGATGACGATGCGGGGCAACTGGGGCAAGATATATGAGAGCCTGCCGCTCAAGTTCTTGATCGTCGGCACGGTATTCTACTTCGTGACCTGCGTGCAGGGGCCGTTCCAGTCAATCCAGGGCTTCAACCGCCTGGTCCACTTCACCTGGTGGATCACCGGCCACGCTCACCTGGCTATGCTGGGGACGATGAGCTTCTGGGCAATGGGTGGTCTCTACTACATGGTGCCGGTGATAATGAAGCGGCGCATCTGGAGTCCCGCGCTGGGCGAGGCCCAGTTCTGGCTGGTCACGCTTGGCTTCCTGATTATGATGCTCACGCTGCAGATCGGCGGACTGATCCAGGGCGGCGCATGGTTGGAGGGCCAGACCGTATACCAGGCGTTGCCCTCGATGAGGCCTTACGCCATCGGCAGGGCGATGAGCGGGGCGTTGCTATTCGCAGGCTTCTGCCTGCAGTTCTACAACATCTACAAGACAATGCGGGTCGGCCAGCCGATCAGTAGCAGCAATGCGGTGGCGGCAGCGGAGATCCCAACCTAAGCACGGGGGAAGATAGAAAACATGGCAACGATTGCGGAGAACATTACCAAAGGGGTGCGCGAAGCGATGGGCGGGCTGAAAAAACGCCGTTTCATCTTGC
>JBBRMT010000092.1:0-16269 GCA_038230695.1 Chloroflexia bacterium
CTTCGCCGCTGCGGGTAAAGCGCCTGCAGGCATCAGCAAGAGCGGTAAATCGCTCACCTACTTCCTGCTTGGTCACATCGCCACCGCCAAGAGCGCGGGCGAGACCTGCAAGAGCGCCCTGGCTGCCGCTACGAGCCTGCCGAGCGGTCAAACTTACGGTGGGGTCAATATCTACGCTAAGATTGACGGCTTCTACAACGGCAGCAGCGGGATGTACGGCAGCAGCACCATTGACCACGCCTACTGCCTGCTGGCCCAGAAGCAACTGGGCCGCAGCGTGCCGCCTACCGCCGTTACCGCACTTACCAGCCTGCAAATCAGCGACGGTAGCTGGGCCTTCGGCGGCGCAGGCAAGCCCAACGATGGTGACACCAACACCACCGCCCTCGCCATTCAGGCGCTAATTGCCAACGGAGTAGACAAAGCCAATCCCGCGATGAGCAAGGCGCTGGCATATCTCAAGAGCCAGCAGAACGCCGATGGCGGCTTCCCATACCAGAACCCATCGCAATACGGCACCGATACCGATGCCAACTCCACCGCCTACGCGATCCAGGCTCTGGTAGGGTTGGGCCTCAACCCGTCAGCGACTGGCACCCCCTTCGACAAGGGCAATGGCGCGACCTCACTGGCTGAGTTGCTCAAGCTACAGCAACCCAGCGGTGCGTTCGCCTTCCAGAGCAGCGGTGCAAGCGACAACATCCTCGCCACCTTGCAGGCCATCCCCGCGCTGGAATACGTCACCCAGCCCCAGCCGCCGCTGCGTAGCGATGCAGGCCAGACCTATCCCACCCCGGCGATCACCAGCCTGCCCGCCGTGGTTAACACCCCCACTGCAGTAGCTAGCGGCACGCAACTAAACGCTACCCCCACCAGCGGCAACACCAGCAGCCTACCCCAGACCGGTGCGGGCGATAACCTGTTGCTGCTGCTCATCGTCACCATATTTGCCATCGTCGCACTTGCGGGAGGGTTGCGGCTGCGCCGCTCGGCCACCCGCTAACTTGCTATGTTAGTGAACGTTGTCTTTGCTCCCTCTCCCTTTGTGAGCTAATCCTTGTCCACAAGGGGTGAAGGGTGGTAGTGGCGGGAAATAACCCGCCGTCCGCCGAGTTATCGAGGGTTGTGCGCGAGCTTCCGATTGTTCAAGCGCATCAATGCTAATTGTAAGCGTCAACGCCGGGCAGGCCGCTGCTGAAGATAGGCACGGGTAGCGCTGCAACAAAGGGCTACGCCCCCAACCCTCAGTAACTCTGCAAGCCACCTTTTAACTTGCACCATTGCACCAATCTGAAACTACAATGCCCAACTCTAAACTCAAAACTCAACAATCAAAACTCATCATTCTGCTCCTGTTGTTCATCATCACCACAACAACAGCGGCGGCTCAGGTTGCGCCACATCGCGCCGGGCTGGTGGTGCGCTGGGCGGGCAATCGCGTTGGCACCTATGCGGTCAGCTTCACTGGCGATAGCATCAGCGGAGCCGATCTGCTGCAACGCGCTTTCGGCGACGCACTGGAGATGGACTGGCAGGCAGGCGGCCTCGTCGCGGCCATCAATGGTGTGGGTTGTCACCCGCCCGCGCAGCAGGCGTTTTGCCAGTGCCAGGGTACAGGCGTTTGCACCTACTGGCGCTACTTCCACCTAAAAGGCGGGCGGTGGGTCTACTCTAGCGAGGGCGCAACCGCCTATCAGGTACACGATGGTGATGTCGAAGGTTGGTCGTGGGCCAGCAGCGATACACCGCCACCGATTTACACCTTCGCGCAGCTAGCCGCGCCGCCCCCCACTCCTACTCTCCCACGAAATAAGGGAGGGAGCATCGTAGCAACCCTTCAGCCTACACCAGCGGCAAGGGCTACGCTAGTTGCTTCGTCCACATCCTCACCTCAACCCTCTGCCACGATGGGAGCGGCAGTGGCTATGGCTACGACCACTCCTCAACCCTCTGCCGCGACTGGGGATGGGGCTTTGCCATTGCCCTCAGCAACTGTGATGGCTGTACCACTAAACGCGCCAACACCCGTAACTCAAAACTCAAAACTCAAAACTCAAAACTTCTCACCTCTGCTGCTAATAGCCCTGATTCCCTTCGTCGTGGTCATGCTGCTGGCCCAGGGGCGGCGGGAGCGGGATGGATTTGCTCTGGATAGTCGCACCTGGCTAGCCTGGCTGCTGGGCGCGGCGATGCTGGTTAGCGGCAACCCCTACTATCTGCTGATGCTGCTGCTGGTTTGCCTCAGCGTCTATCTCGCCTGTACCCCGGCGAGTGGCGCGGGGATAAGCGGCGGGTTGTTGCTGCGCTTCGGGTTGGCGATTACCGGCTTCGTTGCCCTGTTTAACTTCCTCACCGCCCACTATGGCGAGACAGTGGTGGCGCGGCTGCCGCAGCAATGGCCCGCTATCGGCGGCATCCTCACCCTGGAAGGGCTGGTCGCCGGGCTGTTGCGCGGGCTGACACTGCTCACCCTGCTGGCGGTGTTCGCGGTCTTCAATCGGGCGGTGGATCATTACGAATTGCTCAAGCTCACTCCTCGCCCGCTCTACCGCGTCGGCCTGGCGGCCAGCGTGGCGGTAGCCTTCGTGCCGCAGACACTGGCAGCCGCTCATGACATTGCAGCGGCGCAAGAGTTGCGCGGCTATCGGGTGCGGGTGCGCGACTTGCTGCCCCTGTTCGCCCCGCTGCTCACCCTGGGGTTGGAGAAGGCAATACAGATGGCCGAGGCGTTGGAAACCCGCGCCTGGGGCTACACCGCGCCCGGCCTGAAGCGTACCTGCTACCGCCACGTTACCCTGCGCCGCGCCGATTTCATCGTGATTGCTACAGGGCTGACTACCGCTGCGCTGGCGCTTGTGGTAAGGCTGCTGGGTTGGCTGCCCGACTACTATCCCTACCCCCGCATTGCTGCGCCCGACTTCAACCCTGCCGCCCTGATTATGCTGTTGCTGCTAGCACCCGTCGCCCTCGCGCTACTGCGCCCCATCGAGCAGCCCTCCGTGAAGATGCGAAACGCTTATGATAAAGTTTGACGATGTTACATATACATATCCCGAAAGTGCATCGCCCGCCTTGCGCGATATTAACGTGCAGATTGGCGACGGCGAGTTCGTGTTGCTGGTGGGCGGCAGCGGCGCGGGCAAGAGTACCATACTGCGGGCAATGAACGGGCTGGCGCCGCACTTCTATGGCGGGGTCTGGAGCGGTCATGTATTGCTCGATGGGGTAGACACGCTTACCCGCCCGCCACACGAACTGGCGGGGCGCATCGGCTTCGTCTTCCAGGATCCAGAGGCGCAAGCGGTGGCCGAGGATGTGGAGAACGAACTGGCTTTCGGCATGGAGAACCTGGGCCTCGACCCGCTGCTGATGCGACGGCGGGTGGAAGAAACGTTGCACCAACTCGACCTCGACCAGCTACGCAAGCGGCGGGTTAGTACCCTCAGCGGTGGCGAACGGCAACGGCTGGCGATTGCCGCCGCGCTGACGATGCAGCCGCGCACCCTGCTGCTCGATGAGCCAACCTCGCAACTCGACCCCCAGAGCGCCGAGGAATTGCTTACCCTCTTGCAGAAGCTCAACGCCGATCTGGGTATCACTATCGTTATCTCCGAGCATCGCCTGGAGCGGGTGGTGCAGTATGCCGACCGCATCATCTACATGGCGGATGGCGCAATCGCCGCCGACGGCCCGCCTCGTGCCGCATTGTCCGCCACCCCCTTCGCCCCGCCAGTGGTCGCGCTGGGCAAGGCGCTAGGCTGGTCGCCGCTGCCGCTGTCGGTGCGCGAGGCACGACACTTCGTCGCCGCTGGCCCTCTCCCAGCCTCCCCCGGTGGGGGAGGGGTAGCAGCAACTCCCTCCCCCGGTGGGAAAGGGGCGGCGGCGACTCCCTCACCCATCTCGGTAGGGGGTTGGGGTGAGGGTGCGTTGCTCGAATTGCGTAATCTGTCCTTCAGCTATGCGGGTGCGGAGGTATTGCGTAAGGTCAACCTGACGGTGCGAGGTGGCGAGGTGTTGGCGGTGATGGGGCGCAACGGCGCAGGTAAGACGACGCTGCTCAAGCTGATTATTGGGTTGCTCAAGCCAGGTGGTGGTGAGGTACGCTTGGACGGGCAAAATATCGTGGGCAAGCCGATCAGCGAACTGGCGAAGCGTATCGGCTACGTGCCGCAAAATGCCCGCGCCACCCTGTTTGCCGACACCGTGGCCGATGAGCTTCGCTTCACCCTGCGCGGCCACCAGCTACCCGCCGATGCACAACGTATTGACGACACTCTGGCGGCTCTTGGCATCGCCGCGCACGCTGCCCGTTACCCCCGCGACCTCAGCATCGGCGAACAGCAGCGGGTGGGCATCGCCGCGATGCTGGTCGCCAACCCTGATGTGGTGTTGCTCGATGAGCCGACTCGGGGGCTGGATTATGACAGCAAAGCCGCGCTGGTTGCCTACCTGGACACGCTAAAGTGGCAGAGTCGGGCGATCATACTGGTAACGCACGATGTGGAACTGGTGGCCGAGGTTGCCGATAGGGTGGCCTTGCTTGCCAATGGCGAAGTCGCAGTCAGCGGCCCCACCCGCGTCGTGCTGGGCGACTCGCTGATCTTCTCCACTCAAGTAGGCAAGCTATACGGCAACGGCCTGCTCACCGTGGCCGACATCCTGGCGAAATTATGAATGTAGAATAATGCAAAATAACTCAAAACTTAGGGCGGACGCAATCCGCCCCTACAGAAACTCAAAACTCACCTCGCTCCCCCTGTTCTCGACGCTGATAATAGGCGCGGTGGCGTTCGTCTGGCCGCTGTTTGGCGGGGAGGCGGATAGTTTGCTACTGCTCGCGCTGCTGGCGGGGCTGGCCCTGTTCGTCGCCCTGGCGGCCGCTCAGGGGCAGGAGCTAAACAGCAAAGGGCTGGCCCTGCTTGCCATCCTCACCGCGCTCAACGCCAGCCTGCGGTTGCTGCCCAGCTTCGGGGGGGCATCACCGATATTCTTCCTGCTGATTGTGGCGGGGTTCGTGTTCGGAGCCAGCTTTGGCTTCCTGTTCGGGGCGTTGACCCTGTTCGTCTCGGCAATCATCACCGGCGGAGTCGGCCCCTGGCTACCCTACCAGATGCTAGTGGCCGCCTGGGTGGGAATGTCGGCGGGCTGGTTGGGGGGATTGATTCGGCGCAAGTGGGGCGAGGCGCAAGGGCCGTTCACGCTGGCGCTGCTGGCGACTTTCGGCGCGACCTGGGGGTTGCTATATGGCGGGTTGCTCAACCTCTGGTTCTGGCCTGCCTCCGCCGATTTTGCTAGCATAACTAGCAGCGGGCTGGAGCGGATGGGCCGCCTGGCCCAATCCTACGCTAGCTTCTATCTGATTACTTCATTGCCTTATGACCTGTGGCGCTCGATGCTCAACGTTATCCTGATCATCACTCTGGGTGGCGCAACCCTGAAGACGCTGTACCGCTTCCAGCGCCGGTTCTATTTCAGGACTGAGGGATGAGGATTGAGGACTGAATGGCGAAGGATATGATGCAGAATATATACCTCAAAGCAATAAAAGCGGAACAGCAGAATGAAGCGGATGGGCAAAGAGACGCTGACCTCCAGCCACTCAGTTCTCATTCCTCGTCCCTCAGTCCTCTCCCAGACACCTATCCCTTCGATGCTGATGGGGCGCTGTGCCGCGAGTTCCTGCTAGAGCGCGGCTTCTGCTGCGGCAATGGCTGCCGTAACTGTCCATATGACGAGGAATAGGAGTTCAATTTGCGACTAACGAAGTTGCCACAAACGTAGGGTTTTTATGTAAGGGCAAATCCGTTGTACGCCCTACCGAACTCTAGCGGAATAGGCTGAGTTGGTGCGGCGTGTCGCGGGCAACCAGCGAGGCGGCCTTGACCCCCAGGAGGCGCACCCGTTGCGGCTTGCCCGCTGCTTGCATCTCCGCCACCCAGCGACGATAGCAGGCCAGCGCCGCCTTGTAGATCACCGTACTGCTGGCGGTGGGGGCGAGCAGCGTCCATTGCCGCCCGTAAATCTGGAAGTCGCTGCTCCGCACCTTCACCCCCACACACTTCGTCAGCAACCCCTCGGCGACCAGGTTGGCGGCAACCGCCTCGGCCAGTTCGTTCAGGATCGCCGCCGCGCCCGCAACATCAGCCAGGCGTAGATCAGCATCGAGGGTGGTTTCGTTGCTTACCGATTTGCTATCGCGCTCAGATACAATCGGTCGAGGGTCAATCCCCTGCGCCATCGCCCGCAATTCCTGTCCCCAGCGGCCAAACAAGCTGGTGGCCTGTGCGTCGTCGAGCGCGGCCAACTGGCCGATGGTGGTAATGCCCGCCTCAGCCAGTTTCGCGTTGGTTTTAGGGCCGATGCCCCAGATCTTGCCCGCCGCCAACGGCGCGAGGAAATCGGCCTCACCACCCGCCGCCACTGCCAACAGGCCGTCCGGCTTGCCCTGCCCGCTGGCGATCTTGGCGCACAGCTTGTTGCTTGCCACGCCAAAGCTGATAGTCAGCGCGGTGCTTTCGCGCACCTGCTGTTTGAAGCGGCGGGCTAGCTCCGCGCCAGCGGCGATAGTGGGGGCAACAGTGGTAACGTCGAGAAACGCCTCGTCCAGCGCAATCGGCTCGATCTGGGTGGTGACGGCGCGGAAGATGGTGTGGATCGTCGCGCTGGCCTCGTGGTAGGCATCGAAGTCACTGGCTTGCACGATCAGTTCGGGGCAACGCTGCTGGGCGATGAACAGCGGCATTGCCGAGCGCACCCCGAACTCCCGCGCCTCGTAGCTGCAACTGGCAACCACCCCTCGCCGCGAACTAAAGGCGATCGCTACCGGCTTGCCGCGCAACTCCGGGTGGTCGCGCTGGGCTACGCTGGCGTAGAAGGCATCGAGGTCGCCGTGCAGGATGGTGCGGGTTTGCGTCATGTGCTTATCTTGATCAAGGAGTGTTGATACCCTTGTAGAGTATGCCCGCCAGTTCGTCGCGGCGGATGCTGATGTTGGGGTGGAAGCCGCCATCAGAGTAGCCATTGACCACTCCCTTCGCGTGGGCGGTTTCGATCGCAGCATAGGCGAAGTAGCTGGTCGGCACATCCCAGTAGGTGGGGGTAGGGGGGGTGACGAGGGTATAACCCGCCGCTTTCACCACCAGCACGGTCAGTTCGGCGCGGATAATTGGGTTGTTGGGCAGGAAGCAGGGATAGACTGCGCCCACTGCCTGGCACTGGGCCACGCTGTAGCCACCAATCAGGTTGTGCGCTTTGGCGGTGCCAATGTAGTTATAGGCCCAGTAGCTAGGTGGCACATCGGTGAAGTCCTGTTGGCTGGGGGTGATTACGCTGAAGCCGAAGCCGAGTACCACCATGCGGGCAAACTGCGCCCGCGTCGCGTTGGCGGCTGGCGAGTAGTAACCTCCGCCGGTGCCGCTGATCACTGCATTGCAGGCCAGATTGTAGATGGCAGCGGCGAAGAGGTTGCTGTTCGGCACATCGCTGAAGCCTGCGGTGCAGGGCGTGGCCCCGTTCAGGGTGAAGGCGGTCAGGTGGCGGCTCTCATCGGTGATGTATACAGTGCCATTGTTCACAATCGGGCTTTCCCAGTGGATGCCGCCGATTGCGCCATTCCATAGCGAATTGCCGCTGGTGGGGTCGAGCGCGTAAAGGTTGTTGTCAGTGCCAGCGTAGTAAAGCACACCGTTGGCAATAATCGGCGAACTGCCGCCCGGCCCGTGATGCCAGCGCGGGGTTAGTGCGGGCGTGCCGCCGCTGACGGTCACTTGCAGCCCGGCGATGCCGCTGCCATTGGCGACGAACAGCCAGGCGCTGCCGTCGGCGGGGTTGACCCACACGGCGGGGGTGGGCAACACTTCGCCGCCCTGTGGCACGTTAATCAGCTGCAACTCACCGCCAATATGCCGTGGCCCGCCCTGTCCGCTCATGTTGTCGAGGTTAATCAGGCGGATCTTGCCATCCTTGCCGCCCTGCGCCGCTACGTGCTGGTAATTGCTGCTGGCAGGCATGGGCAGAATCGCCGGGCTGGTGCTGCCCATGTCGGCATCGCTATTATCGAGATTTTGAAAGTTGGTGGGGGTGTAGCTGTCGAGCGGTACGCCGCCAGGGACGGTGCCATCGGGGTTGAGCGCGATGACCGACTCCGACCAGTCGTATCCGCCCGTATTGCCGCTGTAATTCCCGTTGCTGCCCACGATGTAGATACGATTACTGGCGGCATCGTAGACCACACCGGGCCGCGCCCAGACTGCGTTCTGTTGGGTGGCACAGTCGTTAGTGCCAGGGGTGCCGTTTTCGACGAAGTGTATCGTCAGGTTGCTGCACGCGGCGTTGAAGACGTGCTGCGAACCGTCGGCCAGGTTGACGGCGGTAACGTGACCCTGATAGTCGCCTGCGTCGCCGGGGTAGCCGCCATTGGTAACGTACAGGTAAGTCGCGCCGCTCACCGTGGTGATCACGCTGAGGGCTGCCGAACCCTTCTCCACATCGGGCTTGAGGGTGGCAAGTTCGGGCCAGCCGCCACCGCTCACCTCGGTGCCATCAGCTACCTGATACTTGTGAACCTTGCCCTCTAGCCCGTAGCTGTAAACGTACTGGCGGTTGGGGTCGAGTGCAGGGGAGGAGGTGGTGTAGTGCGGGCCAGTGGCCGCCTGCTTCGACCATATCTGTTGTCCATTGCTGGCATCGAGGGCGACGAGGTGGCCGTTCTTGGTGGTAACGAACACGAGGTTCTTGATCCCGCTGCTGGTGTTGACCGCGCTGAGGAAGACTGGCGCACCGTCGGCAATGTCGGTCAGGCTGATCTGGAACTTCTGTTGCAGTGTGTTGACGTTGCTGGGGGTGATCAGCGTCTCCAGGCTGTCAACCCCGCTGCGTTGCGCGTTGAAGTTGAAATGCGGCCAGTCGTAGGCGCGGGCCAGCAGTGGCGACAAAATCAGGGCTGCTGCTCCCAGCAGCGCGACGGCGCGGAAGGTAATGCGTTGGTTACGAATTTTCATTTATGCTCCTATCTGTGTTGCCCGAAGGATGATGAGGCATAGCGGTTGCCCAACCGCTATTTGGATTATATGTGCTAATTCCGCTTTCGTCAATGCAGATACCAATACGTCACGGTGATGCAATGAAAACGGATGGGCGCGATAAATCCGCGCCCCTACATAAGTTTCGTGTTCGTAGGGGCGCAAATTCATTACGCCCTGGCAGGCTTTGCAACAATCCTAGCTGCAATGGCAAAAAGCCCCCAGCGAGGGTTGGGGGAGAGAAGCTGCTGCCTTCAGGCAAAAACCCCCCAGCGGGGGTTGGGGGAGAGAAGCTGCGCTTACCGTGATGCCCATCGCAAACATATGGCGTTGCTTTCGATAAGCGTAGTTGCAGTGGCAAGATTTCTCCCCAAACCCCCGCTGGGGGCTTAGTTTTACGTTGGCTTCAGCATTAACGAGGGTGCAATTTCTCCCCCAACCCCCGCTGGGGGCTTAGTTTTACGTTGGCTTCAGCATTAATGAGGGTGCAAGATTTCTCCCCAAACCCCCGCTGGGGGCATAGGTTTATGTTGGCTGCACTCAGCGCTCAGCGCTCAGCGCTCAGCGCCCAGCGCTCTGCTAGCGTATCCAGCCCCGTGCCTTGAGGATCTGGGTGCCGAGCAGACCGAGGCTAACCTGATAGTTGGCGGACAGTTCTGGGTGGTACTCGAAGCGGTTGCGCTCGAAGTATTGCACCTGGTAGAACTTGCCATTGGTGGGGCTGCGCTCGATAATTGGTTCGCTGATGGGGTAGCCGTAGACCGACAGGCCGCCGCGAGTGGTCCAGTAGTGGTAGAAGATCTCTGGCACGTTGTGGCCGCTCTGCGGGAAGTAGTGCTGCCCGTTGATTGCGGCGCTTGGCTGGAAGCCGATCTCGTTACCTCGCCCGGCAGTGACGACGTTGCCCAGCAACCCCAGCAGCACAGTGTAGGGCGCGTGGTTCTCAGGGTGAAACTCGAACTTGGCCCGCTCGAAGTATTGCACCGTGTAGGTGTTGCCGTCGGTACTCTGCTCCTGGAACTCCTCGGTAAGCGGATAGCCGAAGCGCACCAGCCCGCCCTGGCTGGTCCAGTATTCACGGAAGGCAGAGCGCAAGGTATGTTGCGTCTGCGGGAACCAGAGGACGCTGGCGGGGTTCGGCACCGGATCGGTGGGCAATGCGCTGGATAGGGCGCTGGGCGCGGCGTTGACCGCCGTCACGCTGATCAGCAGGGCCAGCGCAAGGGTGAAACTGAGCAGGGACAATCTCTTTGTTCTCATAATCTTTTGTATCCTCCTTTGTGGTATACCAGTATAACGCACGATTTAGCTCCGATGTTGCGTGCTTCCTGTAAGTGTACTGCGAAACGTGCGCCAATGCAACAACCCTGGCCGTGGGCGGCTTGCTTGTACCGCAACTTCCTTGTTGACATTGCGAAGGTGCTGCTGTAAGATGGCAGTTGTAGCCGCCATCAATCTTCGGGTATTTAGCAAAGGAGCAAAGGTGTGAAGCAACGTTATCATCTTCTAGTTTCACGGTTTATTGGTCTCGCGCTGTTCTTTCTGCTAGTGGGCCTGAGCATCACCCTGGCGGCAAGCAGCCCCCAGTCGCCAGCAGTGCAGCCCAACGACTGGGCCGCGTATATGAACGGTGGAGCGCACCATTCGTACAACACCAACGATACTACTATCAACCCACAGACGGCCAGTAGCCTACGCCCCCTGTGGATTACGAACACCGGCAACGTCATCGTCGCTGCGCCTGCGGTTGCTGATGGCGCAGTGTTCATCGGCAACTGGATCAGCGGCACCAACTTCTTCAAGCTCGATGCCAACACCGGCCAGACTATATGGGGCGCGAACCTCGACTATCGCCCCACCGTCAACGGTTGCGACCCGCCAGCGGCGGGGGTGAGTAGCGGCGCAGCGATCTATAGCAACACCGTCTACGTCGGCGGCGGTGGCAACTGGTTCTATGCCCTCAACGAGGCCGATGGCAGCGTCCGCTGGCGCTTCAATACCGCTTTCGTCAGCGATAATACATACAACGGCACCTATAACTGGTCATCGCCAACCGTCTACAGCGGCTCAGTCTATGTTGGAGTCGCCTCGTTCGGTGATTGCCCACTGGTGCAGGGCCGCTTGCTGCAGCTTGATGCCAACAGCGGCAATCTGCAACATCAATTCAAAGCGGTGCCAGATGGGCAGGTTGGCGCAGGTATATGGAACTCGCCAGCGGTAGAGACCGCCACCAACTCGATCCTGATCACCACTGGCAACCAGAATTGCGGCTCGATTTCCTGCACGCCCTACGCGGTTGGAGTAGTGAAGTTTAACGCTACTGACGTAACTACGCCCACCGGCCACTGGCAGGTGCCGAACGGCGAGGATACCGGCGACTCGGACTGGGGCGCAAGCCTCGACCTGTTCACTAAGAACGGCCACAACTATGCCGCTACCGTGAACAAAAACGGCAAGCTGTACGTGCTGGATACCAGTATGCTTGCCAGCGGCCCGCTGACTCGTACCCAGATTTCCCGCCCTTTTGGATGCCCGCAGTGTGGCTACGGCGACCTGAGCAGCCCTGCTTATTACAGTGGCACCCTGTTTGTGGCCGGGCCAAAGACACAACTGGGCAACACCTACTATGGCGGCACAATTGGGGCGCTCGATGTGCCAACTTATACCAGCTTCCTGTGGCGCACTCCCACCGCGCTCGACTTCTATCACGGTGGCTCCACTGACGGCTGCGAACCCGACCGCAACCCCACCACTTGCCCGCGCACCGCCGGGATGGTGCTGGCTCCAGTCTCCGGCGCGGCGGGTGTGGTAGAGGTCAACACCGCGTGGGAGGCGCAACTGCGCGATGCCAGCAACGGCAACCTGCTCTATACTTCGAAAGTAGTCACCAATACCACCCTCGGCTACAATGTCATCTATGGTGGCGCTTCGTTCGGTGAAGGCAAGATGTTTGTGCCAGTCACAACCGGCAAGGTTTATGCCCTCGCCCCAGGTAACACTCGCAGCGACCAGTTCGGCTACCCCACTCTGGGCGATCACTGGTATATAACCAACCCGCTGCCCAGCAACTATAGCCTTACCAATGGCGATCTGCACGTTACCACCACTGCGGGTGGGCCGGGCGTGGCCGCCAACTATTTCGGGCAGTGGCCGCTGGGTGGCGACAATGCCGCCTGGACGATCACCACCTCGCTAACCTTCAACCCAGCCGCCAATCATCAGGAAGCCGGTCTTGCTGCCTATCAGGATGCCAATACCAACATCAGCTTCGCCCGCGTCTACTCAGGCGGCAACTACCTTGAGTTTAGCAGCGCCCTTACCGGCACCCTCACCAATCCCGCGCTGGTGCCAGATAACCCCACCCTGAACCCTACCGTCTACCTGCAATTGAGCAAAGGCGTACAACAGCCTAACCTCAGCAGCGTGTATACCGCTTCCTACAGCTACGACAATGTAAACTGGATCACCCTGCCTACCACCCAAACCTTCTACCTCGGCCAGATCCAGGCGGGACTCTTCGCCGACAACGGCAACGGTGGCGCACCCCCGATTAACGCCGACTTCGACTACTTCCTGATCAACCCGAACAATGGTAGCGTTGTAAACCCGACCCCCACCCCTACCAGCACGCCCACTGATACCCCCACCTTTACTAGCACGCCGACCGACACGCCAACCGACACGCCAACCGACACGCCAACCGACACGCCGACTGATACCCCCACCGATACTGCCACCGCTACCACGACAAACACGCCTACCAATACGCCTACCAACACGCCTACCAGCACCGCAACCGACACGCCCACCAACACGGCTACCAGCACTCCCGCGCCGTCCACCGCTACGCCTAGCGGCACGGTTGTTCCGCCAACCGCTAGCCCAACCAACCCACCGCTATCGTCAACTGCAACCCCGGCCCTACAGGCGAGCAGCACTCCTGTTAGCCTGACCGCTACGCCCGCGCCACCTACCAATACGCCAGGCGGCCCCACTCCTACCGAGTGCGCTAACCCGTTCGTGGACATTACTGGCAACCTGTTCTATGGCGCAATCCATTATCTGAATTGTCGTGGCGTAATCAATGGCACCGATGCGCTCCACTACTCACCGGCTGGCACCTCGACCCGTGGGCAGTTTGCCAAAGTGGTGATTCTCGGCTTCGGGTTGCAGCTTTACACCCCCGCTGGTGGCGCACAGGACTTCACCGATGTGCCAACCACCTACTTTGCCTACCTGTATATCGAAACCGGCTTCCACGCCGCCATCCTCAGCGGCTTCGATGCGGCCAGTTGCCAGGCAGCGGGCGTAGCCTATCCTTGCTATCTACCCAACCGCCCGATTACCAGGGGGCAACTCACCAAGCTGGTTGTCAATGCCGCGCATTACCTGCTCTACACGCCAGTTGGCGGCCAGGATTTCAGCGATGTGCCGCCCACTAACGTCTTCTTCGCCAGCATCGAGACTGCCTACCATAAAGGAGTGATCGCGGGCTATCCCGATCATACCTTCCACCCCAACAACAACATCCGTAGAGACGAGATGGCTCAGATCGTCTACAAAGGGGTAACTACACCGTAAGCTCCAAACCCTGACGCATAGATGTGACCGCCTCACCAATTGATGAGGCGGTCATGCTTGTTTCCACACAATGTAACACCAATTCGTCAAGCAGAGGGAATGTATTCCGTAGAGGCGGCTGCCCGTCCTGGAGCAATTTACACTATCTGCTCGGCTAATTAGTATAAGAAGATTAAGCATTTGCGCTCTCGCACGGTTTGACAATTCATCACCCTCGTGTTAACATCTTCGCACGGCACACCTAAAGATGGTCTGCTTCGGTTTGCTTGTCCCACCCCTGGTATTGTGGCCGTCCCCGCCCCCTCCCAATTCAGCATCGCAATCAGCTGCGGGCAAGCGTTTGTCTTGGCAGTATGCAGAGAATAAAGAGAGGATCCCCCCGCAATGCTCAAGAGCAGACATATGCGCTACCTGCCCGGCCTCGCGCTGCTGGTTGAGCTGATCAGCCTTACCATAGCTGGCTCACTGGCCCAGGCAGGGCCAGTCTCTAGCAATCAAAGTAGCAACCAGGCCAGCAGCCAGAGCAGCAACCTGAGCATCCCTGCTGTAGCCAAGAGTGACCCGAACAGCCCGCAGCAGGTCTGTCCCACCCCCTCGCCGCTGGGTCCGTCACGAGGGTTGCTACGCCCCGGCTACGTAGGCAAAGGCGCTGCGCCCGCTGCGGCGCAGAACCCCGACACTTACGCGGCCTGGGCGGCGTTCGGACCGCTGCCTGGCCCGCGCGGGCGAATGGCAAGCGCCTACTGGCCGAGTAACGGCCATATCTACCTGTTTGGCGGGCGCGATGCCGATACAAACAATGATTACAGCACCTTCCTTACTACCATCCTCGAAGGCGACCCCGGCAGCGGCACCTGGACCAACAAGACAGCTACCTTCCCCATTCAGGATACATCGAATATGGTCGCTGCAGTGCTAACCCCCACCAGCGGCATCCCCGCCATCTACGTAATCGGCGCGGAAGCCCCCGGCGCGGGCATCACCAATACGATGTATATCTACAACCCCACTGCCGACAGCCTCACTACCGACATTACCGACACCTGGCCGGTTGATCAGGGTTTGCCTAATGGCGGACGTATCCCCGGCGGCAGCGCGGTCGTCAACAACAAGTGGTACATCTTCGGCGGCATCAAGCCCTCGCAGCCTGGCGGCTACTCCGATACCTGGGTCTATGACCCCACCGCTGCGGCTGGCAACCGCTGGCAGCATCTCTTCACCGCGCAACTTGCCATCCCCCGTGGCTTCATTGCCAGCGCCGCACTCGACGGCAATATCTATGCGGTGGGCGGCGGACAGCTTAATCAAGCTGGCACCTCGCTATCCAATGAGGCGATTGTGGAGGAACTCAACCCCAGCGTTCCCTTCCCCAACTGGCTGCGCCGCGCCGATTTGCCGATTGGCCGCTCTACCGCAGGCGCATATGCCTGGGATACTGGCAGCGGCTTCCCCAATGCGGGCAAGCTGGTGGTTGCCGGTGGTCTGTGGCCCAATGGCTCCAACACTGCTTACATCTACGACCCCGCTTATGACAGTTGGAGCAACTTCCCCAGCATGGTCAGCACCCGGCGCAACTTCGGCGTGGCCCAGGGCGCGGGCGTGTATTACGCTATCGGTGGCTACGACCTCGGCGGTATCAACTACCGCACCGACAACGAGCGCTATCCCAGCGTCAACCCGCCACCTACTCCGACTATTACTCCCACCCCCATCCCCGGCGGCCAGTGGCAGATCAATCGCCCGCTCAACATCCCCCGCTATCGGGTGGGCAGCGCCACGGTTGGCAATTCGATATACGTTATTGGCGGCCTCGCCGGTAATTGCTACGACTCGCAGCAGAACACCAACGAATCCTTCGATCTCACCAGCAGCACATGGACACAGCAGCCTCCAATGCCCACTGCTCGTGGCGCAGCCGCAGTCGCCGCCGATGGCGCAAACATTTACGCGGCGGGCGGTATCCAGGGGCCATTCGAGGGCGGCGGTGGCACCTACCTCAACACCAATGAGATGTACAGTACCAGCACGATGACCTGGACTACTAAGGCGGTTATGCCCGATGTCACCTCCGGGGGTGCGGGCGCAGCCCTGAATGGCAAGTTCTACGTCATCGCGGGCGACCACAATGCTCCAGCCCCGGGACCCTATACCAGTAATACCACTTACATCTACGATGAGGTGGGCAACACATGGGCAACCGGCGCGACCCTGCCGGTGCTGACTGCCTATGGCTCCGCTGCCGTGCTAAATGGCGTGGTCTACCATGTGGGCGGCTATGACACCAACTACAATGGGGTAATCAGTGGGGTGTACGCCTACGACCCGATTGGCAATGCCTGGACCACCAAAGCGCCGCTGCAAACCGCCCGTCAGGCGGCGGCAGTGTTCCCCTTCAACGGAGAGTTGTGGGTGGTTGGTGGCGGCGGCGGCAGCGATGGCTTCACCCCCATCGCTGGCCCGCAGAGCGTGGAGATCTACAACCCCGGCAGCAACACCTGGCGCTACGGCCCTACGCTCAACTTTCCCCGCCTGGGTCTGGGCGGTGGCGCATCCGGCACCAAAGCGGCGGCCGCCGCTGTCTTCGATGGCAGCAGCTACTCTGCCAGCAGCGAAACCCTCGACACCAACCCGCCAACCCCCACTGTCACCGTTACCGGCACGCCGCCCA
>JBBRMT010000093.1:0-16226 GCA_038230695.1 Chloroflexia bacterium
CGCTGTCGCTGGCTCAGTGCGCTAATCCTTTACTATCAAGGGATGCTCGACCAGGCGCTAGATGGGTTGCTACCCCTGCTGGCAATCCTCGAATCCGAAGCAGGCGACAAGCAAATGTTCGGGGAAATCTAGAACACACTTGGCAACATCGAGTACGTGAACGGCAATGGCGGCGTAGCAACCAGATATTATCAGCGGGGTCTGCGCCATGTGGGGCAGGGGGGCGGCGAACTGGCAGCGCGGTTGTGGGCCCACCTCGGCAATATCAGCACCACCGAAGGGCGGATGCACGAGGCGCTTTTCCGCTACAACAAAGCCGCCCATTTCGCTGAGGCGCATGGCGACCCCACCACCATGATGTTGTCTTATCGGCTGCTCTGCCACGTCTATATCCATATCGGCCCCATCTCACGGGCTATCCAGTACGCGCAGCGGGTTGTCGAACTACTGCCCCAGGTCGAAAACCAGAACTTCGTCAGCCAGTCACTGGTCAGCGTCGCGGGGGTGTATCGCTGCTCAGGCGATTTCGACCTGGCGGTGGAGTATCTAAGCCGCGCTCTCAGCATCGCCCGTGCGGGCAACAACAAGATCGTCGAGGCATATGCGCTATCGCGGCTAAGTTGGGTGAGGCAGGATATGGACGATTTTGTGGGCAGCTATGAACCCGCCATTGCCGTGTTCAACGAACCCGCCACCCCGATTATCCTCAAAAAAGAAGCCGCAGCCCGATTGGTCGAATACCACACCGCGATGGGTGAGGTTGCCCACGCTCGCAAGTACATTGACTGGCTGCACCGCTTCGACCAGCAACTAGGCCGCGAGGATCACGAGCGCTTCTATCGGGCGATTGCCCACTTTTACGCCGCACAGGGCGACTGGCGGCAGGCCGATGCCAATTTCCAACTGGCGATCGCCCAGAGCAAGCATCGCGGCGATGCTTACGACCTGGGTCGCGATTACCATGAGTACGCCAAAGCGGTTGCCCAGCGCAATGGTGCAGTCACCCCGCCAGCACGGGAGATGCTAGCCCAGGCAGCAACCATCTTCCACAAAATCGGCGCGTACCACAACCTTGCGCTGGTCGAGCAGATGCGGAAGGGTGAAGAGTTATTTCAAAGCAACCACCCCAAACGCCTCATCCTTGCGCGTGATACGACTGAAGCCCGCATCCTGCAGGCGGCGCACCACGCCCTTTACCGTGCGGTTGCCGTAGCTGCTATGAAGGTCGCCGATATAGTGGAATAGCCGCCCGCCGCGCCCCAGCACGCGGTATAGCTGGGTGTAGAAGGCGGCGGAGTATAGCTCGCCGCCCAGACTGAAGGTGGGGGGGTCGTGCAAGATGCGATTGAACTGGCCGTCGGCGAATTGCTGGATTATTTCCACAGTGTCGCCGATTATTTGCGTGATTTTGGGATTGTCGAATAGCGGCTGCGACCAGGGGTTGAGGCGGGCGATCTCCAACGCGCCGGAGTCAAGCTCGATGGTGGTAACGTGGCTGGCGGTACGGGCCGCTTCGATGGCGGTGTAACCGAGGCCGGTGGCAGTGTCCAGCACTGCGCCGATTAGAGGCGCAATCGCGGCAATCTTGCGGCGGGTATCTTGCAACGGGTCAATATCCTTGATGCGGTGCATCAGGAAGCCCGCGACCAGGGTAGTCGGTGCTGATTTGGTGGGGTAGAGGGTACGCACCCAGTTAGTTGTAGGCGAGTGAACGATAATCGGCTGGATCGTGCTGCCTGTGACAGCAAAGCATTTGTTCTCGTCGCCCTTTATCTTCTCAAGCGCGGCCCAGCCCAGTTTCTGCCCGTCGGGCAGCAACACACCATTGGCGGTGATCGTAGCTTCCACGCTACTACGGCCCAGATCCAGCGAAGTGATGACGCTAGTCTGCCCCTTGCGCCGCGCTTCGAGGATGGGGGTGACCTGGTATTGAGAGAGGATCGGTGGTAGGGCCACGGCGGCTCCATTTGGCGGGCAATCAGCGGGGATTGTCGTTGATGGGGAATGTAGATTTGAAGTGCTGCTCTGCCTTCGTCCACACCCGCGCCTGATAGAGGTAGTGGAAGACGATCGAGAGCAGGAAGCAGACAATGCCGACGATCGTGCAGACGGTCAGTGATAGGCCGAACGCAACATGCACCAACACCGCAGCGAAGACACCGAGCAGCACGCTATTGACAACCGACACCATCCCGGCGGTGGTCAGAAAGTTGCCCCAGGCCGAGGGCGTAGTCACTGGATCCATAATGCTCTGGCTGGCAGCCGCATCGTTAGAGGTGGCACGGATGAAGTAGCTTTCGACGCTGGGTGCGTTTTGGACATAGTAATGGCGGATGCGGTTCATCCCCCGCCGATAGCCGACGTTCTGCACGGCGGTATCCAGCACCTGCACGAAGGTGACGATGCCGAGAAAGAGGAGCGAAGGGAACAGCACCAGGGCAAAGACATAAAACGCCGCACCCATCTGCGAAATCTGGCCGATGAAGGCGAGCGCGACTACCGCACTTGATACTGTGCTGAAGAATAGGCTGGAGCGCCCGTTGCTCTCGTAGATAGTGGCCGAGGCGGCAGTCTGCAAGGTGAAATGTTCGGTGGTCAGAAATGAGCCAACCATCGGCGACGTATCCTTGTCGCCCGCGCCGCTGGCCTGATCATCGTGTTCATCGCCTGCTTCTGAGTTTTGCTGTCCCGTTTGCATTGCACCACCCGCCTCATACCGCTCCGGTAAGAGCATGAGAAAGATTATTTACCTTTCAATTGGCCGTTGCCACCAACGCTGCCTGCGCCAACAAGCTGCTCTCTGATTTTGTTGGTGGGAGCAAACTGATACACTGGCGCGTTGCAAAGCGGATATGAGTGTGACTCCAGCAGGCGTACAAGCTGGTCTTCCACACCCCAGCTAATCAGCGCATCCCCACAGGTGTCGCACACTTTGGCTGGCACATCCTTAAACACCAAGATCTCATCGTTATGCGCTGCAGCACGAACAATAAGATCATCCTCGTATTCGCCGGGGCAGGTTGGCACGTTACACTTCATGATACCATTGCCTCGGCCAATCGAGCGTGTTCGCGCACCGCGTGTTCCAGCCTGATCTCGGCGCGGGGCTTATACTGAATGGCGGTATCGTAATCCTTAGCCTCGACGTGGGCTTTGTTCCATTGCCGCAGCATCGCGCTGAAGCTGACCCCCGACTCGATATGGCCCCAGGGCAACGGTGCGCCCTCGTCGTAGGCATCAAGATACCAGGCCTGGTCGAGGCCGTGATGCTCCAATGCCCGCTGCCAGTTGACCATGCTGACGTTGCCCGCCTCGGTCATGTATGCTAGCACCTTCGCCAATCGCCGATCGCCCCGCGCCAGCGTGCCTTGCACTCGCACCCACTTGGGCGACTCGATCTTGAAGGTGACACCCTGGCGACGCAACTCCTTCTTCAGGTAGTTAACGTCATTCTCCAGCACGTCAAGCGGGAACATTCCTCCCCACTGGAAGGGGGTGTGGCTCTTCGGCACGAATGGCGTGACGCTGACCTGCACCTCGCCGCCGGGGTGATGGCCGTCCATGCGCTTCTTCACCGCCATGCTGAGGCTGACAATCTGCTCCACGTCGGCCTGCTCCTCGGTCGGCAGCCCGATCATGTAGTACATCTTGATGCTGCGTGCGCCTGCCTTGCCCAGCAGGTCGGTTGCGCCCATCACTTCATCGTAGCTGAGGCGCTTGTTGATCACGCGGCGCAGGCGTTCGCTGGCCGCTTCTGGCGCGAAGGTGAGCGTGCGTGCGCCGCTGTCCACCAGCGCCTGCACCAGAGTGGGGGTCATGCTGTCGGCCCGCATCGAGGAGATGCTGATGCGTGCGCCCAACTTACGCAGGCCCACTACCAGTTCGTCAATGTAGCGATAATCGGAGACCGATGCGCCGACCAGCCCCACCTTGTCGCGGTACTTCAGTCCCTCTTTGGCCTGCTCCAATAGGAACGGCACATGACGGTCGCGTTGGGGCAGGAAGGCGAAACCGGCCAGGCAGAAGCGGCAGCCCCTGGCGCATCCCCGCGCCACCTCCATCAGATAGGCATCGCCAAACTCGGTGTTGCGGGTCAGCACCTTGCTCACGGTGGCAAACTCGTTTAGGTTGCGTGCGCCCTGCCGCGAGATGGGCAACGCGATGTCGGCACGGGGATGGCGCGAGTTGGCGCGGATACCACCGTAGCGGCCATTCGCCTCGAACCAGGTATCGTAGAAGGCAGGGATGTACAGGCCGGGGTAGAGAGCCATCGCCTGGCGCAACTCCTCGCGGTCGCCGCGAATGGCCTGCCGCATCGTATCAATAATCGCGGGCCAGAGCGCCTCGGCCTCTCCAACCACCACCAGATCGAAGAAGGGGGCAATCGGCTCGGCGTTGTCAATCGCGCACGCGCCACCCACCATCAGGTAAGGGTGGCGGTCATCGCGCTCATCGCTAAATAGGGGGATGCCAGCGGCGTTGAGCATCCGCACGATGTTGAAGTAGTCAAGCTCGAAGCTGACGCTGACCGCAACCACATCGAAGTCGGTGAGCGGGCGGCCACTCTCCAGCGAGACAGGCTTGGGGAACGGCGCATCGGGTTGCTGCTCGGCGATGTCGGGCAGGAAGACACGTTCGCAGACCACATCCGGCTCGGCGTTCATCAGGCTATACACCGCCTGGTAGCCCAGGCTGGACATGGCGACATAGTAGGTATTGGGGAACACCAGCGCGACGCTGATCTTGCCGCCCCAGTCCTTGATTACCCCACCCTGCTCCGCAGCAAGGCGTTCGTAGCGTTCGTTGCGATTAGGCTTTGGCAAAATACCCCCACCCAGCCTCCCCGTTATAGGGGGAAGGGATTCTTATACAGGCACAATATTAGTCGTGTTATTATAACGGTTAAGCGGGCCTGAGCGCAAGTTATGGCCCTGATGTGGTGTTATATCAATTCGTCAAGGAGATGGTGTGTTTTTCGTAGGGGCGGGTGGCTGCCCGCCCTGGTGCAATTTAACACCGTCTGCTCGGCGAATTGGTATTATACAACTTATGGGGTAAACGTTGGGCCGGACGGTGGCCCGCCCTGGTAAGGGATCCAACCATCCAACGAAATACACCATCTCCTCGGCTTATTGATATAAAGTCAGCAAAGGCGCACCTCGGTGCGCCCCAGCCACATATTACCTTCTACCTTTTACCTTCCACCCTCTTTACTGGCTGTTATCGGGCGGGGTGGGCTGCCTCGGTTGGCCGTTGGATTGTCCGGTAATGACCACGTTGCTTACGAACCACTGGCCGTTTTGCTTAACCAGTTGATAGGTTTCGTGCAAACTGTTGGCAGGCTCAGTGCCCAGTTGGCTATTGGTCTTCTGGTCATAGATGGTGCCACTCCAGGTTTCGACCGTCATCGCTGTAGCGGCGGTGGCATTCGTAACCTGCACGGAGACGAAGTTGATGCAATCCAGTTTGGCAACCTCATAGACACCCTGGCCCTGCAAGGCTTGCAGATCCTGGATCTGGTTGTTCAACTCCGTGCCTACGGTATGATTCTTCAGCACATCGGTCTTGAGCGACTTCAGCGCGGTAATCTGGTCCTGGTTGGAGGCGTTGATGGTGTTGACTACAGCCTGCTGATCAGCATCGGTGGGAGTGGGTTTGGCTGCGCCACAGGCGGCCAGGTTCGGTGCGCCATTGCCCTGCGCCGGGGGGAGGGCGCTAGGTGCGGCGGGGGTGGGAGCCAGGCTGCCGCTGCCACGCGGGGTCGCGCCATTCGTCGCCGCTGGCAAGCCCCATAGCAGAAACCAGGCGGCGGCCAACACCACCAACAGAGCAATTACTGCCGCGCTGATGTATAGCCCAAAGCTGTGCTGATCGCTGCTGACGGGTTGCAGTGTGGGCGCTGGGGGGTAATAATATTCAGTTGACTGATTGTTCTGCGCCATCCACATAGCCGCTTGCGACTGGTTTGCTACAGGTGGCGGGGTGCTAGGTGGTATGTAGCCCTGAGAAGGGGCGGCTTCTAGCTGGCCGGTCTGTCCGGTCGGCCTGGCATAGCGCAGGTAGCCGCTGCGAGCCATATCCTCAGCGGGGATGGCGGTTTGTTGCGCCGCTTCGCTGGGTGGGGTAAATCCAGCCGCGCTAGGTGGCAGATTGGCGGGCGGGCGAGTAACCGCCGCTGGTTTGGCTGCCAGTGGCAGGAAGCTGCCACAGCTCATGCAGAAGCGGGCTGAATCCGGGTTGGTTGTTTGACATTGAGGGCAGGTGATCATCTTCGCTCCCACGTTCTAGGAATGATTCGCAACTTCTGGGCTAACTGGCTGATATGTAATGGCGAAGCGTTGTTCGCCCGGCGTGCCATCTGGCTATACTAGATATTTACCCGTAACGCTCCTCCAACCAGGGATCGCCGTGCATATGGTAGCCATAGCTCTCCCAGAAGCCGGGCCGGTCACGCTCCATAAACTCAAGGCCACGCACCCACTTGGCGCTCTTCCAGAGATAGAGCTTTGGCACCACCAGGCGCAGCGGCCAGCCATGCTCCATGCTCAACTCCTCGCCATCGTGCTTGAAGGCGAAGAAAGCGCGGGCTTCTTCCTCGGTGTGCTGCAACTCTTCGAGGGCCAGGTTGGCGGTAAAGTTGGTATCGGCGTGAACCATTACATGGGTGGCGTTGGGCTTCAACTTGACCAGCTTCAGCACCTCCTCGAATGGCACTCCCTCCCAGTCGTTGTTCAGCTTGGTCCAGTGGGTAACGCAGTGGATGTCGTTGTGGTAGGAGCGATGCGGCAAGGCCATGAACTGCTGCCAGTTTAGCGTAACCGGCTCCTCCACCAGGCCAAAGATGCGGAAGCTCCACTTCGCCAGATCTTCACGCGGCACGCCACCGTAATGCAACACCGGCCACTTCTCGGTCAGGGTCTGGCCCGGTGGGATGCGGGCAGCAATGTCGGGGTCGAGCGCCTTGCGCTTGGGGCGCAGGCTGTCAAAAAAGTCGAATGCCATAAACTGTCTCCTTTTCCCCTCCCACTGGGAGGGGCTGGGGGTGGGTATTCGCCGCAAACTAGTCACTCACATAATAAATGTTTCCGCTCGATTCGTCAACCCTGATTTGCAGCTTTGACAAGGGGCGGGGCGCGGGCGGGCGTACCACCGCGCCATTCTGCGCCGGGTTGTACTCTGAGCCGTGACATGGGCAAATGAACAGTTTCTGGGCGGCGTTGTAGTTGACGGAGCAACCCTGGTGGGTGCAGATTGCGCTGAAGGCCACGTAGCTGCCGCTGTCCAGGTGAACAACCCAGGCATCGTTCTGAGTGGATGGGTTTATGAAGTGCAACCCGTTGCCTGCAGGCACATCGCTGACCTTGCCGATGACCACGCCGCTAGCTGGTATTGGCGTAGGTGCGGCAATCGGGGTATCGGTAGGGCCGTTCCCTGGTACGCTGCCGGCGTTGATGTCGCCCCCGCTGGAACTAGCGGTTGGTGCAGGCGCAGACACAGCAGTGGCGCTGGGCGCGGCAACCTGCGGCTGCGGCGTATCGGCTGCGCCCCCAGCCGCGGTTGTACTTGTCGCAATATTGCCCCCACTGGATGTTGCAGTTGCCGCCAGGGCGGGCGAGGGTGTAGCAGCTGACCCAAGCTGGGCTACCCCACCACTGGTTGGTTGCGGCAAAGCTGCGCTGCTGCCACTGCTAATGCTGCTACGGGTCAGCAAGCCTGTAATTGCCACTCCGCCACCAGCGGCCAGGGCGAAGATCGCGCCAATGGTCGCGCCACCGCGTATCATGAAGTTTCGCCGCTCCGCGCTTACCGCCAGCGGCATAGATGAGCGCGAAGCCAGCCAGTAATCAAGCGAGAATGGTCCCGCCCCTGCCAAAAGCAGAGTAAGCCAACCGAACATATAGGGCAGATCCCAGCCGGTGTAGAACGGAGTCGCCCCCCAACTGGCGGTTAGCCACAGGCTGGTGTTGAGCAGCAGGCCCAACGCCGCTGCCAGCCTCGTGAACAGGCCCAGAGCCACCAGCACGCCAACCACCAACTCGGTCAACGAGATGGCGATGCCAAACAGCCTGGCGTTGGGGATGGCGACGCTGGTAAGCAGGAAGGAGATGGGCGAGTGGTTGTAATCAACAAAGTTCTGGAGCTGCTTGCCGATGAAGTTGGCGTTGCTGGAGTCGAGGAAGGTAGGGTCGGTTAGCTTGTCAATGCCTGCGAAGAAAAATATCAGCCCCAGAAACAGGCGCAACGGTAGGATGATGATCGCGGGAATATTGTTCGGCAACTCCGCTCTGGTCGGTTGGGGAGCGTTGCTCATCGTATCGTTACCTCGTTCGGCGCATTGAGTCGCCTGGGACGACGAGGGCTGCGCCATCTTTCGTTTCAATTTACGCCGTCCCACCCTCTAAACCGACGGCAGTACGCTATGCAGTATACGTGTCGAACTCGCATCAGGGTTCTAACTAGGTTTAAACCAAATAGCCTATATGCGCGGGCAAACTGGGCGCGGGCAAATCGCGGCTCGCCTATACAGAATGATCTACCGACTACGTAATGCTAAACTTGCCGCTTTGTTGGCATACCAATTAGCCGAGCAGTACGAATAACACTTCATCTACTTGACGAATTGGTATCAGGATGCTTGCTCACCATCAAACTTGAGTTCCAGCAATTCATCGAGGTGTCCCTGCAACTCGGCGACGCTGGCGAAGATTGCCACTGCGCCCTCCGCCGCAAGCTGCTCACGGCTGAAGCCGCCACTTAGCAACGCAACACAAGGCAATCCCAGCTTGCGGGCTGCGATGATGTCGTAGGGCGTATCGCCTACCACCACTGCCTCATGCGGCTTCATACCCAGCTTTTTAAGCGCAACACTGAATACGTCGGGGTCCGGCTTGCTCGATTCAACGTCCGACTTGCTGGTGACAACATCCACGTTCTTGTCGGCATCAAGATAACCAAGATAGCGTTCCACCTCTTCATCACTCGCTGAAGTACCCAGCGCCACTTTCAACCCCCGTTGGTGCAGTTTGGCAAGGATCTCGGCTGCGCTAGGGAATGGCTTGACTTCATTGGCAATCTTCTGATACTCATCATCGTGCAAATGGCGGATGCGGTCCTGTTCCTCCTCGTCGGCCTTGCTCTGCGGGTCGCCCAGTATTGCAGGAACTAGATGGTCGCCGCCTTTGCCGACTTCCAGGGCGATGCGCTCGGCTGGCACGCTATAACCGCCCCGCGCGAACGCTCGCTCCCAGGCAAGGATATGCAAATTGTTGGTGTCCATCAGGGTGCCATCTATATCGAATATTACTGCTTTGATCATGGCTCGGTTTTCCTTTCGCTAGCTCTAGCATATTGGATCAGGTTAAATCCAGGTTAGCAAAGCAAGCGATGTGCCGAGGAAGGCAGTCAGGTTTGTATCTACCACTCACTAATGTTATACTCCTACCCAGCGCCAGGCAAGCCTTCACTCATGCCTCATGCCTGTATTTTACCGCACCAGTGCAAAATCGGCGTAAACTTTTGATTAGCTTTTGGTAAGAACCGCGAGGAGGAATAACCTTGAAGATATACGATGTGTCGCTTACCCTGCAACCAACGATGACTACTTACAATGGTGAGCCGGGGCCGACGATTACGCCGATTGCCGCGATTGACAAGGGCGAGGCCGCCAACGTCAGCCTCTACTGCTTCGGTTCGCACACGGGTACACACATTGACGCGCCAGTTCACTTCATCGCGGGTGCGCCGGGAGTAGATGCTATCGCGCCGGATGTTTTGATTGGGGCAGTCACGCTACTGGATATGGGCAGAATCAGCGAGGCGATTACCGCTGCCGATCTGGAGGGCGCGGAGTTGCCGCCCGACGCCGCCCGCGTGCTATTCAAGACCCGTAACTCGCGCTACTGGGACGATGTTAGCGGCGAGTTCCACCGCGATTTCGTATACCTTGCCCCAGATGCGTGTCGCTGGCTGGTGGATCGTGGTGTGCGACTGGTGGGGATTGATTACCTCTCCATCGAGCAGTTCGGTTCGACCGACCATGCTACGCACCTGACCCTGCTGGGCGCTGGGGTGGCAATTATCGAAGGGCTGGACCTGCGGGCGGTGCAAGCTGGACAGTATATGCTCGTTGCCCTACCGCTGAAGATGAAGGACGGTGATGGTTCACCCAGCCGTGTGATGTTGATTGAAGATTGGGAGTGAGTTAGTCCGCTTACTCTTCGAGCAGTATCCCTGCCGCCCGCAATTCTTGTCGTGCCTGAGCGATATTCGCCTGGGTAGGGGCTTCGACAGTATGAAGGTGGACACCGCCGGTGAGCGCAGCCAGCATACTATACTGACCCTCGCGCAGCCCCGCGATAAAACGCTGTACATCGGCGCGCTCGTTTATCATCAGGTTGCCACGCAGTTCGCCGTAGAGGGGATGCTCGACCACCACATCCAGCACGCGCAGGCCACAATCCACCATGATGTTTAGCTCCTGCTCCACCTGGTCAACATCGTGGCGGCAGGGCAACACCGCCGTGACCGTGCTATGATCCAGTTCGCCGAGCAGCAGGTAGCCACCCGGTGTGCCGATGATACGCCGCCCGCTGGCCCGCAGCAGGGCCATATCCTGCACAACCACCTGGCGGCTAACTCCCACTCGCGCCGCCAGTTCCGCCCCGGCAATGGGGTTGCCATTCGCCGCCCGCAGCAAAGCGGCAAGCTGCTCCCGCCGCTCCGCGCCGCCCATCGCTTTGTGTCCGTCTGCCATATAGCCCTCTGAATGAAGAAGGTAGAATGTAGAATCTGACATCCGTTACCCATATTCTACCTTCTACCTTCTTCATTCTTCATTTCTTACAATCTTTGTCTCATGGTAAAGCCGCTGTTCAGTTCGTGCCAGTAGGCAACGTTCGGCTCACCCTGTTTCCAACAGAGCCAGATCATGCGTGCGCCGCGTAGCGAGGGAAAATCGAGCAAGCCGTCGTCGAGGTCGCGCAGTTCGATGCTGGCAGCCACGATGCGCTCCAGCCGCGCTTCAAGCAGGCGCACCAGGTCATCGAGGCGGGCGGTTAGCTCTTCGGCGTGGTGGGCATGGCCGTTGCTGGCCGCCACCAGTTCCAACTGCTCAAGCTCTTCGCGGTGGGATAGGATCTCCCGCTTGGCCGCCTGCATCTCGCTTAGGGCTGAGGTCAGATCGGGGAGCAGCCGATTGGCTTCCTCCACGGTGTAAAACTTGCGTATCTCCGCCAACGTTTTCCCCCTCTCGTGGTTGGATTTACCACCTCGGCGCTATTATACACCCGCTACGGTTAGGCGTAAAAAATCGGCAGTAAAGTTATGCAAAAACCCCCTCTAGGGTTGAGAACGGGCGATAACTCATGAATGCTGCTATTCAGTCATGCTCTACTTCGCGCTGAAATCCAAACTATAGCTGGCCTGCTCGGTAGTTTTGGGCGCATAGGGGGCGACGATCAGGGCGGCAGATTGCACATCGCTGCCCAGGTGCGGAATAGTCAGGCTGCCCTTGCCATCTGCGCCAATCGGCATATCCACCACCTTGTAGCTGCTATCGGCCATCATCTCCACCACCTGCACATAATACCGCTGTGGCATCAGGTTATCAATACGCAACCAGCCCGCCGCTTGCCAGCCGCCATCGCCCTGCGCCGCGTCGTTGCTGTAGCCGATCGCGGGGATGCTGATATTGTTAATCGCCAACCCCTGGGCGTTGTATGCGCCGTCGGTGATCATCTCGAAGCGCAGTTTAATCTGCTTGCCTGCATAGATGCTAAGATCCACGCTCTCGTTCAGCCATTGTGCGGTGGTCGCGTTGCTGCTATTGCCAGCGTTGCTGCCGCTGATGCCGGTGTAACCGTTGCCGTAGCTATTGCCGTAGGGGTTGTAGTTGGAGGTATGGGTGGCCGTCAGAGTCTGCCAGGTAGCTCCGCCGTCGCTGCTGGCATCCACGTAGGCGTAGTCGAAGCCGGTCTCGATATCGTACCAGGCGTTATACTTCAGGCTGATTGGCCCGCTCACGTTGCTGAAGTCGAAGTTGTGGGTAAGGGTGCTGTCCATGCTATCCTCACGGTTACTCCACCACTCGTAGCTGCCGCCAGGTGGCTGATTGCCGATGACCTTGACCGTGTTGGTGCCGCTGAAGGCGATGGTCACATCGCTGCCCATGCCGCTTAGTTCGTAGTAGTGGGCGGCATACTGATTGGCGCTGGTTTGCAGATGGCTGGGATAGCTGGCAACTGCAGTCTTGCGCTGCACGCTGATCAAGCCGCTATCGCCATAGCCGTAACGGGGGTCGCTGCTGTACTGCGAGTTCATCCAGTTAGCGACCACCCAATCCTTGAACAAGCTATTGAAGTTGCCGCTTTGGCTGTGCTGTTTGAGCGCGGCTTCGATAGAGGCGATGCCGCTTTGCCGCGAGTTCACGATTTCGTGGATGAAGTCGGGACCGTATAGGCGGCTGAGGTAACGAAGAAACAGATAGGCCGCGCCATAATGGGATATTGACTGATTGGGGTCGTTGCCCCAGGCGTTAAGTTGGGTGTCGGGGTTGAGCAGGAAGTAGCTATCAGTGCCGCCCACCGCATAGCCGTTGAGCCACATTGCCAGTTCCGATGAACCCTCGTTCAACCACACTCCCTGGGCGGGGTTCTCGTTGAACTCGATCATATGCTGAAACTCGTGAGCGATGGTGCCATCGTAATAAGCGTTGCCGGGCGGGGTAGCGATATAAATCATCTCGCGCATATTGCTGTAGGGGTTGACTTGCGGTAGGAACTCGTCGGCTTCGGAGAAATAGCCGCCCGCGCCGCTAATCGGTGTGTTTAGGATGGTTATGCGCGGGTCGTTATCCACCCCTGGTGACCACTCGCTGCCGAAGTATTTGTGGTTGGTGGGGTAGGTCTTGTTCTCAAATGTTTGCAGCGAGGTTTGCAGGTCGGCGGTGCTGGCGTGGTAGCCATTTGCGACGTACATATAAGCATGGGCTGATTTGGCGACAAGCTGCGCGGTGATAGTGTAATTGCGGTGGGCAGTGATGTCGCTCATCCAAAACTGTTCGCGGATGCCCACTGCGCGATCCGGCGCGGGCTGGCTAACGGCAGCGGGGACGGGCTGGCCGTGCAGCTTCAGCCGCGAGGTAAGGGCGCGAGTGTCAGCGAAGGGAATCGCCGTGTCGCGCACTGCAGCCTCAGTAGTTAGGCTGGCAGCAGCGGGGACACTCGTTGGCGAGGCAGTGACCGTAGTAGCGGTGGGCAGCGGTGAGAAATTGGATGGATAGGGGGCAACATAGCTCTGCACCGCCATCAGAATCATCGAAACAAAGATTACAACCGTGCGAATCATGCGGCTTCCTTACGATCGCTCCTCCCCTATAACGGGGGGGTTGGGTGGGGACGGGCAATAGAAAAGGCGACCCAGAACACAGGTCGCCGATGATGGGTCGGGATGGCGCGATTTGAACGCGCGACCTCTGCGTCCCGAACGCAGCGCTCTACCGGGCTGAGCCACACCCCGATGGTGTCTTTACCCCCATAATATACCACACTTCAAGGCAAATGGCAAGGGCGGATTTGGTTTTGCCGCCTTGACGCTGCCAGCCCCTATATATATAATAACGTAACCGGATTATAAGCATAGGTGAGGGCGGGTTGTGTTCGCCCTACTGACGGATTGAGTGAATGGAGATTAGCCTTGACCCCAACCACTGCATCAACCATGATGCCCAAGCTGGTGCTGGTAGACGCTTACGGGCTTATCTATCGCGCCTATCACGCAGTGCCACCCACTTTGATGACCTCGCGCGGCGAAAGCGTGAACGCAGTGTTCGGCTTCACCGCGATGCTTCTTGATGTGCTACGCAAAGAGCAACCTGAGTACGTGGCGATGGCCTTCGACGTGGGTCGCACCTTCCGCGACGATGTGTACGCTGACTACAAGGGTACCCGCCCGGCGATGGCCGACGACCTCCGCGTGCAGATCAGTCGCGTCGAGGATATCGTTAACGCCCTGAACATCCCCATTTATCGGCTAGAGGGATATGAAGCCGACGATGTGATCGGCACCCTGGCAAACCAGGCGGTGGATAAGGGTGTGTTGACGCTGGTTGTGACTGGCGACACCGATCTGCTGCAACTGGTGCAGCCCACCGTCCATCTGATTACGCCGGGGCGCATTCGCTTCAGTGATGCGCGGGTCTATGATATGGAAGCCACCGAGGAGCGTTACGGTTTCGCCCCACCGCTGGTCGCCGATTATAAGGCGTTGACTGGCGATACCTCCGACAACATCCCCAAGATCCCCGGCATTGGCGAGAAGACTGCCACCAAGCTGCTGCAACAGTTCGGCACTGTGGAGCAGATTTATGACCATCTGGACGAGGTACAACCCGCCCGCATCCAACAGATCCTGCGCGATCACACCGAGCAGGCCAAACGCAACAAGTACCTCACCACCATCGTCTGCAATGTGCCTGTTACGCTCAACCTGGAGGACTGCCGCACCCGCGACTATGACCGCGAGGCGGTAATTGAACTGTTCCGCGAACTGGAGTTCCGCTCGTTGGTCAGCAAGTTGCCACGGCCAGGTTCTGCAGACGAGGCCCGTGGGCCGAGTGGGGCAGCAAGCAGCAACGGTAGCTCACCTTCAGCACTCATCACTCAGCACTCAGCACTCAGCACTATCTTTGACGGCATCGAGATCGAGGGTGAAGCCTCGCCGGTTGCCACCGCCAAGTCGCCAGGCACGCCAATCTTTGCCAGCGGCGGTGGGGTGCTACACCTGCTACAAGCGGCCAGCCAGGCAGTGCAGGAAGCCACCATCGAGGCTGAACTGGTGCCGGAGACCAGCCAGGATTACGCGATGGTGACCACCAGCGATGCGCTAAAGCAGCTAGCTGCCGAGCTACGCGCCTCGCCCACCGGCTTCGCCTTCGACACCGAAACCGACAGCCGGGATGCTATCAACGCCAACCTGGTTGGGATGTCGGTAGCGGCCACGCCAGGCAAGGCTTACTATATCCCGGTGCGCCACAAGCGGGTCAAGCCTGATGCAGCGGTGGACGGGGATGCGGCAAACTCCCCCACCCAGGCTCCCACTTTGGGGGAGGGGTCTTTGGGTGAACTGTTCGAGCTAGTGCCAGGGCAGCTATCGGTGGATGAGGTGCGGGATACACTGGGGCCGCTGTTTGCCGACCCCAACATACCGAAGGCGGCGCACAACGCCAAGTTCGACATGGAGGTGCTTAACGGCGCGGGCTTCAGCGTGGAGAACCTCGCCTACGACACCAAAATCGCTGCCTATGTAGTTGGCGAGTCGTCCACCGAACTGAAGGATCTGGCCTTCATGCGATTGCACAACGAGATGACACACATTCAGCAACTGATCGGCAGCGGCAAGAGCCAGATTACCTTCGACCTGGTAGATATGAACCGCGCCGCCCCCTATGCCGCCGCCGATGCCGACATGACTCTGCGCCTACGCGAGATGCTCACCCCGCAGATGGAGCAGATGCAACTGCTGGATTTGTTCGACAAGGTGGAGATGCCCCTCGTGCCAGTGCTGGTGGAGATGGAGCAGAATGGCATTGCCGTGGATGTAACCGCGCTGCACGATCTATCGCTGCAGCTCGACAATCGCATCAAGGCGGCGGAGGAGCAGATATATGCGCTGGCCGGTCATGAGTTCAATGTCGGCTCGACCCAGCAACTGGGCAAGGTGCTGTACGAGGAGCGCGGCTTGCACGGGCGGGGGCGCACCCAGAGCGGCTACTCCACCGATAAGGAGACACTGGAGCAACTGCACGATATTGACCCAGTCTTCATAGATCTGGTGCAGGAATACCGCAGCATGAAGAAGCTGAAAAACACCTATGTGGACGACCTGGCCGAGCAGGTCAGCCCCCGCGACGGGCGGGTGCATACCAGCTACAGTCAGACGATTGCCAGTACCGGGCGGCTGTCGTCCAGCAACCCCAACTTGCAGAACATCCCGGTGCGTACCGAGGTGGGCAGGCTGGTACGCAAGGCGTTCATCGCCGACAACTCCTCCGCCCATCCCCTGGTGGAGCAGCCCAGCACCCTGATGAGCTACGACTACTCGCAGATTGAGCTACGCCTGCTGGCGGTGATGAGCGGCGAACCCTCGATGCTCGATGCCTTCCGTGAGGGGTTGGACATCCACAAAGCGACCGCCGCCGAGGTGATGGGCGTGCCGCTCGACAAGGTGAC
>JBBRMT010000094.1:0-15950 GCA_038230695.1 Chloroflexia bacterium
AACTGTGACCGATACGCCAACTGTAACCAATACGCCTGGCTCGCCTACCGCGACACCTTGCGGCTACAATGACGCGATTACCAACGGTGGGTTCGAGACCGGCAGCTTCGCCCCGTGGGTGATCAGCGATACCAACAACGCGCCAACCGTAGTGATGACCCAGGCCCACACCGGCCTGTACTCCGCGTTGCTCGGTTCGCTGGCTCCGCCAGAACCGACCGGCAATAGCAGTATCTATCAGACCGTCAGCGTGCCGGGTAGCGGGGGAATGCTCTCCTACTGGTACTACCCGGCCAGCGCCGATACCATCACCTTCGACTGGCAGGATGCCTATGTCGAGGATACCAGCGGCAACATCCTTGCCACCATCATGCACGTTGACGAGAACACCCAGACCTGGACCAACAAGACCTTCGACATGACCCCCTACGCGAACCAGACGGTTCGCCTCGTCTTCCTGGTTCACCAGGATGGCTTTGGCGACGTTACTTCCATGTATGTGGACGATGTATCTATACCTGTCTCCGTGCCTTGCCTTACCGACACTGACACCATCACCGCAAGCCCAATACCGCATACCAGCACGCCCATAAGCGTGACCAATACGCCGCTAGCGACCAACACGCCGCTGACAACCAGCACCCCGCTGGCAACCAGCACGATGACCGCTACCAACACGCCGATGCCGTCCGTAACCCCCACCGATTGCCCCAACCCCTTCGTGGACATCACTGGCAACATCTTCTACACAGCCATTCATTACCTGAACTGCCGTGGCGTGATCAACGGCCTTGATGCCACCCACTATGGCCCGGCTGGCACCTCGACTAGAGGGCAGTTCGCCAAGGTGGTTGTCCTCGGCTTTGCCGTGCCAATCTACACACCCAGCGGCCCGCAAACCTTTACTGATGTGCCTCCCAGCTACTTCGCCTTCGTATACATCGAAACCGGCTACCATTACGGGATTATCAACGGCTTCGATGCGCCTGCCTGCACCGCGCATGGCTTGGGCAACCCCTGTTATCTGCCCAACCTGCCGATTACTCGCGGCCAGGTTACCAAGCTGGTAGTCAACGCCGCCGCTTGCCCGCTCTACACTCCAACCAGCGGCCAGGACTTCATAGATGTGCCGCCGTCAAACACCTTCTATGTCAGCATCGAGACCGCCTACCATGCGGGCATCATCAACGGCTATCCCGGCCACCTGTTCCTGCCCAATGCCAACATTCGCCGCGACCAGATGGCCCAGATCGTCTACGAGGGCATCCTGCACTGCCCCGGTTTTATGACCGCCACACCAGTGCCTGCCACCGGCACACCTGTGCTAGCAACTAACACGCCGGGCGTAGCAACCGCCACGCCCGCGCCGCCGACTGCCACGCCCGCACCGCCAACCAATACGCCAATGGCGACCGCAACCACAACCAGCACGCCCGCGATAACCCCGACCAACACGCCCGCGCCCGCGCCAGTTGCGATGATTAACTTCACCTACAGCCCGCAGATCATTACGGTGACAGTGGGTACAACCATCATGTGGACGAATCAAGACAGCGCAGTACACACCGTTAACGCTGACGACAACTCCTTTAGCTCTGGCAACATCGCCCACGGAGCCAGCTACATTCATCTCTTCAGCACAGTGGGTACAGTTGGCTACCACTGCTTCTATCACGGCGGCCCCGGCACGGGAATGTACGGCACAGTAATTGTCGTAGCTGCGCTAAAACCTGAAGGTAGCCAGTAGTAATACCATTTTCGACAGGTGATGTAGAAATCGTAGGGGCGGGTGGTGGCCCGCCCTGGTGAAGCGCCCATTGATTTACTGCAAACTTACTGGATTCGGTATTACTAAGCCACGTTGACAAAGGCATAGCCGAACTTAGAGCAAGAACAACCAAGCCCCCAGCAGGGGTTGGGGAGAATATCTCACCTTCACTGCGCTGAAGTTAAGCATACAAGTCATGCGTTGCTTACTTCAGCGTTGGTGTAGGGCAGGTTTCTCTTCCAAACCACCGCTGGGGGCTTGGTTAATTTGAATGTTCAGCAGGCAAATCCCTGGCCCATAAAATGCCGTATGCTTAGTTGCAACCAACGGCGCAAAGCGCGGAGCCGTATGCACAATCGCAATCGCAACCACCTGCGCAACACATCCAAACCCTATATAGTAGGGACGAACCATGGTTCGTCCCCTGAATTGAGGCTAATCGAAGATGCAAGAGCTTGACGAAAACGGCAACGACCTTTACAAAGGGCCGATGGACAAGGATCGTATCAAAGCCGCAGTGCTGGAGATAATCAAGGCAATTGGCGAAGACCCTGAGCGCGAGGGCTTGCGCGATACCCCCCGCCGCATTGCCGATATGTACACGGAAGTATTCAGTGGGCTGTATCAGGATCCCATCCAACTGCTGCAAACCGGCTTCGAGGAGGCCCACCGCGAGATGGTCGTCCTCAAAGACATCCCCTTCTATAGCACCTGTGAACACCACTTCCTGCCCTTTCATGGGCGGGTTCACGTTGGCTACATCCCCAATGGGCGGGTGGTAGGGGTCAGCAAGCTGGCCCGCGCCGTCGAGGTTATCGCCCGCCGCCCCCAGTTGCAGGAGCGCATTACCTCTCTGGTGGCCGATGCGCTTATGGAGGGCATCACCCCGGTTGGCGCGGGCGTGGTGGTCGAGGCCGAACACCTGTGCATGACGATGCGCGGCATCAAGAAGCCCGGCAGCAAAATGATCACCTCGGCTATGCGCGGTGTCTTCCGCGACAGCGCCATCACCCGCAACGAGTTCCTCAACCTGGTCATGACTCGCGGCGACATCTTCTGACCCGCACGCCTACGCCAGTGGCGCGATGCACTCCTGCCCATCGTTGGCAGGGCTGTTAACCATTGACGCTACCGGATAGGCGTGCATCAGGCTGGCCGGGTAGGGTTGTAGCATGGTCATCAGTTCGTCCGGCTCGGTGATGCTGGGGTCGAGCCAGCGTTGCTCCGCCTCGCGGGTTAGGATTACCGGCATCCGCTCATGCACCGGTAGCACCAGATCGTTGCCACCAGTGGTGATGATGGTGTAGGTACGCAGTACGCGGCCATCCGGCCCATGCCAGACATCGTAAAGCCCGGCGAAAGCGAAGATTCCCTCCGCGCCATCTCCACGTACATCATCAGCAAGGGTGAAGTAGTACGGCTGCCGCGCTCCCTTACCCGACTTGCCGCCGATCACCTGCCATTCGTAGAAGCCGGTGGCGGGGACGAGGCAACGCTGATGGCGCAGCGGCTTGCGATAAGTTGGCGCGGTTGCTACCGTCTCCACCCGCGCATTGATGGTGGAGTAGGCGGTCTTCGGCTCCTTCGACCAGGCGGGGATCAACCCCCACTGCATCAATTCCAGGTGGTTGTCGCCATTGGCGATGATCACCGGGTTCAACTGACTGGGCGCGACGTTGTAGCGCGGGTCGCTCGTCGCGCTGATATTGGCGGCTGGCACGCGGAACCGCGCCGCTACCTGGCGAGTATCAACCTTGAGGGTATATCTTCCGCACACGGTTTTGCCTCCTTACCTTTGAATGTAGAATGTAGAATGTGGGCTGCTAGCTGTTTTGTCTTGGAGTGGGTTGCAGCCACTGCCCATTGGGGGTGATCAGAGGCTAATTATAGCACATTTGTGCTAGCTATGCAAGTTTTAGGTTCTGCTACAATTCTTTCGACCTCACTTTACAAAGGTTTAACCCACCTGTTACAATCCCTTTACACAGCAGCTTTATTATAGATATGTCGCGGTTCACCCTGCATCAAAGACCAATCCACCTAACGAAGCCATATAAGGAGAAGATACCTCGATGCCGACCAAACGGGCCTGGTTGTCTGTTGCCATCCTCACCATTGCCATTTTGTTGCTTACCGCCAACGCCACGCAAGCATATGACTGGCCCCAGTTCAACTTCGATAACCAGCACAGTGGCAACGATAGCGCTGAGACGCTCATCACCATCAACAATGTCGCCAACCTACGCCCTGTATTCCGTGTTCACCTGCCTGCCAAGGTGGCTGGCGCACCTGTTTACCTCGATCGCAGCGCAGCAGGGAGCAGCGACCTGCTCTATGTCACCACCGAGGATGGTAGCACCCTCGCGCTGGATGCCCGCAGCGGCGCACAGGTGTGGGCGCAGCAGCCCGTTAGCGGCCCGCAATTCACCACCTCCTCCCCCGCGCTCGACCCCAGCGGCGCGTATGTTTACAGCTATGGTCTGGATGGCTACGTCCACAAATATGCCAGCGCCAGCGGCACTGAGTTGATTGGCTCCGGTTGGCCGGAGACGGTTACGCTCAAGCCCGATGTAGAGAAGGAATCCTCGTCCCTTGCCATCGCCACCAACGTCAGCGGCACCGTCTATCTCTACGCCACCACTGCTGGCTACCCACTACCCGAACCAGGCGATGCGGGCGACTACCAGGGCCACATCACCACCATCAACCTCAGCACCGGCAGCCAGAGTGTCTTCAACTCGCTATGCAGCGACCTGACCGTTCACTTTGTGGAAAGTGGCACCATCGGTTTTAATGATTGCGGCCAAACTCGCTCCGGCATCTGGGCGCGACCGGGGGTAGTCTACGACCCCGACACCGACCGCATCTATATCACCACCGGCAACGGCGACTATAGCGGCAATACGGGCGGCTACGATTGGGGCGACAGCATCCTCGCGCTCAACCCCGATGGCAGCAGCGTCAATGGTGTGCCTCTGGATAGCTACACCCCCAGCAACTACCAGCAACTACAAGGGCAGGATCTCGATGTCGGTAGCAGCAACCTTGCCATCGTGCCTTCGCCTGCGGGTAGCAGCTACGCGCATATTGGGGTGCAGACGGGCAAGGAAGGCAAGATCTACCTGATTGACCTTGATGATATGAGCGGGCAGGGTGGGCCGGGGTATACCGGCGGCGAACTGGAGCGTATTGATATACCACAGTCATATGGCGTGCTACCCAGTCCCGCCATATGGACCAACCCTGCAGATGGTAGTGGTTGGCTCTTCTACGCCAACGACCTCGGCATCTCCGGCACCCGTATTAGGCTTAATGGCGCTACGCCCATTCTGGTGCCTCGCTGGGTCAACTACAGCGGCGGCACCTCGCCGATCATCGCCAATGGAGTGCTATATTATGCCCACAATGGCGAGATTCAGGCGCTCGACCCTACCAGCGGCGGCCTGCTATGGAGCGATAACAGCATCGGCAACATCCACTGGCAAAGCCCGATGGTGGCGAATGGGGTACTTTATATCGCCGACGAGAGCGCCCAACTGACCGCCTATGCGCTGGCGGCTACCACGCCAACCCCCACCGTGAGCGGTACGCCGCCCACCGCCACCCCTACTCGCACGCCATTGGACACACCACTACCGCCCAGCGCCACACCCACACATCCGACGGATACAGCAACCAGCACGCCGACCCCTGCCCCAACGCATACCTCAACCAGCACACCGACCCCTGCCCCAACGCATACCTCAACCAGCACGCCAACCCCTGCCCCAACGCAATCAGCAACCAGCACGCTGACCCCTGCCCCGACGAATACGCCAACCAGCCTGACGCAAATCCCCACCAATACGCCAACCAGCCTACTGACGCAAACTCCTACCAGTACGTTGACTCCCTGCGCCGATCCATTTGTGGATCTGGCGGGCAATCCCTTCCGTCCCGCGATTGATAGCCTGTACTGCGGTGGGGTAGTGAGCGGGGCTGACCCTACGCATTACTTGCCCACCGCCCCGGCCAGCCGTAGCCAGTTCGCTAAGATGGTGGTGGTGGGCTTCGGTCTAGCGATCAGCACCCCGCCCGCTGGCCCGACCTTCAGCGATGTGCCACCCAGCTACTATGCCTACGCCTACATCGAGAGCGGTTACGCGGCGGGTATCCTCAGCGGGTTCGACCCCTCCAGTTGCGCCGCTGCTGGCGTGGCTTACCCTTGCTACCTGCCCAACCTGGCGATTACGCGGGGGCAGCTTGCCAGATTGGTCGTCAACGCCGCGGGCTACCCGCTAACCACCCCCAGCGGCGGGCAAACCTTCAGCGATGTGCCGCCGCAAAACACCTTCTTCGCCTATATCGAAACCGCGTATCAGCATGGCGTGGTCAACGGCTACCCTGACCGCCGCTTCCGCCCCAACGTTGCGGTGCGCCGCGACGAGATGGCTCAGATTGTCTACACCGCCATCCGCACTCCCGCTTCGCGCCGTCATATTTAGTACAAATGGGCAGTTGACATATTGTGGGTTTGGTAAGATAATAGAGCGAAGCACGCAGCGGGGCGAACCGTCATTCGGCCCTGCCTGCTGGAAGCAGGAACGTAAGGGCGAACCACGGTTCGCTCAGGGTGCAGGGCTACATCGCGGAGCGAGGCAAAGATGGCAGGCAACAAAGCGCTATACGATACCGCCCTCAAGCGGGGTCATGATTACGCATGGCAGAATCAGTGGGATCGCGCCCTGAAGGAATATCAGCGGGCGGTCGGTGAGTTCCCTTCCGACCGTGACGCACGCGGCAGCCTGGCCCTGGCCTATCTGCGCCTAAAGCAGTGGCCCGATGCGCTACGCGAATATCTGGAACTGGCGAAAGATAAGCCCAAGGACACCTTCATCCAGAGCCGCCTGGCCGACATCTACGTAGCCACCGACGATGGCCCCGCCGCCGAGCGTACCTATTTTGGCCTCAGCGACCTATTCGAGCAGCAGAACCAACCCAGCGAGGCGGTCAAGGCGCTGCAAGAGCTAACCCGCATCCTGCCCAAGAACGAACGCGCCTATACCCACATCGGCGAACTGAGCGAACACCTGGGCGACAAGGCCACCGCCACCCAGGCCCATATGATGCTTGCCAACCTGGCCGCCGAGCGCAACAACATCGGCGAGGCGCTGGCTCAGGCCGAGTACGCCTTCAGCCTGGAGCAAAGCGAACCAGCCCGCGACCTGCTCTATAAACTGCGCCGTATCCAGGGAGCCAGCGCCGCACCCACCCCTGCGCCCAAAAAGCAAGGCAGCCTTAGCCAGAACGAAGTCAATGAGATGCTGAACATGGCGATCGGCTACCAGGAGCGCAAGCAGTACGCCGCCGCCACCCGAATGTACGAGGCGTTGGTAAGCGCGGGCATACGCCGACCCGATGTGCTTTTCAACCTCGGCCTGCTCAACCAGCAGACCGGCCAACACCAGGCCGCCATCCAATACTTCCAATCGCTATCCCAGGATGAGGATTATGCGATGTCCGCCTTCTACAGCATGGGCGAGAGCTATCGCGCCAGCGGCAATCTGAACCAGGCGGCGCAAAGCTACGACTCCGCCTTGCGCCTGATCAACCTGCAAACCATCGGCAAGGGCGAAATTGACGACCTGATCCAGCTTTACGAGAGCGCGGCGCAGACCTATGTTGCAATGGACAATACCAGCCGCGCCGCCACCCTCTACAGCAGCCTGGCAGGATTCCTACAAGGTCGCCGCTGGAACCGCGAACAGACCGAGGAGATCCAGCGCAAAGCCAAATCGCTAACCGAGGAAAGCATGAGGGCCAAGCTGCGGCGCATTGGCGGCGATGAAGCCGTGATAGCGGCAGAGGAGGAGCGGCCCCAATCGCCCCAGGTAGTCAGCGGCAGGCTATCGTCCACCACCCTACGCCCGATTACCGATTACCTCAAGCCGGGCGCGGGCCAACCGCCACAGTCCAACCCGCCTGGCAGCCTGCGGCGTACCGGCCAGAGCGAACCGATGCGCCACCCCGCCGACCCTGCCGCGCCACTGATCACCGAACGGCTTACGGAGCAGCAGGTCACTACCGCATTGCCCACCCAGCCACCAGCGGCGGCGCGGCAGATGCGCGCCCTGCGTAACCAGCGCGACGGTCAGAACCTCAGCATTGCCGTCAACCAGTTGCTGCGCGAGATGCGTAACTATATGCAGGGCCAGCACTACTACGCGGCAGTAGACAACGCCTTCGAGGTTATCCGCGTCGCTCCCGAATACCTGCCTGTGCATCTATTGCTCGGCCAGATTTACCAGCAGCAGGGGCGGAGCGAGGACGCGCTGATCAAATATCAGACTACCCTTGACCTATACCTGGCCCGCAACGAGCCTGCCGCCGCCGCCGAAATCTTCGAGCGTATCCTGGAACTCGATGCCAGCAATGTCACCACCCGCTCCCGCTATGTGATGCTGCTTACCGAACTAAAGCGGACGGATGAGGCCGCCCTGCAGGAACTTGAGCTAGCCACCCTCTACCAGACCCAGCGACAGGACGAACGCGCCGCCGACGAATATCGCCGCGCCCGCCAGCTCGCGCCTGCCAATATCAAGGTGCGCCTCGCCTACACCGACTTCCTAGCCGAGCGTGAACGCTACCCCGAAGCCCTGGTCGAACTGCGCCGCGCCCTGGAGATTGACGGTAACAGCGCCCCCGCGATGCTGCTGCTCAACACTATCCTGACCGTACTGAATGAGGATGCCCGCTGGGATAGCCTCGGCGAAGTGCTGCGTCACGCCCAGGAGGATACCAACTTTGCCGCCAGCGCCATTGCCACCTATCAGGCCCAGGCCGAGGCTACCGCGCTGCCCGATTTCTACTACACCCTTGCCCTGGTCGAGCGGGCCAGCGGGCACGATGCCAATGCCATCGAGCGATTGCAGGCGGGTATCAAGCTGCTGCCCCCGCATGGCGGCAATCTCATATCAGTGCTAATGCGTAACGCGCTGGGCGAGTTGTACCTCGCGGTTGGCAACGGCAAACAGGCGATTGGCGCATTGGAGGACACCCGCAGCGTGCTGGAAGGCGAAGCCGACCTGACCTCGCCCCGCCCGCAATATGCCTTCGCCCGCCCGCCCGCCCGCACCGCCATCTACCACGCGCTGGCCGAAGCCTATTCGATGAGTGACGATGCCGCCACTGCGGTTGCCTACTTGCAGGAACTGAAGCGGATGCTGCCCTATGACCGCGATGTTTATACCCGCCTCGCCGATCTCTTCTTCCGCCAGGGGCAGTTGCCGCAGGCGTTGGCCGCGCTCGACGAACTGGCCGTACATTACAAGGAGAGCTTCCAGACTGATAAGATGATCGAGACGCTGCTACAAATGACCATCCTTGCTCCCAGCAATATCGGCATCCGCACCCGCCTCAGCGACATATACCTCAAGCGGGGGTTGATTGACCAGGGGCTAGCCGAGCTTGACACTCTTGCCGATCTGCAGCAGAAGAATGGGATGCTCAAGGATGCGGTGCGCTCATTGCAGCAAGGCGCGGAGATCTACTGGATGATGGGCCGTCACCAGCAGGCGTTCGCCGTCTATGACCGTATCAACCGCGTAGCCCCCAGCGATGTCGAGGCCCGCCAGCAGCTAACCAACCTGTACATCCAGGTGGGGCAGATGAGCGCCGCGATCAAGGAACAGAAGATGATCGCCAGGATTTGTATGCAAGGGGGCGAATTGAAGGAGGCAGAGGCAGCGCTGCACCAGGTGATCGCCCTCGCGCCGGAAGACACCGAAGCGTACTACGCGCTGGGCAAGTTGCTGGCGGTGCAGGGCGAGTTCGGCCAGGCGGCCAAGCTGTACAACCGCCTCGCCCGCCTCAACCCTGCCGACCCCAAGGTGCAGATTATGCAGGCTGATATGCAGCGCCGCGCCGAAGCCAAGAAGGCGGCGAACGCCACTCAGCCTCCTGCTACCCCGGCTGACACTGCTGCCCCCACCTTGCTAGAGGCTGAAGCAACCGTGAGCGACAATTCCGCGCCCACCATCCTTGCCGATCAGAGCCAGCCCAGGGTTGGCACCGCCCCGCTGCCCGATAACAAGGCGAACGACACCGCTAGCGAACCTGCGCCAGCGATGCCCATCAATGATGGTAACATCGCCAGTTTCAGCAGCAACGGCTCCGCGCCCGCTCCCGTTTTGGACGCTGCGTCACCCAGCGAGGCGGATAACGCTGCGACGCAAGATAGCAATATCGTCGCCCCGCTGGTTGCCGCTGGTGTGCCTCTGGATGGTGGCAGCGTGCCGGACGATAGCGGCATGGCCGCTCTGCCTTTGGCAAGGTCAGATTATGGGCAAACGGGGGGGTGAACTCAGTGGATGGGCAGTTCTCCTGGATCGTCTCACAATTCGCTACCAACCCGCTCCTCACCCTCCTTGATATTACGCTGGTCGCGCTGCTTATCTTCTGGCTCCTGACCATCATTCAGAGTACCCGCGCCATCCAGCTTGTGCGCGGCGTGGTTGTGCTGCTACTACTTGCCGCCCTGCTCGGCTACGCCTTCCAGCTAGCCGCCCTCAGTTGGGTGATCCAGAACTCCATCCCCGCCCTGATCATCGCCATTCCGGTTATCTTCCAGCCGGAGTTGCGCCGCGCCCTGGAGAGCCTGGGCCGCCGTAGCGACCTGTTCAGCCGCAGCCGCGAACTGTCGCACTCGCCCACCATGGCCGCCGCGATTGACGAACTGATAGTCGCCGCCAGCGAACTGAGCCGTCGCCATATCGGGGCGCTGGTGGTGCTGGAGCGGCGCACCGGCTTGCAGGAATATGCCGGTCGTGGCACGCTGCTCGATGCCCATGTCAGCAGCGCCATCCTTACCAATATCTTCTTCCCCAATGCCCCATTGCACGATGGCGCAGCGATCATTCGCGGTGGGCGTATCGTTGCCGCTGGCGTGGTTCTGCCCCTAAGCGAGAACACCTTTGGCAACCATGGTACCCGTCACCGCGCCGCACTGGGTATCAGTGAACACTCCGATGCGGTTGCCGTGGTCGTCTCCGAGGAAACCGGCACGATTTCGGTGGCGGTCAGCGGCAAGATGCTCACCAACCTCGATGCCGATCGGATGCGAGCCATTCTGCGCGGCCTGTTCAAGCTGAAGAGCCGTGCCAGCCGCCATCGCGCCCTCGATGAGGCTCGCCGCGAGACGGTGGCGATTGATGCCTCGGAACTGGCGCTGCACGCCAAGGCTAGCCAGGATGGGCCGCCGCGATGAACTTCGACGTGCGCCACCTCTGGCGCGGCGGCAACCTTTCCCCCGCCGATGCGCTACTTTTTGACGATGATGAGGAGCGCGGCAGCCGCTGGCCCGGCATACTGCTGCGGGCGCTCACCTCAGTTGGGCTTGCCATCGGCCTGTGGGCCTACGTTATCAGCCTGAACAACCCGCAGGACTCCGCCCCCTTCAACGCCCAGACCATTGATGTGCGTAACGTATCCGCCAACCTGCGCCCCACCCTTAGCCTGAGCAATGTTGACGTTACCGTGCGGGCCAACCGTTCGCTGATGCGTAACATCAACTCGGCCACTATCCATACCTATATAGACCTCAGCGATTACAAGGAAGGCACATATCAGGTGCCAGTCAAAGTGGATGTGGCGGCGGGCGTAACCGTCCAGGTCAGCCCGCCCAGCGTGCAGGTACGCCTCGACTTGCTTGCCAGCAAGCAGGTGCCGCTTACTGCCCACGTGAGCGGCACGCCCGACTTCGGTTACACCATGCACGAAGCCAGCGTCAGCACCACCACTGTGACGGTCAGCGGCCTCGCCACCCTGGTCAGCCAGGTGAGTCGAGCCGAGGTCGAGGTCAATGTTGACCATCGCAACACCACCGCCAGCGGCGGCCTGGACCCCGTCGCGCTCGATGGCAGCGGGGTGATTATCAGCGGCGTTACCTTCAACCCCGCCACCGTTCACGTCACCGTACCGATTGAGCTTTCGCTCAACTATCGCACCGTGCCGGTCAAGTTCAACGTCAAGGGCGAACCGGCCAATGGCTATCGCATCGAATCGATCACCGTCAACCCCGACATCGTTACCATCCTCGGCCAGCCGGAGGTGTTGAGCCAGACCAACTTCCTGGATACCGAGCCGGTGGACGTTACCGGCCAGACCGCCACGGTAGACACCCACACCCGCCTCATTCTTGGCAGCGGGGTTTCGCTGTACAATATGGCGACCAACTCGGTTGATGTGCAGGTTGTCATCCGCCAGGTGCAGACCACCCAGATCCTGCCTGTAATCGTGATCATCACCAACACCAGCCCCGGCCTCGATGTGGTGCTTACCACCAACCGCCTTGACCTTACCCTGGCCGGGCCACTGTCCGCCTTGCAGGCGATGCAGCCGACCGATGCCCATGCCGTCCTCGACCTGACCGGCCTCGGCCCCGGCAGCTACGAGATTACCCCAACCGTAATCCTACCAGCAGGCATCGAGGCGATCAACATCAGCCCCGCCCGCCTGCCCATCACCATCCTGGCGGCGGCCAGCCCCACCCCGCTAGTGACAGTGACCCTTACCCCCACCGTCGTGCTACCTCCACCGCCGCTAACCCCGCAGTACGAGTTCCCCACCCCCACCCCCACTGCACTGGTGAGCGGCGGTTCGCCCACTACCCTGCCCACCCCGCTGCCAGTCGCCCGCCTGTCGCCTACACCGATCAAATCGCCGACGGCGCGACGCAGCGGCACTCCTTAGCATGGATAATATATTCCATCCCTCGCTTGCCCAATAGCGTATAATAGGGGTAAGGAGGCGTGCAATGACCTGTCCCGCCTGCGGTTATGCCAACCATACTGCTGCGCCGTTCTGTATGGATTGCGGCGCGGCCATCAGCCTGAATAATGACGAGGGCGCTAGCTTCGCGCCCCTTGCGCCAACTCAAGTGGCACCCGTTGCCAGCAAGAGCCGCCCATCGTTACGTGCGCTATCGCCGCTGCGCTGGAGCATGGAAGCTCGCATCGTTGTGGCTCTGCTGCTGCTGCTGGTTGGCTTCCAGTTTATGGTCAATCGCGGGGTAGCCGCTGAGAGCGCCAGCTACGATGCCGCCCGCGCCGCGATGGCTCACCAGCAGTGGCACACCGCCGCCACTGCCCTTGCACCCCTCGCCGCCAGCGGCTTCCGCGATGCCAGCGCCCAGCTTGCTGCCGCCAATAAACAGGTAGCTGCCTTCGATACCAACTGGCAGGCGGGCCTCAAGGCTAGCGCGACGGGCGACGACTGGTTGGCGCTACAATCATACAAGGCGGCGGCGACAATCGAGCCAACCTACAGCGGTCTGCCCGCCCAAATTGCCGCCACCCGCACTGCGCTGGGCCAGATCGTCTATCGCCTGCCCGCAACTGGTAGCAGTCATGGTGGCCTGTGGCTGGCCGATGCTGATGGTGGCAACGCAATGCAACTGCCTGGCAGCGATGTCAGCAGCCGCATCTTTGCGATTGACCCGATCGGCGACCGACTGCTCTACGCTAGCCTGATTACTTCCGCCACTCTTACCGCCAATTTCAGTCTCGACTTCCACCTCTACCATACCACCCTGCACACCGATAGGCAGCTCACCGTGCCGATTACCGGCACGGTGCTGTTCAGCCGCTACGACCTGATCGCCAGCTATCAGGCAGCCTTCTTCGGCGGGAGTTTGGTGATCAGCGAGGGCGGCTTCGGCGATCGCAGCGATGCGCCAGGCGGATTTCGCGGCTGGGTGTTCGACAACGTGGGCCATATGCGCGAGTTCCACGCCGCCCTTATCGCCCGTCCCGCCCCCACCGATGCTGCTCTCTACTTCGTGGATGGCAACAACGCGCAGTCCGATGCCATCCTCGCAATAGGTAGCTACACATCGGGTATCTCCGACGCTCACTTCCAGCAAGTGGTCGGCAAAACTGTCACTCATGTGTATGTGGTCAACCAGCAGTTGCTCTACAGCACCTACAACCAGAGCGCAGTTGCCATCTATCTGACCCTGACCGCGCCGACGGATCAAGAGCCACGCCAGTTGCTCAAGCTGCCCAGCGCGGTTGCCGACATCACCTATAGCAACCAGGCGCTCTATATCATGGTTGCTCCCGATGGCCGCTCTGCCTTTATCACCCTGCCGAACGGACAAAACTATATCCTTAACCTGGGCAGCAGCCTACTCTATGGCCTGTCCAACCTACCAGCGGGCGGCCACACCAGTGTGCGCTTTGCCAGCTTCAGCCCCGACAGTCAGCGCCTCTTGATCGCGGGAGGCATATTCTACTCGGCAATGTCGCCATCGAGCGAAGGGCCGCGCTACGACTGGCTTGGAGTGAGCGACCTAAGCGGCAATATCGGCCATGTTGCCCGCTTCAACGGTTCGATTGATGGCGCTGGCTTCCTCAATACCCATACCATCTACTATTACCGTAGCCCCGGTCTCGGCGGGTTGGACAATTACAGCGAGGTGGTGGTTAGCCCGATCAACGCGCTTAAAGATGCGACTCCCGCGCTGCCCAACCTCAACTTGCAGGCGACGGGCAACTGGCTGCCCTATCCACTCACCAATCTAGATAGCCATACTCTGCTGCTAGCGGGCAAGGTGGGCAATGATGCGGGTGTCTATGCGTATGGCACTTCGGTGGGTAGCAAACTAGGCACCGACTATATTGGCAGCAGCGGCAGTATTCATTCATTGGTCGCCAACGCCACCAGCGTTTGGCTGCTCAAGTCAGGCCAGATCAGCCCCGCCGGTTTGCCGTGATGCGCGGAAAAACGCTTGACGCGGGCGCAACCGTGTGATATAATATGCCCGACCTTTAAGCGCGGCCCCGTGAGGCCGACAAGGGAGAGTTATTATTGAACGCGCAATGCTGGCGGGCCTACCCGCACCCCAACCGAACCGACTTCGGCCCTATCTCATTCCTCGAACTAGAGGATGGGGTAGGGATTTCTTTTTGCCCGCCGCGTTGCGCCGCCCTCTCCACGCTCCTTAAAGGCAGCTGATCTGATTTGGCAATTACGAAAGGAGCGTATCCCCATGACTGTTAGTTTGATTGCGCCACGCCCCACCCTGGTCTGGCCTCAACTTAATCCCACCTGGCCGCACTCGGCCACGCAACTCTACAGCCGCCTGGCGCTGGCCGATGGCACGGTGGTGGATGGCGGCGGCGCAGGGGTGGCCGGAGTGGTTAGCGGCGAACTGGTGTTCCAGACCGGCATGGTCGGCTACCAGGAGGCGCTTACCGACCCCTCCTATGCCGCGCAAATCCTGATGTTCACCTACCCATTGATTGGCAACTATGGCGCGGCGGATGCAGTTAGCGAAGGGCCGGTACGCGCCCGCGCTGCCGTTATGCAGCAGCTACAACCGTCCGCCGGCCATCATGCGGGCGGCGATCATCTGCGCGACTTCCTTACCGCGCAGAGCGTGCCGACGGTTACGGGGGTGGATACACGGGCGCTGGTGCGCCGTATCCGCGATTATGGGGTGATGCCCGCCGCAGTTGCGGTTGGCGAGCAGCGCGACGATCTGCCATCCGCCGCCCGCCTGATTGCCACTGCGCTTACCACGGCACCTGAGAATGACCTGGCCGCCACCTGCAGCGTGGCCGCCCCGATATGGTATGCCCCCGCCACGCCGGAGCAACCGACTATCGCCATCCTCGACCTGGGCGCGAAGCGCAGCATAGTGGAACGGTTGCGCCGCGCTGGCGCAGGGGTCTGGCTGCTGCCCGCGCATACCTCGGCGGCGCAGATACTTGCCCTGCATCCCGACGGCGTGCTGCTTTCCAACGGCCCCGGCGACCCCGCCGCGCTCGACTATGCGGTAGCCACGGTGCAGGCGCTACTAGCCGCCCGCCTGCCGGTCATGGGCATCTGTCTCGGCCATCAGGTGATGGCCCGCGCTCTAGGCGCACGCACCTTCAAGATGACGCACGGGCATCGTGGTATCAATCAGCCGGTGTTGGAGCTTGACACTAAGCGGGTGCTAATCACCACCCAGAATCATGGTTATAGCGTGGATCCCGCCTCGCTGCCCGCTGATGTGCTGGTTACTCACAGCAACCTGAACGACGGCACCGTGGAGGGCATCACCCATCGCTACCTGCCCGCCTTCAGTGTGCAGTGGCACCCCGAAGCCCACCCTGGCCCCGCCGATAGCGACGCACTGTTTGACCGCTTCCTCGATGCT
>JBBRMT010000095.1:0-15837 GCA_038230695.1 Chloroflexia bacterium
AGCATCAGACGAGCGCAACGCCGTCCCCAAGGCGGCCTGCTCATCAGTAGTGAGTTCGCGGACAAAGATAGGTGCAGTCATACTTCTATCATACCACAAACCTGCCACCAACGCAAACTATGTTTGCCGATGTTGCACTAGCAACTGGCGGGTACCGTCGCTGGCAGGAGCTTCGGGGTGCGCGGAATGGGTGCGAAGGTAGGTGCGAAGCCGGGCGCTAAGCTGGGCGCGAATGTCGGCGCGAGGCTAGCGAAGGGGAGGACCAATGCCATTCACAGGGCAGTATGCTGGCCCGCCTGCTTGCGGGATATAGCATTACAGTCTGGTGAATAAGCCGAATATGCCTGCTCGCTGGCATACGAACAAGATTAGCACGAGGTTGATTAGCAGCGAGGCGCTCCCCACGATAATGACCCGTTGCGGATTGAGCGCCTCTCGATGCCTGACGATGCACCACACGCTCAACGCAATACCGGCAAGGGCCAAAACCAGGTTCAGCCAGTCGACAGCGTTGCCCAGGTAATCAGATACCAGCCAGGGTATAATGAATGCTAGCATGGCGCATACTAGCGAAATGCAGGTGAGCAAGCTGACGTGATCAATCCCAGCATCTGAGTGGCGCGGTGGCAAAGGCTTGCCCACGTCCGATATTGTCGAGGCAGTGGCAGTAATCAGGCAACCAGACAGTGGAGGCGGGACGAGCGGGCCAAGGTACGGCTCGATCAGTACCGCAGTAGCAGTGCTGGAGGTGGTTGGCTTGCTGGAGTAATCGTAGTCCATAGTTACGATTATAGCATAGACGGGCAAGCAAGCTATTCCACTACCCTAGATGGCCAACCCGCCCCTCCTAATCGTATGCTGGCCTACCCGCCGAGGGGATTGCCGGGCGTGATGCGCGGGCGGAGGCGCTTCCAGGTTCGTATGCTGGCCTGTTCGCCAATGGGAATTGGTGGAGCGCAGGCTAGTGCAGGCTTATGCGAACGCCGCGCCGCTCTCGGCCAGCGCCATCAAGCGTAAGCTAGCCAAGATTGACCGCTCGTCGGTAGGTGGGGCGAGGGATTACGCCATCATCGCCGTTGCCCTGGCGACCGGGTGGCGGCGAAGTTGCCCTGGCGCTGCTAGACTGGCGCGATGTGGCGCTTCAGGATAATGGGCGGGTGCAGCTAACCTGGCGGTGGATGAAGGATGGCAAGGTGGGGCGGGACCTGCTCACCCCCTCGGTCAGCGTAGCGCTGATGGCTTACCAGAGCTTGCATCTGGCCGCTGGCTGACCGAGGAAGTGGGATCGTCAGCGGGTCACATCGCATGGTAGCACCCACAGTTCTAACGGATTGCGTCTTTAGCTACGGGTCGTTGCCGAACCCCATGCCACGATGTGCAGGGTAAGAGTGCCTTATGCCCGAAGGCGAAACCGTTTCTCTTATGCGCATTATGGCACATTTGTGCGTAAATGGCAAGCCTTTAACCAGGCTTTTAGCAAACTGAAAGGAGCGGGCGGCTCCTCCCCATTGTTAAAACAAAAGGGTCTCCGCCGCCTGTAAAAGTTGATGAATCAGACTCCACATCTACCCCGCACTATGAGCGCCGTGTTGATAGTCACCCTCGGTCTTGCTCTCAGCATCAGCGTAGCTGGCCCGACCACTGCCGCACTGGGCGCACCACCTGCGGCAAGTAGCCATGCCCCACGCTCCACATCCTCAGTGCAACCACACAACCTCGCCGATAGCGACATCAGTTTCGCCCCGGCAATCAGCTATACAATACCCAGCCCCAACGGTGGTGTCCCTCAAAGTATCGCCACCACCGACTTCAACCATGATGGCAAGCCCGATCTCACCGTCGCCGCTGGCAACATTTATGTCTTGTTCGGGACAGGCGACGGGAACTTTGCCACCCCGATTAGCTCTACCGTCGGCCCCTCGGCCAACGCAATCGCCACTGGCGACTTCAATGGTGATGGCAAGACCGATATGGTGGTTGCCACCGGCGCGAACACTGTGGCGGTGCTACTGGGCAATGGCGCAGGTGGCTTCGGTCCGCCGATCAGCTCCCCAGCAGGCAGTGATCCATCGTTTGTACTGGTTGCCGACTTCAACAACGATGGTAAGGCCGACCTCGCGGTGGCAAATTATGGTAATGGCATCTTCAGCGCATCGGTGCTGTTGGGCAATGGTGATGGCTCCTTCCAACCCCCGATCAATTTTGATACGCAGAACGAGGTGGGGCAGATGGCAGTAGCCGACTTTAACCACGACGGCAAACTTGATATTGTTGCAGCCGGTGCTGGCACCTCCTGGGTTTCAGTGCTGCTGGGCAACGGCGATGGCACCTTCCAACTACCACAGCGCGCCTATACCGCGTACAGTCCTATTGCCGTAGCCGCAGCCGACTTCAATCATGATGGCAATGCCGATATTGTTGCAGTCCAGGGTTATGGCCTCGATGTGCTGCTGGGCAATGGCGATGGCACCTTCCAACCTGCTGCCTACTTCCCTGATAACTCAAACCCGTCCACCATCGCAGCTGCTGATTTCAATCTTGACGGCAATCTCGATGTTGTGACTGGCGATTACGGCAGCGTATCGGCATTGAGCGGGGTCGGCGACGGCAACTTCCAGTCTGAGGTGGGTTTTCTGGTAGGCGATGGTAATAGCACGATTACGGTCGGTGATTTCAACGGTGATGGCAAGCCTGATGTTGCTGCCGCTAACCCTGCATCTGGCACTATATCGGTGCTGATTAACAACACCACCATACCGATACCGACTTCTACCCCGGCGGCAACGGCAACCGCCACCCCTGCGCCACCCTGCCACGATGATGCCCTCGGCGCATGGTCGAATACCAGCCCGTTGAGCGCCCATGCCGAAGGTGTGGCGGTTACGAGCAATGGCGTATACGCTTATGCAGCAGGGGGCGCTGGTAGCGGTGGTTTCGGCAACCCCATCGGCCTCGATCGCTATGACCCGGCGACTAGAACATGGCTTCAGCTTGCCAGCTACTTCCCTAACGACGCGATGGCCGAGGTCTACTCCCCGATTAACAACAAGATTTACTTCTTCGGCGGCTTCCAGGTCGGAGGTGTCTCCCGGGATACCAACATCTACGATATTGCCAACGACACCTGGAGTTATGGTAGACAGATGCCTCAAGGACGGGCCGCGATGGCGACAGGCTACTGGAATGGCAAGATATATCTGGCAGGCGGCGAAGATCAATACTACACCTACACGCAGACTTGGGAGTACGATCCAGTTGCCGATATTTGGAACACCGCACGCGCCGGTATTCCTGCCTCGCTGGGGGATCCCGGGTTTGGCCTGATTAACGGCCATCTCTACATCGCAGGTGGGGTCAGCTATCCCAGCCTGTATAACGCTACCTATGATTATGACATTGCCAGTAACACATGGGCAACGCGCACCAATATGCTGACAGGCGTTTACGGTCCGGGTAGCGCAGTGGTGGATGGTCGTCTCTATGTATTCGGCGGTCGTTCTAGCTTCAGTGTGGGGCTGGCGGCCTCGGCGCGTCACCAGCAGTACGGCCCTGCTGCGTTGCCGCAAACGGTGACACCGCTCGACGCTACTCAGGTCTACAATCCGACCACCAATAGCTGGACCTACGGCCCGCTACTGGGTGTGCCGCGATATGAAACTGGTGGCGCAGCTGTAGGTAACACGGTCATCGCCGTTGGCGGGGTCAATAATTACGGCTCTCAGTCAAATTCGGTCGAGCAAGCCAATGTCTCCGTTTGTAGCCCCCCAGCAACTAGCACCCCTACGCCAACAAACACCCCTAGCGGCCCGACCCCAACTGGCTGCGCCAACCCGTTCGTGGATATCGCTGGCAATATTTTCTACGGCGCGATTCACTATCTCGCCTGCGCTAACGTAATCAATGGCACTGACGCAATGCATTACACACCTAGTGGCACGGCGACACGCGGCCAGTTCGCCAAGGTTGTGGTACTCGGCTTCGGCACGCCGTTCTACACCCCTGGCACACCCGACTTCACCGATGTGCCAGCTAGCAACTTCGCTTATCTGTACATCGAAAGCGGCTTCCATGCGGGCATCCTCAGTGGCTTCGATCAGGCAAGCTGCACCGCACACGGCGTGGCCTATCACTGCTACCTACCTAATCTGGCGATTACACGAGCGCAACTTACCAAGCTGGTGGTCGGTGCCGCTCACTACCCACTGTACACCCCCACCAGCGGTCAGACCTTCAACGATGTGCCACCTCATAGTATCTTCTACGCCTTCGTCGAGACCGCGCACCAGAAGGGGGTCATTAACGGTTATCCCGACGGCGGCTTCAGGCCCAACAACTCTATTCGTCGCGATGAGATGGCCCAGATCGTCTATAAAGGTATAACCACGCCCTAAGCCACCAACTTTACCGCGCTAGTTCAGGCCACCTCACCAGTTAATGAGGCGGCCTCGCTTATTTCTACACAAGGCAGAGAGGTGGGTCAGGGGAGCAGGGCGACGCGGAAAGCGGAGCCGGGCAAGTGGGATAAGAGGCTATTGGGTATCGAGCAGCGAAGGGTTTGCGAAACGGAAGTACAGGATGAGGTGCTGGATAAGGTGACTGACGTTTGCTCCCCAGAGTGCTAACCACCTCTACCATCTTCTTGCCAGGTCGGGTTCGACTTGTTTTGGTCCATGAGCTTGTGGCCTTATTCTTGACTGCGCTGCCCCAGCACTAGCCTCTTCCCTACAATCAGTCAGGAAGAGGCAATGGCTGGGCTACCCATGCGACTAGCAATCCGCTCCGATAGAAATCAAAGAGGCTTTGCGAGGAGGCCCGCGCTGCCGAGCCGCTAGCGTGGGTATGGGCAACTGGTGGGCGGAGGGGGTTGGCGGGCAGGTAGGGAGGGGCGAGTAGCATCTCGCCCGGCAACAAGCGGCGAAAGCCAGCGCAGGCGCGATGGGGGCACGGAGATGTTGCGGATATACGCGAAGAGGGCGCGAAGGTGAGTGCGAAGCCCAAAGCTAGGGGCGCGAACCAAAGCGATGCCAGCGAGGCAGACTGAGGCTACGCGGGCTAAGAGGAGGGTGTGTATATGAGGGCGAAGGGGTGTGACAGCGCGAAAGCAGGTTGCTGCCAAGTGGGAATGAGGAAGGGTTGCCTGGTAGGTAACAATGGGTCACCCAGCGTGATATGCCGCCAACTCAAGCAATGAGTCGCTCAAACAGCTCCTCGACCGCTACGATGCGGCGCTGGCCGAGTTCCACCGCCAGAAGCTCACCAATTCACACATAGCGGCCAAAATCGTCAGGGGAGATGTGCAGGTCACGAAAGATACGGTGCATCGTACCCTTCTTCAATTCCTTGTGCATTGGCACAGAGCTGCCAAACGTGCCTTCCGTCACTCTTCTGGTAACCGGCACGTGGCTGCCCACCTGCGGATGGCGCGTGCAACTAAAGTGCTTGAGCAAGATGTCAAGCATCTTCTTGCCTGAGACAACTGGCGACTTAGGCATAGAAAGGGAGGGTGAGGGTCTTAACCAGGCGAACGTCCGAAGGCTCAACCTCTTCGCCAAGTCGGCGAGAATAAGCGCGTTCAATCTCGCGTACGCCATCAATCAAACTGTCATGGGGGTGCGGTGCGAATGCTGCTTCCAGGTTGGGGTGGCGCTCAAGGTAAATCTGGGTTGCCTCTGACCAATCCTGGATTGCTTCCTCAAGATTGCTACCCTGGCCGACTGTGCCAAACTCGACACAATCAACCACATAATCCCCATCTTCTGTGTACACGTTGAGCGTGATGGTGTGTAGCTTCGGCTGCTCGTTGGTAACTCCTTTAGCAAGTGTCCTGCTCATCGCACCTTTCTCCCTCTACGTAACCGCCAATCAGGCTTTAATTATACCACCGATACCACCCATTGCAAAGTTGACTGTACGAGCCACGGGTAACTTGCCGCTGATCTTTCAAGCTGCTAATTGCTAGATGCGCTAGGAAGGGGTTGCAGAAGTAGTCGAAGATGCTCACTGGTGGGCGGCAATGACTTATCGGGCAAATTGCACAGGCTTGGTAAGTTGGTTAGTAAGGTTTGTAGTATATAATGGTGCAACCAAACTGATTAACTGGAGGAAGTCAGATGCAAGACTAAAGTTGCGCCCGGCGCATCCCTGCCCGCCGGCCCACCCAAGGTGCAGAGCCGCCGGCTAGTGCCGTTACACTAATCGTATGCTGGCTTGCTGGCCGGGGAGGGTGCAGGTATTCTTGAAAGAGGGTAGAAGTATGCTCTGGTGGCTATTGGCGCTTGGCGGTGTGCTGGCCCTGGGCATCCTTTTTTGTATCTGGTTCTATGCTGGTGGTGACGAGCATAGCGACTTATCCAAGGGTTGTACGCTTGCTTGAGGGATATGGCACAGCATGAGAGGGTTTGCAGGGGTGTCGCAGCGCCTGGGAAGTCTTGGCGAGGGGTGTATGGCAAAGGGATAGCGGCAAAAAACAGCAATCCTGGTCAGGTCGGCCCCAATTCCGACATAACCAGGACTGTTGTTCAGCAGAAGAAAGGAAAGGAAGGAGGATAGTCTCAGGATAACCCACCCCTGGGATGATGAAGCGTGGTGAGACGGGCGGGTGGCGCTGCTGTAGCAGCATGAGTTGGATGGGTTAGCAGTTCGTTGTTGCAGGTGCGTTTAGAACTTACACCTATATAATCGCATACGCAGATTAGATATGCCTTAATCTGCGGTTAGAGGTAGGTTAGAGTACGGGATGGGGTAGCCGCGAGGGCGTGCGGCAGCGGAAGACACTGCAGAGTGCAGAGGAATGTTGGGCGAGGGGTGTGGGCAGCGGGGGCGCGGGGAAGAGCTGGGATAGCGACGGCAGCAGGGATCAGGGGGATAGGGCAGCCGGGATATGGGCAGGGACAGGAGTAACCAGAGCCAGAGGGATACGAGGGCAGCAGGCGTAGGCGCTTGCCTAATAGTATGCTAGCCTGCTCGCCGAGGGGAACCTGAGGACGTAATGCGCGGGCGGCGCTGAAAGTGTCATATAACCGGCTGCTGGCCAGCAAGGGAGAGCGGCATAGCGGAGGTGAGGGCGGTCTGTGGGCAGCAATTCAAGGCGGTGATGCCAGCAGTGCATCTCCCCACCGCTTTCCCTGTCACGGAGTTGGGATAGCCCTATAGTATTTGGCGGCTCATGCTACAGCACTCTCTGACTTTGCAGTTTCAGGTTGCCAAGTGAGTTTTCGTTTCAGGTCATTATAATACCTGTACTGTAGAAGACCCTCATGCTGCAACCTGCCTACAATAATCCCTGGCGCAATTCCCATCTTTCGTGCGAAGATCTCAATACCTGCTTTACTGCTGTAGCCTTGCGCTTGAACAAACGAGGACCATACGGCTTGGCGGATCAACACGTTCGCAGCAAATTGATCCGCCTCCGCCTCTACCTGTTTGTCTGAATTCCCCTTATCCCCCTCCAAAAACAGATTCTGTCCACGGTGCAGGAGGATGTGTCCGGCCTCGTGAAAAAATGTGTACCACAAGTTATCCTCTGTCATGTAGCGATAGCTGAGTTGGATGAGGACTTTGTGAGAGGTGAGCCAGCGCGTTGCACCACAAACGCCTGTCTGTGGCAATTCTTTCACGAATACCACTGCTACGCCAACAGCAGCACAGCTCCGAACGAGTTCAGAGCGAGACTCCTCAAATGGCGTAGTAGTAAGCTCACGTATGTGAGACAGAGCTTTTTGAAATGCCCCAGCGTTATAAGGTACACAAGAGATTTGCTGCGCTTGGATTTCACCCTGGCGCAGCCAGGCGGCCACTGCCGCCTGATTCGCCGCGCCAGCATTCGGTCTCCGGAATGCTGCTATAGGCTCATCATAGCGCAAGTGCCACAGTTCTACTGAAGCGACACTGAAGAACTGCAGCATCAATCGCATCTGCTCAATTTTATCTTCGGCCTCCGCCACCCAACCGCGCTTTATCATTGCACGGAGGGGAAAGTTCTTCAACCACGTGTGACCTTTCTGTAGCTGCTGGCTCTCTTGGTTGCGTGCCAGTGAATCACGATATTGGCTTTCCAGGTTGTTCCACAGGCTTGCAGGTATACCAAGCACTCGCTCCAACTGAAGCGCAGTGTCAGACTTAATCGCGGTTTTACCTTGAATGATCTCATTGATCGTCTTCAAGGGCCGCCCCATCCGACGAGCCAGATCAGCTTGTGTCATCTCCCTTACTTGCAGCTCCTCCTCCAATATCTCGCCTGGAGAAGATACATTCGTTGGGATGTATTCATTTAGCATAATGATTCGTCACCTCCAGGATCCTAATGGATCGTATAATCTTCCAGTCAAGATCCCCGCCCTTTGATTGAGGTGATGGTGGGTCATCTGCCACTTCAAATATCAAACGATATCCTTGGTGGAGCCTAACTGAAAGTTGCCCAGCACGGTCGCCCGTCAGCTCTTCACAGTTAGCAGCTCTCACATTATGGATTTCATCCAGCGAACCAGCCCCACGAAGCAGAGTCAGCCTTCGTTTCATCAACTCGGCTGCCTCATTTCCATACTTGCGGCTATACGCTTTTTGGTCTCCGCAAAGGTCTTCTAGCATCTGCGAATTAAAGATGATGTTCAAACTACAATCGCCCTTGGTGTATTAACCTTTTGGGTTAATGCATTATACACTAATTGGCCGCCAATAGCAATAATGTTTGTACAAGATTTGCGAAACATTTGCTCATGGTATAGAAGGTTTATTCCAAACATTTGTTTATAGTATGGGACGAGCTAAGGCTAGCCGATAAATGTTTGAGCATTTGCCTTACCTTTCTTTACGCGCCCTTATCCACCAGCAGGGCGCATCATTTTGTCCGAGTACGGAAATTGTTTAGCAAATTGGTGTAACCCTCTCGACAGCAACACCAATCTGTCACGTCTCGCGCATCGCCTACTGGCCGCTACCTAGCTTGCCCTCCGCGCTGGGGATAATCCACATGGTGAGCAACTGGCCACGATGTTTGGCACTGACTTAGGTATGCTGTGCAGCTTATCACCTGCTGGCCGTGTGGCTACTCTGGGGCGAGGATGCACGGGTCAGTGTCAATGCCAGGGGTAGTATGCTGGCCTGCTAGCTGAGGGGGATTGCAGGGCGTGAGGCGCGGGCGGAGGCGCTGAAAGTCTCGTATGCTGGCCTGCTGGGTTGATTGAGCGCAGACCGGTGCAGGCGTATGCCACTGCCGCGCCGCTCTCAGCCAGCGCCATCAAGCGCAGGCTGGTAGAGATTGACCGCTCTACCATCGCTGGGGCGCGTGACTATGCCATCATCGCCGTTGCCCTGGCCAACGGGCGGCGGCGAAGTTGCCCTGGCGCTGCTCGACTGGCAGGGCGGCGACGCTTCAGGACAACGGGCGGGTGCAGCTAACCTGGCGGCGGATGAAGGGCGGCAAGGTGGGGCGGGACCTGCTCACCCTATCGGTCAGCGCGGCGCTGATGACCTACCTACACCAGATGCACGGCGCGGCGACCCCGACCCTGGACGCTGACACGCCGGTGTGGGCTAGCCTGGCAAGCAACTACCCTGGCGGGCGGCTAACCAAGCAGGCGATCGCCAACATCTGCCGCGACCGGCTCGGTGTCTCGAAAGTTCACAGCCTGCGGCACACCTTCGCTCGTGCAATGGAGCAGGCCGGGGCGAAGGTCAGCGACGTGCAAGCAAGGCTCGGCCACGCCAGCCTGGCCACCACCGGCAGATACCTGGCCGCACTTGCCAGTGCCGAGAACCCGCACGCTGATGCCATTGGAGATATGTTTGGTATCTAGGTCGCCGTACGCTCGTGGGATAACCTGCATGGGAAGCTGCTTGCCTCATAAGCGCGATGGATCCAACAGATCGTTTCGTGCCAACGCCTGGGGTAGTATGCTGACCTGCTCGCCGATGGGATTGCAGAATGTGCTGGGCGATGCGGGGCGCTGGTGGGTACGCTGGAAGCTGGGACGTAAGGCCGAGCCAGAGTCGGTGGTCGAGATGTATGAGCGGCGCTATTCACGGCTGGCCCACGATACATACGCCGGTGATGTGATGGCTGGGCTGCTGCTCGATGTCCGCGACCTTGACAGCGAACTGAATTGGCGCGGCGGTGGGAACAGTCCCGATCGGGGCAACCGCTACGGCGCAAGGTAGGATGCTTACGGGCGAGTGACGTTCAATAGCCTGAGCTACAGCTTCGTGCTGGAGATGGATTGCGGCAGCGAAGAGAACCCGAAGTTCGGCGAGAAGGTGGACAAGTACCGGCGCTATATGGCGCAAAGCACATGGCAGCAGGCGCTCGGCTGCGGCGAGGTGCTACCCATCCTTACCGTGACGACAGGCGGCGAGACAAGGCTGGCGAATATGCGAGCGGCAGTGCGGGGCTGGCTGGAATACACTGGCGCGGCGGATCAGCTGTGGTGGTTTACCAACACGTCCCGCCTCGCCGCCCATCAATCCGCTACCGGCATCAGCAACCCGCTGGCCGCGCTGGTGTGGGACCAGGCCGACGGCCATATCCTGTGTCAACCCGTGCTACCTGATCAGGCGATGCTGGCGCTGGCGCTAGATGCTGCACAACAGGCAATTCATGACTATGACCGCGCCAGTGGCGCGGAGCAACAAGCTATGCTGGCGAAGATGGAGCGACTGCAAAGGACAATTGCCACCCCGGCTACCTTCAACCAGTTCCTCGCCGACCATAACTCCTTGCAGCAGCTGAACCTACTGGTGATTGACCAGTTCGAAGAGACCTTCACCCAGGCACAACCTTCCCAACGCGATACCTTTCTTGCCATCCTCGAAAACCTCGCCCCGTTCGCCACCCTCCGCACCCATCTGATTGCCACGATGCGAATAGACTACCTACCCACTCTATTCATCAACAAACCGTTGTATGACATTGCCAAGCAGGGGATAGATCTGCGGGCGATGACAACAGGTGAACTGAAGGCAGCGATAGAGCGCCCGGTGCAGCAACTCTACCCCAGCAAACGCTTCGAGCCAGCACTAGTCGAACGGCTCAACCAGGATGCAGCAGCGGATGCCACCTATCTGCCGTTGCTGCAAGTTACCCTCGAGCAGCTGTGGAAGGATGGCAGCTTGAAGCTGGCCGCCTATCGTGATCTGACATCCTCGCTCCGCGAACAGGTCGAGGATGTCTACAACTATGAGGATTACAGTACGACTAGGTGCCAGCCACGTAGTGAGGCGGATAAAGCAACCATCATGCAGATTATCCTCGACCTCGCGCAGGTCTCGCCTGACCGTAGCTTCGCCGATGTGCGTCGCCCAAGGGAGCGGCGCGAGCTGGCAAAGGATTCAGCGGATCGCCAGCAGCTAATTGATGACCTGCTCACCGCTCGGCTGCTCAGTGTGGGGGCCGGGGCGAGTAGCGGCGACGTAGTAATAGACATCATCCACGAGAGTCTGATTAGAAACTGGGAGCGGCTGCAAGAAGCGATCAAAGCGCAGCGCCAGCAATTGGAGCAGCGTGAGCGCTTCGAGCGAGCGCTGGCTGATTGGCTGGAGAACAACCGGAGTGATGATTACCTGCTGAGTGGCATCCGGCTGGCAGAGGCGAACGCACTGGCGGCGGCCAGGGACGTATCTATGCAGTCGGCTCCGGCCAGCGAATTGCTTGGCCGAAGTATCGCTAATCAAGAGGCAACCCAGCAGCGCCAATTGCGCCGCACCCGCTTTGTCGTCTTTATACTTGCTATCCTCCTGCTGCTATCGAGTGGTGGGGTGGTGCTATCCTTCTTCCTCACCGACTCGCTGGACCACCGCGCTAGTGTAGCTAAGTCACACTGGCTGGCCTACGCGGCTGAAACACAAGTTCAAGTCGAAACGGAAGAAGCTCTGCTGCTTGCCTATGAGGCATCCAGTCGCTCCGATGGCAGTACAACTGAAAAGGCTTTGACCGATGCGATAGCTCGGGCGGTTACCTCGGACAGATTCAGGCAGCCGCTAGCACGGCTGGGAGTAGCCTTGCGTGTCTCCGGCGATGGCAAAATATTCATTGCACCTCAAAACAGCCCTGCACAACAGCATCCGGCCAGCCCTAGTGAGCTAATGAGCATAGATGCGTGTCTGGTAAGTCGCAACCTGAGCGCCGATGCGATGACGCAGTTTGAACTTTCTTACCGGGCCTTCGACCTTGCAAACCGCCAGTGTCCGCCTAGCTTCAACTGGTAGCAGCGTCAGCCTGCAGAGGAGTGGCTAAAAGATAAGAGTTAGAGCATCTTTCAGCCTGGGGTTTGCCAATATCGCCCGCTGGCGGCGATTATGGTGCCACACAAACAGCCGCGACTTTACGCCACAGCGCCGTCAGCTTACGACTGAAGCAGCGACTTTTGCGCCTCCGCCGCCCTAGGTAGGTGCGTAGATTGGCGTTCATGCACTCCACCGTATAAATCGCCAAGCCGTCGCTGCAATAGTGCGTGGCGGGCGGGAGTTGGTCAGCGACCGCTTGCATCGCATCGGGGGTGCGACTAGACATCACCACAGCGCCTCGCTCCAGACTACTGGCCGTTACCTGGCCGCCCTCCGCGCTGGCGACAATCCGCACTGTGAACAGATGGCCGCGATGTTCGGCACTGACTTAGGGCTGAGGGGATATGCTGCGCGTCTCATCGCCTGTTCGCCCTGTGACGACGCCTTCGTTTGTAGCGCGGGCGGGGGAGACGGGATGGATCCAACAGATCGTTTCGTGCCAACGCCTGGGGTAGTATGCTGACCTGCTCGCCGAGAGGAATGCAGGGCGTGATGCGCGGGCGGGGCGCTTCCAGGTTCGCATGCTTGCCTGCTTGCACATCGTGGAGAGTTGGACGAGCGGAGGCTGGTACAAGCCTCCGCCAAAGCCTGGCCGCTGTCGGCCAGCGCCATCAAGCGCAAGCTGACCGAGATTGACCGCTCGTCGGTAGGCGGGGCGAGAGACTATGCCATCATCGCGGTTGCCCTGGCGACCGGGCGGCGGCGAAGTTGCCCTGGCCCTGCTCGACTGGCGGGGCGGCTGCGCTGCAGGATGATGGGCTGGTACAGCTGACCTGGCGGCGGATGAAGGGTGGCAATCTGGGGCGGGACCTGCTCACCCTATCGGTCAGCACGGCGCTGATGAGCTATCTCCACCAGATGCACGGCGCGGCGACCCCGACCCTGGACGATGCCACGCCGCGTGGGCTAGCCTGGAAAGCAACTACCCTGGCGCACGTCCATCAGCGCGGTTATGTGGCAGCTAGGCGGTGGCAAGCGCCAGGTCAGCGACTACTCTGAAACCCAGGGCGGCGGCTACCTCGCGCAGCTGGTCGAGGTCGGCTTCAGCGTACTCGAAATCTTCCATCCTGAATACCTGCGCTTCGGTCAAATCCAGGCGGCGACCAAGCTCGGCCTCACTGATACCGGCGGCGATGCGAGCCTTGATTAGCAGGCGCGGCAACTCGGCCAGGTCTTCGAGGTGGAAGCTGATTGGCCCACCGGCGCGGAGCGCGTCATACTCGGCCAACTCCTGGCGGAAGCTGACTAGTTGGCTACGGTAAGCATCGCGGCGGGCTTTATGCAGCTTCGGCTGGGTTACCGCATCAGAGTCACCCTCAATGTAAGCTAGCGTCTCCTCAAACTGAGATATTCGTTCCAGCGTGATTTCGCGTTGGCGGTCGTTCTTAATCATGTCCATTGCTCCAAATCTAGTGCAATAATTCCTTTAGGCTGATCCAGACGGGTTAGCTGAAAGAATTGCACGTAGGGCGTGCCACGATTGTCGGCGGTGGCGTGGGCGGGGAATAGCTCACCACGATACTTGAACTTCTGAGCCGCCCGCGCATCCCGATAGTCCAGCAGCACTGGGTCGAGCAGGTCGTAATCCACGCCTTCTTCTTCCCAGCAGCCGTCATAATCACCAGGCTTGGGGTTGGCGGTGACGAAGCTGCCATTAACGTAGAGAGTGCGGCAACCTGCCCGCCGCAGCGCCAGTATCGCCGCATCAAGGCCCGCGATCAGTTCGGCACGACGCGGGCCACGACCATAACGCTTGCGGAACTCTGATGCGCTGGCTTGATGGATACCTGGCGGCAGATTACCATCCTCGCGGAATGGTGGAATTGCCAATAGTCTTGCTCCTCAGTTTATTATACAGGTTAGCCGCTGTGACCAGCTAAACGGTGCGGAAGCGCACTCCGGCGGCTAATCGTAGCCATTAGATACTCCCACTTCTCCATGATCTGCCTTCTTAGATGCTTAAACTGCGCTCTTACCGAACGCAAACGGAACTCTGCGTTCGCCAGGGTATCTTAGCATCTTTTCCCCCAGCGGGCAAGGCGACGCACTTACCAGATGTCCACAGACGAGATATTTCGGATACGCTGGTCGGGTGTTGCTCCCGGGATCGTGTGCTGGCCTGCTCGCCAATGGGGGTTTGCAGCGAGAAGATGCACGGGTCAGTGCCACTGCCCAGGTTCGTATGCTAGCCAGGCCGCCGAGAAGGTTGCAGGGTGTGATGCACGGGCCAGAGCCACACCCTTAATCGTATGCTGGCCTGCCCGCCAAGGGTGCTGCAGGGCATGATTCGCGGGCGAAGGCGCTTCCCTAATCGTATGCTGCCCTGCCTGCGTGGCCGGGGGAGCGGGGCTTCACCTGACCGATGCGGCCATCTGCTCCAGTTCGGCGCAGCTATAGCGAGGTACGGCTTGCATATTGTAGGCATTGGTGAGGGTGAAGTCAACATCGTTCTGGGTCCAGGTTATCCTGAAGCAGGCGCTACTCTCACCACTGAGGAACAACTCCTGCCCACCAATCGTCTTCCGCGCTGCTCCAGGATCTGGGGAACCCTCGGCATATATACCCCGCTTGATCTCGCGCAGGATGAGGGGGATATGCGGCTGGGTGGCGAGGGTGGGGTCGTCGAAGGCTAGTACGATGTTTGCCCCCGGCTGCGGCGAACTGGGGTCAGCCCACTCGGTATCGCTCATATTCGCCTGCGGCAGCCAGGTGGGGCGCAGCAGGGTGAAGGTGGGCGGCGCTGGCGTTGCGGTCGGGCGGCTGGCGGGCAGTTCTGTAATGCCCAGGTCGGCGGTTTTCGACATCCCAGCGGCAATCCTGAGCAGGCTATCCCTGGTTTGCTGCGGCCCGCTGATGTTAATATGGCTGCCATCCTGCGTCCACTGCAGCAGCGGGCCGCCCTCGCTGGCGGACAGGGATATAATGTCGGCGGTTATACCGTTGGGCAGGAGCGGGTGGTCAGGGTGGGTGGGGTCGGAGTAACCGATGTCAGCCATACCGTTACGTACCATTAGCGCGAAGCTGCCATCGCTGCTGTGGTAGATGATTGAAACTGCTGCATACCTTGGTCCACCAAAGTTCATCATGCCGGGGAAGGACTGTTGCGCGACGATCGGTGGCTCGGGACTTAGACCAGCAGGCAGGTCGGTAGGGATGAAGACAGGAATGGGCAACTGGGCGCGAATCTCGGCGAGGGTGAAAGGCACGGGCGAGGGGAGCGGTGGGTGACCGCCAGGCAGGGGTGCTAGCGAGTTGGCAATCCTCAGCATCTCGTCACCGCCTACGTAATAACTGTTGATCTGCACCTGGGTGCCGTCGCGTAGGATAATGAGGCTCGCGCCACCATAACCGCCGGAGATACCCCGCTGCAGCCAACCGTGACCGCCTGAAACACTCACCCCCTCACCACAGCCGAGAGCCATGGTGTTGTAGTCGGCGGGGCGCTCCTGGATAGTGAAGCCGGGCGAGGGCGGCGCATAAGCGCTCGGCACAAAGGTTGGCGCTGGGCTAGTCGGAACGTAGCTCACCTGCAGTCCTGAGCTGGGGTCGAAGGATAGCTGG
>JBBRMT010000096.1:0-15537 GCA_038230695.1 Chloroflexia bacterium
GCGACAGCGGACGGTGAGCATGGTATCATCTGCGCTAACATCGGTATTGGTAAGCTCCGCTTCCACGGTAGTGAGTTGGGTATAAGCTATCTCATATTCGCCCCGCTTGATGTTAGCCTGAGCGTTGTCCATCGTCTGGCGCAACCGTGCTACTGTCAGTGGAGCGTCGCATTGCTGGCAGTGTTGGGCAGTAGCCGGATTATCCGCATGGCAGTTGGGGCAAATCATGGCAGATCCTGCATCTAAGCTAGCGGGGCGTGATTCATCACGCCCCCTACATTCATCACCAGGGCAAACGACAGCCGCACCTATATTCATCGGTTAGCCCACTTTTCAGACATTTTCTCAGCACTCCCAGCAGGGGATAAGCCATCGCTCATGATTGTGCCGCTAGCGATGGTAGCTAGCTGCTCATCGCGCCGCCCGTTATGGCCGTTTCGCTTTACCCGCTCAGTGGCGGTCAACGCCTCGATACTCTCAGCCGCCAGCTCTCGCTCTGCGCCAGTCTCCCCCTGCTGCACCTCGCGGGCAGGCTGCTGATACGCGCCCTCCAGGGCAAAGATGCGGCGCAGGATCGCCACCGAGGTTGCGTAGGTGGAGTCCATGCCCAGGTAGGCCAGGCTACTCGCGCCCAGGTTCTTGCCCCGCGTGTAGGGCGTGTCTGAGGCGTAGTGCAGCACGCCCAGGTCGAAGTTCAGCCGCTTGAAGTTGATGTGTTCGCTGGTGGGGTAGCGGCTAGAATAAATGTGTTCGTACAGCCCATTCATGTAGGGACCCGCTTCCATTTCCACCACCGTGTAGCTCTCGCGGTAGAACTCGTCGAGATAGTGGCGGTTCTGCAAGTATGTCCCCTTGACCGTTACCGCCTTCTGGTTATCAAGCACCGAGCCGTAAACTAGATATGGGGCAACCTCACCCGCGATGAAGCAGTTGTCCAGCCAGTAGGTATTCTGCGAATGTTCATCGTAGATAGAGTCGCTAATCATCACATCGCCGATGCTGCCATTTAGGGTGGCGGCCTTGCCCAGAATGTAGATACCCTTGATGTTCGACAGGCTCTGCGCCACCTGAACCATGATGAAGTAGGAAGCCAGGCCCAGCGGGTAATCAATGTTGACGATAACCGCATCGCTGCGGCGCACTGCCGCGCCATCTTCCAGCCCCAGGCGCAGGTCGAACTCGTTGCTGCGGAGCTTGTTTAGCTCGATGATCTGCGCGTCAACCGCCATGCCTTCGCTGGTCGGTACGAAGTGGATGCCTCGCTCCCGCTCCTCACCTTCGCGCTGGCCCATCATCTTGCGATTTCTGCCCAGGTATGAGCGCATAATGTAGTACAGGAAGTTCTCCAGGCTACTACGGCTCTCGCCCGCCATAATGTTCTCATACTCCTCGATCAGCAACGGGTCGTGCGAGTTTCTCATGAACTTGTCCAATTCGCCGCGCAGACGCGCCGCGCTGCCGCTGACAAGATTGCTGATGCTGTGGGTGTTGCTTGAGATGAAGTACACTGGCCGATCCTGCAACTGCAACTCTTCCATCTTCTGGGCAATCGGTCGCCACCAGCGGTGGGCCGCCTTGCCGTAGCCAATGTAGCTGCCACCTAGCATCCGCACGGTGAAGCTCTTGGGCTTGGCGGCAATAGCAAGCAGGTTGCTCCAGAAGTTACCGCCCCAAACCGCCCGCAGCCGCTCCCAGTCCTCGATGCTGATCATCAGCCGCACCGTTAGCACCTTGACCATCTCATTGTAGAGCGGTGAGTTCTCGTCCAGCCCGGTACGGAGTATCTCCAGGGTGTTGGGGTCGCGGTTGAGCAGAGTGTGTAGCTTGTTCCACTCGATCTGCAGGCCCACCAGTACGGGGATAACGTCGTCCACATCGGAACTGCTGGCGATGTAGACTGCCAGGGTGTTGCGTCCGTCGTAGAACCAGCGCCGCCGCCGTCCCGCCGCGCTGACGCTCTGCCACTTCTCCACGTCGTGACCGGCAGCCTTGAACACATCCTCGCTCTGACCGAGCAGCACGCGGGTGATCTTCATGATGTCCTGCGGCAATCGCTGCAGGCTGTAGGTGAAGGCGCTGAGGTCGGGTTCGACCAGCGATGCCTTGGTGTGCAGGCTGGAGTCGCTGTTGACGTGAGCCTGGATTAGCGCCTTGATCTTTATGTCGCCGCTGCTGCGTAGCATTGTGTTGTAGGTGCGGATGTATAGCTCGACATCCTGCTTCTGCGCGGGGTATACTTCCTCGCGCCGCTGGGTGCTGGCTTCGTTCTGTTGCATATCCATACTGCTAGTCTCTCTTTCTACCTGCCCTTTGCAGGCAATCCACGCATTTCGTGTTGTGCGTTTCCTGTAAAATATTGTTACTGTCATTGTAACACGGAAGGGAATTAGTAGCAAGCATTTTGTGCGGCGAAAGATGTATAACATACTTGGCCCAGGCGTATAATTAACTAGAAAGAGGGTGCATTTGATAGAGTTTACCAACCTGCTTGAGCTTGAGGAGTTGGCGCGACCCAACATTGAATCGAGCGCCTATGGTTATATCGTGGGCGGCGCAGAGGATGAGGTGACGCTACATGAGAACCGCGCCGCCTTTGGTCGCTGGCGGCTGCGTCCTCGCTATCTGGTGGATGTTAGCAAGATCGATCTGAGCGCCACCGTCCTCGGCCAGCCGATCAGCTTTCCAGTAATCATCGCCCCCAGTTCGTATCACCAGTTTGCCCATCCTGATGGCGAACTGGCGACCGCCCGCGCCGCCGCTGCGCTCGGCACCATCATGGTAGTTAGTAACGAGAGTAACTATGCCATCGGTGATATTGCCCAGCAGGGAGCGCCCCTCTGGTTTCAGCTATATTTCAATGAGGATGCGGGGGTTAGCGAGATGCTGATTGACCGTGCCGTTCATGCTGGCGCAAAGGCGATTTGCCTGACCATTGATTTGCCAACCCTGAGTAAGCGCGAACGCGATATTCGCAGCGGCTTTGCCCTGCCAGATTGGATGACGCTCGGCAATCTGAGCCTTGCCGATCGGGTCACGATACCGATTGCAAACCCGGATGCAGGCGACCCACCGACAAAACTGTGGGGTGATAGCGTCACCTGGGAGATTATCCCGTGGCTGCACGCTCGCAGCGATCTGCCAATTGTGGTAAAAGGGGTGATGACTGCTGAGGATGCGGCGCTGGCGGTGCAGTACGGCGCGGCGGCGGTCGTGGTTAGCAACCATGGCGGGCGGCAATTGGACAATGCGTTGGGAACGCTCGATGCGCTGCCAGAGGTTGTATCCGCAGTGGGCGGGCGTATCGAAGTGCTACTCGACGGCGGAGTGCGGCGCGGCACCGATGTGCTGAAGGCGCTGGCGCTCGGCGCACGGGCAGTGCTGCTGGGCAGGCCGATCATCTATGGTCTGGCGCTGGGCGGTGATGCCGGGGCAGCCAGCGTGCTAACCGTGCTACGCGATGAACTTGAGCGCGATATGATGCTCTGCGGACGGCGCAGCATTGCTGAGATAGATAGCAGTTTGGTGATGCCAACGCCAATTTGACATCCGAACCACACACGGTAAGTTCAACCAAGTAAGCGTCACCATATTCAACTGCAAGGCGCGTTCAGTCAACACGCCTTGCGCTAATTTGCGACTCAGTCTCGTCTTCGTCGCAACATAATCGCTGCACCAGCTGCTACCCCACCCGCTACTAGCGGCTGCACGAACCAGCGTTTGCCTCTCGCCAAATCCGCCAACACCACATTTGCCGCATTGCGCCCCGGCATGGCCGATACACCGCCGCCGGGGTGAGTGCTGGCTCCAGTTAGATAGAGGCCGCCAATAGGGGTGTGATAGCCCGCCAGTTCGGGCAGTGGGCGGAAGAAAAACATCTGATCGAGCGACATATCCACATGCATTATGTTTCCGCTGACCAGCCCCACCCGCCGCTCCAAATCTTCGGGATCTTCGATAAACACATCCTCGACCGCATCAAGCACGTTGGGCGCATACTCGCCCAGGGTTGCCAGCAGCCGCTCGGCTTCGCGCTGGCGAATGTCAGCCCATTGCTGGCTGTCTGCCAGCTTATAGGGATGGTACTGCGCCCAGATATACAGGGACTGCTTGCCCTCTGGCACGATGCTGCGGTCAATCCCACTGGGAGTCATCACCACCAGCGCAGGATGGCTGGCTGGCTGGCCCTGTGCCGCTTCGTCGTAGGCGGACTGGAGGTAGTCCACGCTGGGGCATATCAGTTGCATCGCGTTATGGTGTTCGGCGTAGCCAAAGGGGTTGAGGTTGGATGGCGCAGCGGTGTAGCTGGGTAGTTCCTTCATCGCGCAGCGGATGGTCATGCCGATGCCGTTGCCCACCCGGATACCCGCCACTCGCTGGCGGAAACGGGCGGGCAAGTCGCCACTATCCACCAGCTTGAGCAGCGTAGTTTGCACATGGGCGTTGCTCACCACTAGCGGTGCGGTGTAATAGCTGCCATCGGCGCACTCCACCCCCGCCACTTTGCCGCCGCGCACCACGATGCGGCTGACTGGCGCATTGACCCGCACCGTGCCTCCGTGCGCTTCGACGCAGCGGGCGAGGGCGAAGGCCAGTTCACCGCTGCCGCCAACCGGATGTTTGGCCCCTACATCGTGATACAGCGACTGCACCCCGGCCAGGTCGCCACTGCCAATCTCGCTGGGTGGTGGCCCCGATTGCGCTGCCAGCCAGGCGACTGCCGCCCGCACCTGCTCACTCTCGAAGGTCTGCCGCACGATCTGACCGTAGGGGGCTAGCACCTGCTGCACCATGCCGCTGCTGCCAATGCCGCTGCCAGCCACTGCTGCCCTCATCTGCGCCAGCCGCCGCAGCGCCACGCGGCCAATGCCGCTGCCAGTCGGCGCGGTATTGAACACAGCGAAGACGGCATCGTTGAACCGCCCCCACATCGTCACGAAATCGTGATACGCCTGGGCATCGTGTTCGCTGATCTTGGCAATGCTGGCGCAGGTGCGGTTGAGGTCTTTGTAGAAAGTAATGCTACTGCCATCGGGGAAAGGGGCGAAGCCGAAGGGGTCCATATCCATGTAGCGCAGGCCATAGCGTTCTAGCTCAAGCTCCTGCACCACTGGCGACTTGTGAATGATGATGTGGAAGACGCTGCAGGTGTCCACCTTGTAGCCGGGCCAGATCTCCTCAGTGTAGACCGCGCCGCCCACCTGTTCGCGCCGCTCCAATACCAGCACTCGCAGCCCGGCCTTTGCCAGATATGCGGCGCAGGTCAGCCCGTTATGCCCCGCGCCGACGATGATCGCATCGTAATCGGTGTTCACAATCAGAGCGCCACCGGCATCGTCCCGAAGTTCTCGGCGTAGCGGGCGGCGAACTCGGCGGCGGTGTAGCGGTGCGACTGGGGACCGTGATGCTCGATAGCGTAAACGGCGGCAAGGCTGCCAATCCGTCCAGTAATCTCCACCGGGTAGTTGTTGACCAACCCTTTGACCACTCCGGCGAGGTAGGCATCGCCACCGCCCGTCGGATCCTTGACTTCGGTGGGGCGGGCAATGGGGATTTCCACACGCTGCCCGTCGTGCAGCACGAACGAGCCTTCGCCCGCCAGGGTGACGAACACGTACTGCGCGTTTTTGGCGATATCCTCTGGGCTGAGGCCAGTCTTGTTGCGGATCATCTCATACTCGTAGTCGTTGCTCACCACAGCGTATGCGCCGCGCAAGCCGTCGGTCAACTCCTCACCGCTCATTCGCACGATCTGCTGGGTAGGCGCGTAGAAGTAGGGGATGCCCAATTCCTGGCACTCGTGGGTCGTTTGCAAAATCCCGTCGGGTGAACTGGGTCCGACGATAACCATACCGAGGCTGGGGGCGCTTACCGCATCATCCTTCAGCGAAATGTCGGCGGTGCGGTTCATTGCGCCAGGGTAGAAGCCGGTAATCTGGTTATCGCTCAGGTCGGTGGTAATAAAGCAGGATGCGGTGAACTCATCGGCCACAACCTTAGTCAGACTGGTATCCACTCCCGCTGCCTCCAGCCACTTGCGATAGCCCTCGAAGTCCTCACCAACGGTGGCGAACAGTTGGGGACGCTCACCGAGCAGACCGAGGTTGTAGCTGATGTTGCTGGCTACCCCGCCATATTGCTTCTTCAGCGACTCTACCAGGAAGCTGACGCTCAACATATGCACCTTCTCTGGCAGGATGTGATCCTTGAAGTAGCCGGGGAAGACCATGATATTGTCGTAGGCGACCGAGCCGGTGACAATGATGCGGCGCGAGTTTTGAGTTTTGGGTTTTGAGTTTTGAGTTTCCACTTGTTTCCTTTGCTTGATGTGCTAGCCCCTGTGCTAATCGGGTTCTGTTGGGTGTGTAGACCCCACCCCCCGCCCCTCCCGGTGGGAGGGGAATGTTGTTAGCTGTTAGCGCAATGCTAGCTTGCTGAAATCGAACGGCGGTTTGAAGATGCCTTGCTCGGTGATAATCGCGGTGATCAGGCGGGCGGGGGTGACATCGAAGGCGGGGTTGGCGGCGACCACGCCGAGTGGGGCGATGCGCGTACCGGCCAGTTCGGTTACTTCGCTGGGCGAACGCTGCTCGATGGGTATTTGGCTGCCGTTGGCGGTGGCCGGGTCAATCGTGCTGCTGGGGGCGGCGATGTAGAAGGGGATGTTATGAGCCTGGGCTAGCACTGCCAGGCCATATGTGCCGATTTTGTTGGCGGTATCGCCATTGGTGGCGATGCGGTCTGCGCCAGTGATCACCATGTCTACATCGCCACGGGCCATGAAGTAGGCAGCCATGCTGTCGGTGATCAGGGTCATGGGGATGCCTGCCTGTTGCAACTCCCAGGTGGTCAGCCGCGCCCCTTGTAGCAACGGGCGGGTCTCGCCAACGTAGACGTGGATGCTTTTACCCGCTTCGTGGGCGGCGTGGATCACCCCCACCGCGCTGCCATAGCCAGTGGTTGCCAGGCCACCAGCGTTGCAGTGGGTCATGATGCGGGCGTGATCGGCAACCAGGGTCGCGCCGTGCCGCCCCATGGCCCGACAGGCCGCATCGTCCTCGGCCTCGATGGCCTTCGCCTCAGCAAGCAAACCAGCCCGTATTGCAGCCACATCACCGCTTTCAGCCAACCGCCCTACAAGTTCGCGCATCCTGCTCAAAGCCCAGAACAGATTGATAGCTGTGGGTCGCGTCTCGGCCAGATCAGCAATTGCCTGCATGATTTCGCGTTGCAAGGCTGGCGCATCAGTAGCGTTACTCTGTATCGCGGCCAGGGCTACGCCATATGCGGCAGCCACGCCAATCGCCGGTGCGCCGCGCAGCTTCATCGTCTTAATCGCGGTGGCAAGTTCGCGGTAGTCGTGGTAGCGCAGTTCGCTCACCGCCAGGGGCAAGCGAGTCTGGTCAATCAACGCCACCGCTGCTTCGTTATCATCCCACCATACCGGCCTCAAGGTTAGCCCTCCGACATACTGCGGCAAAAAGCCCCCACTGATCTCAAGGTTCGCTTTCCTGGATACTGCGGCAAAAAGCCCCCAGCGGGAGTTTGGGGGAGAAATCTCGCCAACACGCTGATGTTTGGTTAGCACCAACGCGCACCGCTAATCGAAAACGGTTACGATGCACATCTCGCTTAGTCAACATTCTCCCCCAACCCACGCTGGGGGCTTAGTTGATGTAGTTCCCCGCTCACTAAAATTGTGGCGGCCAACGTTTGGGGAAGCATTGTACGACGACTGCCCAGCGCCAAATATTACCAGATCGGCAGCGTGATAGCAAGAACGCGCTTGACGCTAGCAGCAGCTATGCTTATAATGAGGTGCAGATTGTGTAGAAGGATGAGGAGCAAGCGATGAAGTGCAGCAATTGTGGGTTCACCAACCAGGCGGGGATGAAGTTCTGTGGCGAGTGCGGGGCGGCTTTGCCAAGCGCCCAGCCCGATGTTGTCTGCGCCAATTGCGGCCATACCAACCGTGCCGCCAGCCACTACTGCGCCAACTGTGGCACGGAGTTGAACGCCAGGGCAGAGAACAAGTGCTACAACTGCGGCCACGCTAACCGCGCTATTGCCAAGGTTTGCGCCGAGTGTGGGGTCAAGCTGTCGCTCCAAATGGTTGCCAAATACGATGAGCGGCGCATTGTCACTATTATCTTCGGCGATATTGCGGGCTTCACCGCCATGTCCGAGCAGCTTGACCCTGAAGAGGTCAAGCATATCAGCAACACCTGCTTCGTGGAGTTGAGCAAGGAGGTGGAGCGTTACGGCGGCCATGTGGACAAATACCTGGGCGATAACATCATGGTGCTGTTTGGCGCACCAGTCGCCCACGAGGATGACCCTGAGCGAGCGGTGCGTTGCGCCCTGGAGATGCAAACCGCTGTCCGCAGCCTGAGCGAAACCCTGACGCGAGAGATGGTTGCCCGTCATGGGATGCAGTTTAACCTGGAGCTACACATCGGCATCAACACCGGCGAGGTGATGGCAGGGATCATGGGCAGCAACCGCGACCAGGATTACACCGTGATGGGCGATGCGGTAAACCTTGCCAGCCGCCTGCAGCACGCCGCCGACCCCGGCAAAATCCTGGTTGGCGAACTGACCTATAGAGCCACCTGCGAGGTAGTCGAATATCGGGCGAAGGATCGGCTCACCGAGCGCGGCAAGCAGATGCCGGTGCCAGTATGGGAAGTGGTTGGCCTGCGGGCGCAGCGTGACAACCTGCGTAGCAGCATCGGTCTGGAAGCGCCAATGGTAGGGCGAGCTTCACAGTTCTCCCACCTGAAGGATCTTTATCAAAATGTGGCGGAGCAATGCCGGCCTGAGCGGGTGGTGATCTACGGCGAGGCGGGGATGGGCAAATCGCGCTTCCTGCTAGAGTTCGAGAAATATGCCGAGGGTCTGCCCCAACCCGCCTTCTTCCGCAAGGGCCGCAGCCTGCCATATGGCGGTGGGCAGGGCATCTCTTACTGGGCATTGGCCGAGATCGTCAAGAACGAGTGCGATATTCTGGATGATGATCCCGCCGAGGTGAAATATACCAGGGTAAGTGACCGGGTTCACGAGCTATATGCTTCCGAAGCAGTGGGAGCTGGCGAGTCGCGCCATCCGCTTGAGCGCGAGATGCGCGAAGTCACTCAGATGCTTACCTACTTGCTGGGGGTGGAGAACACCGATAGCCATCTGGAGCAGCGCCTCGACCCCCAGAGCCTGCGCGACATCCTCTTCCTCAGCCTGCGCCGTTTCTTCGAGCGCAAGGCACAACACGCGCCGCTGGTACTCGCTTTCGAGGATAGCCACTGGGCCGACGAGAGCCTGCTGGAGTTCCTCGATTACCTGCGGGCAACTGCTAGCGACGCGCCGATGTTGCTCATCTGCCTGGCCCGTCCCCAGCTACAGGAGCGCCATCCCCAATGGGCGGCCCGCGTTAGCAGAGAACATCGCATCGTCCTGGATCGTCTGAGCGATGCAGATAGCGGTGAGGTACTCGACGAATTGCTGAAGCGGGCGGCTGATGCTACCGCTTCGCTCCCGCTGCGCGACAACATCATTGCCACCGCCGAAGGCAACCCCTTCTATCTTGAGGAAACCGTGCGTATCCTGAACGATCAGGGAGCCTTGCGCGGCGGCGATGATGCGGTAGAGAGCGCGGCAGTACGTATCCCCACCACCATCCAGGGGCTGATCGGCGCTCGTATTGACCGACTCGGCCTGCGGTCCGACGGCAAGGAGGATGCGCCCGATTCGGCGGGGATGATTGAGAAGCGGGCGCTGCAGGCAGCGGCGGTAGTCGGGCGCATCTTCTGGCAGGGAGCGGTTGCCCTCTTGCTTGGCGGTGGCGATGTCGAGGCCGCGTTGCACTCCTTGCAAGACAAGGACTTTATCGTGGAGCGCACCGGCTCGCGCTTCACTGGCGAACGCGAATACTCCTTCCGCAGCATCCTCACCCGCGATGTGGCCTATAACACCCTGCCCAAGCAACGCCGCGCCGCCTGGCACGCTCAGGTTGCCGACTGGATTGAGAAGAAGGCGGGGCGGCGTAGCGCCCAGTTCGTTGAACTGCTGGCTTATCATTACGAGGAGGCGGCACGGCTGGAGCTTGATGTTCTCAGCCTATCCAATGCGGGTGGAAGGAGCGACAATACCGCGCAGGCAATCCGTTATCTACAAGCAGCGGGCGACCGCGAACGCGCTCGCCAGAACATCAGGGCCGCCGCAAGCCTCTACCAGCGGGCAATTGACCGCGCCGAGGCCAGCGGCAACCGCCCGACCAGTTATCTGCAACTGCTCTGCTCCTATGCTGCAATGTTGGAGGTACTGGGCCAGTATGACGAGGCGTTGAAGCATCTCGATCAGGTGGGCAAGCTAGGCGTTGCACAGGGCAATGAACGTGACCTTGCCTGCGCCCTGGGCCAGACTGCTGAGGTCTACCAGGCGCAGGGGCGTTTGGGCGAGGCCGAGCAGCTGGCGAACCAGGCGTTGCAGATTTACGAGCGCATTGCCGACCGCACTGGCGCGGCAGATGCTCTGCGGGTGCTAGGCAAGGTGGCGGTTAGCGCGGATCAGATGGGCAAGGGGCAAAAATACTTCCAGGATCTCTATCTGCTCTGCAACGAACTGGGCGACCGCAGCGGCCAGGCCAGCGCCCTCTACCAGTTGGGCGAGGTTTGCTTCTACCGTAACGAGCCGAAGCAGTGCATCTGGTTTGTGCAGGAGGCGCAGCAGATTTTCAACTCGCTGGGCGACAAGCGCCAGGTGGCCCTATGTATGCGTCAATTGGCCGCAGTCTACACCGATCTGGCCGAGTATCAACGGGCGGAAGCCTACGAGAAGCAGGCCCACGAGCTACTTACCGGCCTGGGTGATCGCCATGGCGTGGCCCGCTCACTAAATGGCCTCACCCGCATCTACTATCAGCAGGACAGGTTGAACGAGGCAATGATCTCGGCGCAGCAATCGCTATCTATGAACCGCGAAATCGGCTCGGCCAGTTCGGTCGCCTGGTCATTGCGCGAAATCGGTAGGGTATACACCGCGCTAGGTGAAGGGGAGCAGGCGGAGCAGGCTTACAATGAGGCATTGCGGCTGGCCGAGGAAATCAAGCTACGCACTATTCGCCCTGAGTTGTATCGTGGGTTGGCGGAGGTGGCGCTGGGCCGCAACGATGCCGCCACCGCTTTGCGCTATCTGGCGCAAGGGTTGGATGGCCTGGCCGACGATGATTACTACTCGCGGGCCAGTTTGCTGCTGGTGCAGGGCAAGGCCCAGGCGCTAAATGGCGACCTGAAAGCGGAGCAGAGCCTGGCACAGAGCATCAGCATCTTGCAGCAGCATGAATACCCCGCCGACTATGCCCTAACCTGTCGCACCTATGCTGATTTCCTAAGCGCCCAGGGCCGCGAGAGGGAGGCCCACGAATGGCAGGCCAAAGCTGATGCGGCGCTACTAGCTGCCCATATCCGCGACTCCAGCGAGTCGCTAACCCAGATGCTGCCCGCTGCCGGGGTCAGGGCTGAGGTGGGGTGAACCACCTTGCACCGATTATCAGCCTGTTGTAGAATAGAGTATAGATGCGCGAAGATGCGCTACTGCGAAAGAGAATCCGGTGATGAGCTACCGAATACGCCAGGCGCTTGCCGCCTATGTGCTGGCATTCTTCATCAATCTGGCTCTGGCTACCAGTAACGGGGTTGGGCCAGGGGAGGTCGCTATCATGTGGGCGCGACGGCCCGCGCTGGTGCTTGCCTATGACCCCGACGATATTTATGGCGAACTCAGCCTGCCCGATGATGACGATGGCGATGACGATCTTAGCTGGCTGACCGACGATAATCAAGGCGCAGACTGGACTGGCGACGATGATTTGGATGAGGATATGGATCTCGGCCTGCTTGCCAGCATGGTGACTGCAGCTGACCTGCCGCCTGACCCCGCGCTTGACCCCGAAGGCTACGTCACCTGGTTCACCGCCAAGATGCCGCGTAAGCAGGCATTGATGTGGCGGCTGCTGCCCGACACCATCGAACTGCCCACCGATGTCGAGGCGTTGCGCTGGCGATACAACTAAAGTGCTGAGTGCTGAAAATATCGAAGAAGCCGTTTCATTCGCGGGTTAGAGGCTTTCCCAAATTGGGGCTGCCGATTCTAACCCCGCCGGCGCTGCTGCGGCAGATTGGTCGCTAACTTCCCCAATCCCCACCCCTCCAACTCCTCCAACATCCGATGGTTGGTCATATCCAGATGCAGCGGAGTGACGCTGATCTTGCCGTTGGCAATTGCGCCCACATCGGTGCCGTCGTCAGGTTCCAGTTCGTGCGGCTCACCCGCAGTCCAGTAATATTTCTGGCCGAAGGGGTCAATCCGCTCGTCCAGTTCGTCATGATAAAATCGCCTGCCCATGCGGGTTATTTCCACGCCGCTCACCTCACTGGATGGCCGGTCGGGAGTGTTAACGTTGAGCAGGGTGTGCGAAGGTAGACCGTTGCGCTCTACCTGCTTGACCAGCCCAACGATGAACTCAGCAGCGGTGTCGAAGTGCCACTTGCCCCGTCCTTCCGCCGAGACCGCGATGCTGGGGATGCCGTAGATCGCCCCCTCCATTGCTGCCGCCACCGTGCCGCTATAGGTAATATCGTCACCCAGGTTAGCCCCACGATTGATGCCACTTACCACCATGTCGGGCTTGCGCTTGAGATAGCCAAGTGCTACCAGCGCCACGCAGTCGGAGGGCGTGCCGTCGCTGGTGTAGCAAGCCGAGCCGTCGCGTAGCCTGGCTTCGAATACGCGCAGCGGCTGACGCAAGGTGCGACTGTGGCCCGACGCGCTCCAGTTGTGGGTGGGGGCCAGCACCGCAACCTCGGCGACTTTCTCCAGATGCTGCTTCAGCACCAGCAGCCCCTCGCTGTCGTAGCCATCATCGTTGGTGATCAGGATAAACATAGCTCTCCTTTTTGATCAATCTAAGCCCCCAGCGGGGGTTGGGGGGGAATCTCGAAGTGCCAGTCAGGTCTCTCGTAAGCACTAACCCTTCTGCCTGTGTTCTCTAGCTTACGAACATTAGTGTGAATTGGCAACGTTTCTCCCCCGACCCCCGCTGGGGGCTTTTTGCAGAAGATTAACTCAACCTTCTTCCACTCGACTACCCCGCCGGGTCGGTCAATCAGTTCGTAGCCCAACTCGCGCACCTGGGCGCGGATTTCGTCAGCACGCTTAAAATCCTTTGCCTCCTTAGCCGCTTTGCGCTCCTCGATAAGATTGACAACCTCGGTAGGCAATTCGTCATAGTCACTACTATTGGTCTGCGTCTCGGTTAGTAGCGGTTGAATGACAGCCAGTTCCAGCCCCAGCACGCGGTCGAAGTCGAGCAGGGTGGCGCGGGCAGCTACTCGTGCGCGGGCGGTTTGCTCGGCCAAGTCGCGCCGCTCCGCCGCGCGCACCAGGGTGGCGACTACGCCCACGGCACGGGGCATATTCAGGTCGTCGTCTATTGCCTCCTGGAACTGCTGGCGGAAGCTATCGAGCCAACTGGTGTCGCCCAATTCGCCGCCTTCGCTTGCCAGCGCCGCCGCGTTGGCGACGAACCCGCGGAGGGTGTTGAACCACTTCTGCTGCCCCTTGACCGCTTCCCAGGTGAAGTTCAGCTTTGTGCGATAGTGGGCGCTGAAGGTGAAGTAGCGGTAGGCCAATGGGTCTACGCCATTCTTGATCAGGTCATTTGTGGTGTAGAGGTTGCCCAGGCTCTTGGACATCTTGCCGCCATCCATTAGCAGAAACTCGCCGTGCAGCCAGTAGTTGACGAACTTCTTGCCGGTTGCGCCCTCGCTCTGGGCGATTTCGTTTTCGTGGTGGATGGGGATGTGGTCCACGCCGCCGGTGTGAATGTCGAATGTCTCACCCAGGTACTTCATGCTCATGGCGGAGCATTCGATGTGCCAGCCGGGGAAACCCTGCCCCCATGGGCTGGGCCACTGCATCAGGTGGTTGGGCGCAGCCTTCTTCCACAGCGCGAAGTCGGCAGGACCGCGCTTCTCGCTGTTTACTTCCACCCGTGCGCCTGCCTCCTGACCCTCCAGCGACAGGTGACTGAGCTTGCCGTAATCGGGGAAGGTGCTGACATCATAGTACACGCCATCTTCGATTACGTAGGCGTGGCCGCGCTCGTCCAGCTTCTGGATCAACGCAATCATCTCAGGAATATGCTCGGTGGCAGGGGTTAGCTTACTGGGCATCTGGCAGTTAAGCCGCTCCATCTCCTGCACGAAAAAGGCGGTGTAGAACTGGGCAATATCGTAAGCCGACTTGCCCTCGCTCCGCATCGCAGTGATCATCTTGTCCTCGCCCTCATCGGCATCGCTGACAAGGTGACCAACATCGGTGATGTTCATAATGTGGTTGACCGCATAGCCGTCATATTCCAGCACGCGGCGCAGCAAGTCCTCGAAGATGTATGTACGCATATTGCCGATGTGCGGATAGCCATATACCGTTGGGCCGCAGGTGTACATACCCACTAGCCCATCTTTCATCGGCTTGAACTCCTCTTTGCTACGTGTCAACGTATTATATAGTCTCAGCGCCATGTATCTAGCCTCCTGTGTTGTTGCCTGAATTATACCCGATTAGCCCCACGCTTGAATAGGGACTGAAGTAGCGATTAAGCAGGCGCAAAGGGTAAAAAGGTGGAGCAGGGTTCATACCTCGAACCCTGCTCCATCTAACTCAAAACTCAACATCAAAACTCAGCACTCGAACAAGCCGGTGGGGGTAGTGGGATTCGAACCCACAATCCAGAATGGCAACTCTTTTTAAGGGAGCCGCGTATGCCGTTCCGCCATACCCCCGTTTACACAATTATACTGCCCATCGCCCACAACTCGCATTAATCTGCAAGTTTTGGGGATGGCTAAATTGTATACACGCTTCGACAGCCTGTCAATAGTGTGGGCGGGGCAATTTGGCGGTATTTATCCATGTTTGGTAAGGTGATGGTAAGGTGATGGTAAGGTTGCGGTAAGGTTGCGAAACACCAGCTTGCCGCCCTCCACATCCACCACGATATGGTCGCCCTCGTGGAACTTGCCTTCGAGCAGCTCCAGCGATAGGGGGTCGAGAACACGGCGTTGGATGGCCCGCTTCAGCGGACGTGCGCCGTATACGGGGTCGAAGCCCTCGTTGGCAAGGAACTCCGCCGCCCCTGGCGTAACCTCCAGGTTCAGTTTGCGGGCATCCAGCCGCTTGCGTACCTGCGCTAGCTGGATGGTCACGATATGGGCAATCTCCTGGCGGGTTAGCTGGTTGAAGATGACAATCTCATCAATGCGGTTGAGGAACTCCGGGCGGAAGGTATCGCGAAGCGCCTCCATTACGTCGTTGCGTACCCGCTCCTCGTCGGCTTTGGTTGGCATCGCGGTGATGTACTGGCTGCCCACGTTCGAGGTCATGATCACCACCGTGTTCTTGAAGTCCACCGTGCGCCCCTGCGAGTCGGTCAGCCGCCCATCTTCCAGCACCTGCAGCAGCACGTTGAACACTTCGGGGTGGGCC
>JBBRMT010000097.1:0-15451 GCA_038230695.1 Chloroflexia bacterium
AGCTCCAACCGGCATCGCCAAAGAATCCTTCAATGTCCTCGCGGCTTGCGTCTGGCATGGCGGGCCTCCTACTACGCTGGGGGTGGGTTCGGATGGTGAGGCGGTCTCGCCAGCGGTTGGCATCGCTTCGCCAACCGCTGGTGCAACTGCCTCGTCGCTGCTGGCGCTCCAATCAACATCGCTATCCTCGGCGGGGATTGCCGTTGGGGGCGCAGCGGTGGCCGCGCTAGCAGTAGCGGCAGCTTCAGCCTCAATCTGGGTACGCAGCGACGAGACACGGCTGGCATCGTTGGCGATGTTAACCAGTTCCAGGTATTGTTCGTCGGCGTTGATCGAGAGAGCAGCCAGCGCATCATTGACCATGCTGGAGAACTTGAGGTTCTCGCGGGGCAATTCTACGCCGAGGCTGACCCCAAATGAGGCGTTGATGCTGTACTTCGCCAGGTTGATCTTGTAGTTTAGCAGGCCAATGTGTTCGTAGACGTTGAGGCGGCAATCGTCCTTGATCTTGTTCAGCACCGGAGTGTAGAAGAAAATCCAGTATTCGGTCATTCGCACGTAGAAAAGCCAGTCGCGCACATCTCCGCGATAGCGCACCTCCCAATCGGTCTCACCCACCCGCCCGGCGGTCCAGCCGATCTCCTGGAAGAATCGCTCCATATCCTCTGGCGAGGCATCACCTTCACGAGCCATTTGCTTAATCCCTCCTTATATTATTGGGGTGGCGTTCAAATCAGCCACTCATCCGTAGTCCAGACGATACCCTGCTGCGCGGCCAATTGCTGCAAGTTAGCCCACAACTCCTCGGCAGCGCGGTAGACTGCCGCAAGGCTGCCCTGTTCGAAGCTCGCCAGCAGGGTCAATTGGTCGGCAAACCCTTCGGTCAGGATGGGAAACTCCAGCGTCTGCTGCCAGATTGTGCCGCTGGTGATAAAGTATACGCGATTAGCCAGCGCCAGGTAACAGGCCGCATCATAAACGAAATTATGCGCCCACCATCGCAGGTTGCGCTCGTCGCGCCGCTGCCACGCGCCACGTATCTTGTTCATCAGCTCGTAGAGGTCATCAACCATTAGCGCGGCCATCCGCGCCTTGAACGCCGCATCGTCTTGCAGCAGCGCTTCGGATGTAGCGGTTGCGCGGGCAAATACGTCGCTGTCATCGCGCTGGTAGATAATAAGCTGGCCGCGATACTGTCCGGCGCTGTGCCACCAGTGAGCTCCCACGCTACCCGCGTTTCGTAGATAGCTGTCCTCCGGCTCATAGTTGATCTCCACCTTCGCGCCGCTGGCATGGACGTACTCGACATCGCTCTCCGCCACCGCGTTAGTGGTAACTACCCTCATCTCCAGGTCGGAGTATTCACTATCATCGCCCCGCGCCACTGAGCCGTAGATGGCAACGCCCAACACCTCCTCACCGTATCTGGCAAGGATGCGCTGGGCAAGGTCGTTGGCAAGGGCGATACGTTGCGCGTGGTTCATGCGTTCTCCGCGACGGGTACATCCCTGGGTGTCTGGCTGGCAACATCGGGCAGGCTGAAGAGCAGGCCGCTTTCGCCAACGTCAATCCGCAGGTTGGTCGCCCCGCTGTACTCCTTGGTGAACAGGCGGCGGGCGATGGGGCCGAGGATCAGTTCGTCAATGGTGCGCTCAAGCTGACGTGCGCCCTGCTGCGGGCTGAAGCCCTTGCTGACGATATAATCCACCACCCCTTCACCAATGCTGAGGTGGATGCCTTCGGGGATAAAACGCTCGGTGATCAACTTATCCAGCTTTTGCTGGCAGATACGCAGCGCCACATCGCGGGTGAGCGGCTTGAACAGCAACACCTCGTCCACGCGGTTGAGCATTTCCAGCGAAAAATATTTGCGGGCCTCGGCATACACATCCTTGATATCCACCTCCGCGCCCTTGCTCTGGGTCTCCTGCCGTCCGCCCGATTTGAAGCCGAAGTTGCCCCGCGTGGCGAGTTCGCTGCCCACGTTGGAGGTCATGATGATGGTAGCATCGCTGAAGTAGACGGTGCGGCCCTGGCCGTCGGTTAGCCGACCATCGTCGAAGATTTGCAGGAATATGCTCTGCACCTGTGGGTGGGCGCGTTCGATTTCGTCGAGCAGGATGACGCTGAAGGGCTGGCGGCGCACCTTCTCGGTAAGTTGGCCGCCCTCGTCGTAGCCGACATAGCCAGGAGGCGAACCGATCAGGCGCGAGATGGTAAACTCGTCGTTGAACTCGCTCATATCGAGGCGGATGATACGGTTTTCGTCACTGAACAAGAAATCGGCCACCGCCTTCGCCAGTTCGGTCTTGCCTACCCCTGGCGGCCCCATGAACAGGAACACGCCGTCGGGCCGCATCGGGTTGATGTCGAGGCGGCGCTTGGTCAGGCGGATGGCGTTGGCGACGCGGCCAACCACCTCTTCCTGGCCGATAACCCGCTGGCTCAGGATCGCTTCCATCTCGGCAAAGCGGGCGTTCTGCTCATCGTCGAAGCTGTCGAGCGGCAGGTTAGTCATTTCGCTGACCACCGCCAGCAGATAATCGCCCACCTTCAAGCTGGGATGCTTGCCGCTTAGGATAGCGTTGGGGCGGCTTCGCTCGTACTCGGCGATCTCGGCGCGGGCAGCAGCGGTTTGCAGGATGTCAATCGCCTTGTCGGGGAAGTAACGGTTACGCAGGTACTTGCGGCCCAGTTCCACCGCCGTCTTGATGTCGGAGTCGCTGATCTTCAGGCTATGGTGCGCCTCCAGGCGGGGGCGCAATGCCTCAAGGATGGTGACGGTCGCTTCAGGGCTAGGTTCGGCCACGGTCAGGGGCTGGAAGCGACGCTCCAACGCGCCGTCGCGCTCGATGTATTTGCGGTATTCGTGGGCGGTAGTCGCGCCAATGCAGCTAATCTCGCCCCTTGCCAGCGGCGGCTTGAGGATGTTGGCGGCATCGAGGGTGCCTTCCGCGCTGCCCGCGCCGATTAGAGTGTGCAACTCGTCAATAAACAGGATGGCCCGCACCGCCATCGTGTCGGTCAGCACCCCCTTTAGCCGCTCCTCGAACTCGCCGCGATACTGCGCCCCGGCCACCAGCGCGGCCATATCCAACGAAACCACGCGGCGGTTCTGGATCTGAGGCGGCACATCACCATCGTGGATGCGAATCGCCAATCCCTCCACAATTGCGGTCTTGCCCACGCCGGGTTCGCCAATCAGGGCGGGATTGTTCTTGTTCAGCTTGCATAGCACCTCGATAACCGCCTTGATCTCCTTGTCGCGGCCCACGATGGGGCCGAGTTTGCCGTCCTTCGCCATACTGGTCAGGTCGCGGGTAAACTTTTCGAGGAAGGGGGTGGCAGTCTGGTTGAGTTTCTGCTGATGGGCAGCGCGGGGGTCGGGCGCTGGCAGGCTGGGCGGATTAGCTTGCAGGTGAGCTAGCCACGCGGCGGGGGACAGGTTCATGCCCTGCAGCAAGTTGGCGGCAACGGGTTCGAGATTAGCAAGGGTGGCAGTGAGCAACTGCAGCGGCTCGACCGGCGGGTTGGTAGCCAGCTTGTTTGCCTGCTCCAAAGCGGCGCGGAGGGCGGTGGTAGGCTTCAGCTTGGGCTTGTCGGCGGGCAGATCGGTAGACTGTCCGTTGGCGGCGGCGGTCAAAAGGTTGGCAGCAATGGCGGTTTGCGCCTTGTCCGCCTCAAGGTCAGGCAAGGGCAGATTCGCACCTGCCACGCTGAGGCAACCGATTAGCAGGTGTAGCGTATTCAGGCTGGGACTGTGCAGCCGCCAGGCAGCATCCTTCGACGCATTGTAGCAACGCAGCGCGTCGGCAGAAAAGTTACTGAGCGGGTTGGTGGGGGAAGTGGGCTGATCAGGCATGGATGCGAGGTTCTCCTTATTGGCAAGCAGACGGCGATGGCGCTGCTTTTCCAACCGGATCGTACCATAAAAGGGGGTTGGTGTCAATCTAAAAACTGCCATGTAGTAAGGTTATAGCAATGTCTGCGCCTGAACGGGATAACGAACTTTGCAACCGCTCTAATTGACAAGCATAGTGGCTTGCGCTTATAATCTAGCAGAAGCATGAACCGAAATGCGGAGGAATGGCTGCGATGAAGATGATCCTGGCAGTAGTACAGAACGTGGATGCCGATACAGTGATTGATGCCCTGCTCGACGCAGGCCATCGCACCACCCGGCTTGCCAGCACTGGCGGCTTTTTGCGCGAGGGCAATACCACCTTGCTTGTCGGCGTGGATGATGTAGCAGTTGATCAGGTGATTGATATCTTTCGCCGCGCCACCCATAGCCGCCCCGCCAACAGCAACCAGCAGCGCAATGTCGGTGGCGCAACCATCTTCGTGCTAAACCTGGAACAACACGATCGGCTATAACCCTATGCGTAGCACATTTCTACTGGGCGAGATCGGCGGCATCAAGGTGCGGGCTAGCGCAAGTTGGTTCGGCTTCCTTGCGCTTATGACTCTGGTGCTGGCTTTCTACTACTTCCCATCCCAGTCAGCATATGAATCGTGGGGAGCAGCCCTCTATTTCTCCACCGCTCTCAGCGTCAGCCTGCTGTTCGCCCTGTCGGTGTTGGCCCACGAGCTAGCCCACGCCCTGCTCATCCGTCGCTTTGGCAGCAAGGTAACTACGGTGATGCTGTTCTTCTTTGGCGGCGTTACCCTGGCCGACGGTGAGCCGAAACGCCCCCTCCACGAGTTCATCGTCGCCATCGCCGGGCCACTGGTCAGCGTGCTGCTATCGCTGGTTTTCTTCGCCGCCGCTTTCCCACTCGGCCTCGATCCCAACCATCCTACGGCAGTGGCAATTGCTGCGGTGCTACTTGGTATCCTCAACTTTGCGATGGGGGCGTTCAACTTGCTGCCGGGCTTGCCGCTCGATGGCGGCAAGGCGCTGCGGGCAATTGCCTGGGGGCTGGGTCACGACCCTTACAAAGCTGACCGCATCGCGGCCATTGGCGGACAGGTGGTGGGTGGGATAATCATCGCCGCTGGCCTGATCCTCGGCGCAATCTGGAAAGATCCGGTGTTCGCCATGTTTACCGCTTATGTGGGCTGGATGCTGTTGCAGCAGGCCCGCTATACCTACCGCGACATGGTGGGCAAGCGAATGATGAGCGACACGCCGGTACGGGAGGCGATGATGCCGCTGGATAATCAGGTGCCACCCAGCCTCACTCTGGACGAGGCGGTGCATCGCTTCGTAGTGGGCCGCACCAGCCTGGAGTCGCGGTTGCAACTGGTGGTCGGGCTAGGGGGTACGGTGATGGGCATGATTGCCCCCGCCGACATCAGCCGTGTGCCACGCGAACAGTGGTCCTCGACTACGGTGCGTGAAAAGATGAACCCGGTCGGTCAGATTGTCAGCGTGGGGGCCGATGCTTCGCTGCTAGAGGCGCTGCTGATTATGGAAAAAGCCCATGCCCAACTGGCCCTGGTTACCGATAATGGCGTGAATGTTGGCCTGATCGATCGTCCCGCGCTTGCCAGCTATGTCACCCGCGCCCTGGCCTTGAACCTGAATGGACAGCAAAGGAAAAATAACTCGTGACTGAAGAGCATATTGACCTCACCCTTGAACGACTAGCCTATGGTGGCGAAGCGGTGGGGCGCAGCAACGGCAAGGTGGTATTCGCCGCCTACGGCCTGCCGGGCGAGCAGGCGCGGGTCGCCCTCAGCGAAGACCGCAAGAACTTTGCGCGGGGTCGGGTGGTGGAAGTGCTGGCCGATGCCTCACCGCAGCGGGTTATACCGCGTTGCGAATACTTTGGCGAGTGCGGCGGCTGCCAGTGGCAACATATGGATTATCCCGCCCAGGCAACCGCGAAGGGCGAACTGCTGGCCGAGCAGTTGCGCCGCATTGGCGGTATCATTATCGCGCCGTTGCCCACCAGTGCCGCGCCCGATCCATGGGCCTATCGCAACGTTGCCCGCCTGCAGGTCAGCTATCCACAAGAGCCTCACCTGAACGAAGCGCAAAACCCCGCCAGCGAGGAGGCGGTCATACCGCCATCCAGCCACCCCAGGCTGGGCTATTTCCGCCGCCAGAGCCACAGCATCGTCGCCATTGAGCGCTGCTACATCGTCCACCCCGCCATCGTCGCCTTGCTCGAACCCTTGCAGTGGCTGATCAACACCATGCCGGGTCAAAGCCTCAGCGCAATCACGGTGCGGGCGGCGTTTGCCGACAATACTACCTACCTGCTGCTGCATCAGGGTAATGTCAGGGTCAACCTCGGCGATGTACGCCGCATCCTGGGGGTATGGGTAAAAGAGGAGCGGTTGGTCGAACGCTTCAACCTGCGCGGCATCGCCACGGTCAGTCCACCCGCACGGCCCACCCGCCGCGCCGCGCCCGTGCCGGTTACGCCCGGCGATATTGGTGGCGAGGTAGGTGAATTGGCCGCTGAGGAAGCAGTCAGCAGCGTATTGTGGGGTGACCCTATGTTCAGCGAAATGGTAGGTAACACCCGCTATCATTTCCCCGCCGCCGCCTTCTTCCAGGTGAACACTGCAGGCGCGTCCGCTCTCGCCAATCTGGTAAACGAAGCGGTCGCCGCCGAACTTCCTCCCCTATATCAGGGGGGGGCTGGGGATGAGACGCAGGGCGAACAACGGTTCGTCCCTACCAATAGCTCGTCTACCCCAAACTCAAAACTCAAAACTCAAAACTCAAAACTGCTGGATCTGTACAGCGGTGTGGGCCTGTTTTCGCTGCATCTGCTGGCGACGGGTGTGGTAAGCCAGGCTGTAGGCATCGAGTCGCAAAGCGATGCGGTCAACGCGGCGCGAGCCAACGCCGAGGCCCAGGGCCATATCCCCGCCGCCCAGTTCCATGCTGGAAAGGTGGAGGACGTGCTGCCTGAGCTACTGGCCGAGGGGTTGGTTGCCGATGTAGTGGTCGCCGACCCACCCCGCGCCGGGCTTTCGCCAGCGGTGATTGAGTTGATCATCACCGCCCACCCCCAGCGTATCGTATATGTCTCCTGCGACCCCAGCACTCTCGCCCGCGACCTCAAGGCGTTCGCCAGCCATTACCAGCTACGCTCCACCCAGGCGGTTGACCTCTTCCCCCAAACCTACCACATCGAAAGCGTCAGCGTGCTGGAGCGGTTGCCAGACTTGCGCTAACCCCCCAGATTCAGTACAATATGATGTCCGCACTGCCCACCCCGCTGATAAACCACTTTATTTGCAGCAGTGTGACGATCCGGGCTGAACCCTCAGCCCCAATCTATAATCTACAAGCTACAATCTACAATCTACATATGGCAAGGAGAGTGAAGGCGATGGCAATGGCGCACGCCGTTATTCTGGAGGGGGCGCGCACGCCCTTTGGCAAGTTTGGCGGCGGGCTGGCAAGCCTGTCGGCAATACAACTAGGCGCTCACGCGATTCGGCATAGCATCGAACGTGCTGGCATCAACAAGGACGAGGTCGAGCATACCGTGATCGGCTGCGTCATCCAGGCTGGTCTCGGCCAGGTGCCTGGGCGGCAGGCCAACTTCGCCGCCGGACTGCGCCGCGAAGTGACCAGCGATACCATCAATCGGGTGTGCGGCAGCGGGATGCGAGCTATCTACATGGCCGATTGCTTCATCCGCCTGGGCGACCATAACGTGGTGGTGGCGGGCGGGATGGAGAGCATGAGCAACGCCCCCTACCTGATGCGCGGCGCACGCTGGGGGCTGAAGGCGGGCGACAGCGCCCTGATTGACGCAATGCAGTATGATGGGCTGATCGACCCCTTGCTCGACTTGCGAATGGGCGAGGAAGGCGATCGGGTGGCCGCCGAGGAAAAGGTTAGCCGCGCCGATCAGGATGCCTGGGCGCTCCGCAGCCATCAACGAGCGGTTGCTGCCCGCAGCCTGCTGGCCGAGGAAATCGCGCCGGTGGTCATCCCCGACAAGAAGAAGGGCGACACCATCGTGGAACACGACGAGAGTCCCCGCGCCGATACCAGCCTGGAAGCATTGACCAGGCTCAAGCCCGCCTTCACCCCCGATGGCAGCATCACCGCTGGCAACGCGCCCGGCATCAACGATGGCGCGGCGGCGTTGGTGCTAGCCAGCGTGGAGTATGCCAAAGCGCATCACCTTACTCCTCTTGCCGAGATTATCAGTTACGGCCAGGCGGCGTGGGATACGCCCTATCTCGCCTACACCCCGGCCCTGGCAGCGCGGCAGGCATTGCAGCGGGCGGGCCTCACCATCGGCGATATTGACCTGATCGAGATAAACGAGGCGTTTGCAAGTGTGGTGCTAACCAGCGCAAGGATGCTGGAAGCCGATCTGGACAAGGTGAACGTCAATGGCGGGGCAATTGCGCTGGGCCATCCCATCGGCGCGAGTGGCGCACGGCTGGTGCTAACCCTCGCCCACGAACTGAAGCGGCGTGGAGGGGGTATCGGCCTGGCGGCGATCTGCAGCGGCACCGCCCAGGGTGATGCCCTAATCATCAAGGTTGCTCCCTAGCCCCTCCCCCAAAGGGGGAGGCTGGGTGGGGGAGTACAAGTGGCACTACCAATCATAAGGTGTTAAACATGCCGGTCTACTCTTACAAGGGAATAAGCCCGCGCATCGCGCCGGATGTATACATCTCGCCCACCGCAGTGATTATCGGCGATGTAACTATAGGCGCGGGCAGCAGCGTGTGGTTCAACGCGGTGCTACGCGGCGATATGGCTCCCATCGTGATCGGCGAGGGCTGCAACGTGCAGGACAACTGCACCATCCATACCGACACCGACCTGCCCGCCATCCTGGGCAACCGCTGCTCGATGGGCCATGCCGCCATCGTCCACGCTGCCACGCTGGAAGACAACGTATTGGTGGCGATCGGCGCTGTCGCAAGCCAGCATCGTCAACGCAGTCAACAGCATAACCGCGCCAACTAGCAAGTTGCGTATCGAGGATGATGTCTTCATGGTAATCTCCACCTTCAGCTTGCTTTACTTGAACTGGTCGAGGCCAACCTTCTCCATCACATACATGGGCGATACTGGCTCGACCTCAACGTCTGCCTTGTCTGCGTTCTGCACCCCATTGGCGGCCAGATCCATGCGCACTAGGTCGGGGGTTACGTCAACGAGGTAAACGTTGGGGTCGCTGGCGATGGCGGGCAATTCTTTGGCATCAACCGATGCACGGGTGAAGTAGACAGCTTTCATTACAGCCTGTGGATTATGATCAGCCTGCACACCCGTGTAGAAGTTCATATAGACTTGCGGTAGAGGGTCAGGGTCATCCGCACGGGGGCCTATTTGCATAGTGATATACTTGTTACTTACATCCTTAGTCTCGTCAATTGCACGCATCTGCGACTGAGGATTGCTCAAACCATGAGCCTTGACCCAGGCACGAAAGTCGTTGGGTGCAACGTAGTTGCGGAAGGTGATCCAGGCCTCGGCCTGGCCGCCCGCGTTCACCACCTTCTGTAGCTGATTGCGGTTGGCTGCCACATAGCTACGTACCCCGTCAGCGGTGTCGGAGTTGTAGTTCACTTTGGCGAAGACATCGCCAGGATTGATTTGCTTGCCGCCGAATGGCTGGATTGTATCGGTACCCATCTTCTGGGCGGAGTAGCGCCAGGCACCGAAATCGGCTTTGCGGAGCGGCGCAGGGGCTGCGTAGGTAGGGTTTGCCTGCGCCGTTGGCTTTGTACCTGTCTGCATCGTGGGCTGAATGCTAGCTGACTGACTCTGCTGACCGGCAGGGGAGCTAGTATCACACCCTGCTGTAGCTACAAGCGCCACCAGCAAAACCGCAGCGACTACCAGATTACGTACGAAGATTTGGGTTCTCATCTTGGTTCCCTTTCTTGTTGTTAGCTAGAGATATAAGGCGAAGTTGTTTTTGGTTCCTAGTACATCAGCTACCTTGCTGGCTGTGGTTATGGATTGGCGCACCAGCCGGTCTGTTGGCTGTTATCGTCGAAGCAGAACTTGTTCTGGAAGTCGCGTCGTACAGGCGAGGTATTGCCCGTACCTATGTTCAGATAGTAGCTGTCCAAACCTATCTGATGTTGCTGGCTGCCAGTATCTTGGTTCCAGATGACAGCCACGTAGTACGTTCTGCCAGCATGAAACTGGCTAACCGAAGTTGGGTATAGCCTGGCTTCGCTATTGCTGCCAAATGCGCAAGCCTGTTTCATATAGCCAGACATACCGGGCATATCAGAATAGAAAATATTATCGTAATGACCAGCCGAACACTGGCTCTCGTTAGGGTGATTGCTGGCATGGAAAACCACCGCCGGAACGTAGTGTTCGTTCCCTTGACCGTTGGGATACTCATGAGCTGGGTCGTTCAGCCAGTCGTAGTTAGTAGTCCAGTATAGGTCAGTTGCATCGGCTCTATAGGCGTTAGAGCCAAGCGATGCGCCTTTCAAGTAACCGCCTGGAATTATGGCATCAACAAAATGATGGTCACCGGTGAAGTTGTAGTACATATTGTTGGTGCCATCCCACTGACCGTTGGCGACTCCACCCGGGATAGGGGTGTGATAGGGCAACGGCTCATTATACATACAGCAGTGGCCCAACATACCGCCGGAAGGCCCATTGGAGGCAACGAAGAGGGTTTGCGCGATTTCACCCCTTGTTGCGTTATCCCCGGGTCGGAAGCATGGTTTATTTGGTCCACAACTAACTGAGCCCGCGATGGCTCCATGCCTCGCAAGGCTTTCTATATAGCTATATGCCCAGTGTGTAGTCGGCACGTCCTGGAAGGTGTTATCCGCCCGGGGGTTGTCGTTCCAGCCAGCAGCGTTAACCACCATCCGCGCCATCTCTGCTCGCGAAATATAGTTTTCGGGCTTAAAACAAGGGTAATAACTGCAATCGGCATAGCCTGAGATTGCGCCTTTGTAGGTCACCTGCTCAATGTACAACTGAAAGGTGGTTCCAGCAATATCGGTGTAGGTAGGGGGGTTAGGAGGAGTTTTTGGGAATTTCCACTTAAACGGACCATCAACCATCCTGGTATACTGACCGCGCTTTACCCAGGCGTTAGTACCGAAGTAGCCGTTACCATAGCCACTGATGTACGTCCTGCAAGCCATGTAAATAATGGCCTCATAGTAGGGAGTGTAATTAGGGTCGTGGCTATCTGATTTTACATCTGTAAAGCTAGGGTTAGGAAATGCACAGTTGTTCAAATCAGGGGGTATCACGGCTGGTTTGGATGGAGAGATAGGAGTAGAATGAATGGAGGATTGTGCTTGTACGTTACCTGCTATGATGAAAGCAACGAGCACGGTTATGAGTATTACCAAACGGGGGGGGGGTAGTATTACTTGTGGACTTCACAGTGTATCTCCTTTTCACACCGATGAACAAAGGTTGACGGTTGACCAGTAGACATGGTTGTATTGTAGCACGCTTGCAAACAAAATGCAAGGGGTTTTGCACTATTCCATTACGATTTGTCGAACATCGATTTTTGCGGTGTAGAGAGTCTTTGTCTGTCTCCTATGAGTGTAACGCATAGGCAAGAAAAAGGTTTCGCCCAAGTACGAAACTCACCTTCCCACGGTGATGCTATCCACCTGTACACCCAGCCGCCGCGCATCCGCGCCCGGTGTATCGGTGGCAGGCTGCCATGCGGTGGCATTCAGGGTGAGATAGAGCCAGCCATCTGCAGGTGGGGTGGTGATGCTGATCTGGCCGCTTATCTTGATGAACGTGCCGGGCTGGGGCTTGCCATTGCTGGTGGACGGCTGACAGGCGATTGGCAGGTTGGCGAGCATTACCGGCGTATTGCCATTGTAGAGGCCAAACTGGTCAGGCGCAGTACGGTTTGCGCCTGCGCTGCAGCGTTGCGGCGGACCTGCGGAGACGCGCATGGTAATCGTCAATGTGGTCGGGGTGGTGGGCGCGGGCAGGCGCAGGGTTGCGTCGGGGCCGGTCCAGCGGTAAGTCACGCCGTTGCTATCCTGCTCCTTGTCGAACCAGCCACTTACTGTGTAGGGATAGTCGAAGTCACCGCCCATGTCTATAGTCAGCGGCAATTGCAGCGTGGGCGTGACGGTGCGGGGCAGGATCTGGTAGAGGCCATAGTGTAGGCTGCCAGTAGCGATGTTGAGCGGCTTCTGGTAGTATAGCTGCTCTAGTTCTTGCGTGGTATAGGTCCACTCCTGCACCGGCTTGAGGTCGTAACCGGGCAGGTTCAGCTTGCCGCCGTTCGCCCCCAGCATCGCGTAGACCGGGCGCTTGTCGTTCAACCAGCCCGCGATTGAGCCAGCGACGATGCTATTGTTGAACTGCACCGTAGTGGGACTGTAGTCCTGGGCGAGGGCCAGCATGTCGCGGTCGTAGATGAAGCGCAACGGGGTTAGCGCCACATAGGGGGTGTCGCGGTCGGCGCTCATAATGGTGACACTGTTGGCGGGCAGCTTCTGCGCCAGGGCGCTGATCTGGGCAATCGTTCCCTTGTCCTCAGTCTCACCGAAAATCGGGCGGATGGTATAAACGAAGAAGGCGATCTCTATCAGATATATCGCGGCCACACCAAGCTGGGTGGCAAAGCCAAGCGGCAGCCGCCAACCCCGCTTGCGGGCCAGATTACGCCCCCAGCTAAACAACGCGAAGCAGAAGTAGCCCATGAACAGGCTGAAGGCAGGCGTGACGATGGGGATATAGCGGCGCATGGTGTAGATATAGTGGGGGTCGGAGTAGGTTTCGCCCACGAAGACGAACAACGAGACCGCCAGCATCAGGAAGAAGAACGCGCTCTTCAGAGTCAATTTGCGCCACAACGCCAGCATCATGCCCAGGGTGGCAAGGGCGATACCCAGCGGCGAGAAGTACCAGCCCACCTTGACCATGTTGTAGATGGCTTGACTGTTGTCGGTCGGGCCTTTGGTGGGGTCGAAGGGGACGGGTGCGCCGATATAGGCGGTCAGGTTGGCAGGATGGCTGATCATGCTGCCAAGATTGCCGAGGGTGATGATGTGCGGCTTGACTACATAGACGTTGACCATGTACGCGCCCGCGCCGAGCGCCAGCAACGCGAGCAGGATGAGGCCCACTCGCGGCCAATAGCGGCTAGCCAGGCCATTTAGCGGGCGCAACCAGCGTGGTTGGCGGCGCAACACCAACCAGAGAACCACGAGCAGGGTGGCCCCGCCGTAGAGCAAAGCCAGGTTACGCCCCCATAGTCGCCGCTGATCAATAAGCACATTGTGGAACAGGTCGAAGGTGTAGGGATATGTGAAGAAGAAGATATGCACGATTGCCAGCAGCAGCATCCCCAGCAGCGGTAGGGAAAGCCACCAGTGCAACGGTTGCCAGCGGCGTGCCAGTAGTAGCCAGGCGAGATAGAGCGGCACCGGCAGCAGGTAGAAGACGAAATCGGGACGGATGAAGAAGATTTCGCCCAGCGACAGCGCCGCCAGAGCCGCAAAGGCGCGGGCCGCCGCTGTCTGCTCGATAATCTCCACCGCTTGTGCTAGCGGCGCGGGCGTAGCGGGTTGGGTTATGGGCATTGATACAGCAGGCACAGATATAGAGGCCGTGGGCGGGACAAATCCCGCTCCTACATTGTCCAAACCTGTAGCGATGGGGTTCAGGCTGCCTTTTGATGAAGATACAATGCCACCCAACCGTCGCTGGGTGGAGATAAATACGGCGAAGCAGTAGAAAGCGGCGAAACCCAGGAATTGTGTCCCCGCCTCAGCCATGGAGTAGCGGGCGAACCACACCTCGGTGGTGTTGAGCGCCAGCAGCAGCACGCCCAGATATGCCGGAACCGCGCCGAACATCCGCTTGCCCGCGAAGTAGACCGCGAACAAAGCCAGCAGCATCAGGTAGGCAGTGGCGTACATCTCGCCCGCCACGCCACCCGCGCCGACGAAGAAGATCGCCAGCCAGATTGAGTAGAGGGTATAGTGCTGCGGGACGACCAGCGTGGCCTCCTTGTCGTAGATGTAGAAGCCGCTGGCCCGCTGGCGAGTCAGAGTGTAACGGTCGGGGTTGAGGCCGATGAAATACTGGCGGATCTCCCCGTCGGTCATGTGGCGGAGCAGCGGGTCCACGATGAAGATACTGCCATGCTGCGCGATGTGCGCCCCAGAGTTGGAATAGACTCCAGCATCAGCCGCGCCGCGGATTGTCTCCGCCGGGCGGGCGAACAGGATAATCGCCAGGATAAGCAGCGCGATGAGGGCGACCACTTCTATTGGGATTTTGGATTTTGGATTTTGGATTTTGGATTTGAGATCCTGTAGCGTGGGTAGGACGAAGCAATCGCGGCGCAAGGCGATGAGGATTATCGAAGGCAGCACCGTGGCGACCAACATGGTTAGCAGTGAGAAGCGGCCAAGCTGGGCCAGTATTAGCCCGGCCATGCCCGCATACAACGCGCCAATCAAGAACTGCACGAAAGCGGCCTCGGCGGGCGAACCGCGCCACAACCAGCGCCGCCCGTGCAAAAACACCCGATAGGCAGCCAGGCCAGGCAAATAGAGCATCAGGGGAAACAGGATGAGGGCTTGTATCATAAGTGTGAGTGGTAAATGGTAAATGGTGAATGGCGAATGGTGAAATGATTGTTAAACTAAGCCCTCAGCGGGGGTTTGGGGGAGAAATCTCACCCCACGACGATGCTTAATGAGTCATTGTCAGCATCTCCCGATAAACCTCGATGGTACGCGCCGCCACGGCGGGCCAGGTGTAGCGGGCAAGGATGAGGTTGCGGCCCCCTGTACCCATTGCGGCGCGATTTGCAGGCAGCGTGTTGGCCGCCTCTATTATAGCAGCAGCGAGGGCATCTGTGTTGTTGGGTGGCACCAGCCAGCCAGTCACGCCCGGCTGCACCTTGTCGGGGATGCCGCCGACGCGGGTGGCGACCACAGCGCGGGCGTGCAGCATCGCCTCCATCACCACGATGGCGCTGCCCTCATAGAGCGTGGGATGCACAAACAGGTTGGCGATGGCGTAGAGATTGTGCAGTTCTTGATCGGCAACCTTGCCCAGTAGCCGCACATTTTCGCCCAGGCCCAGTTCGGCGCTGAGGGCAAGAAGGTTGCCCAGTTCTCCGCCGCTGCCCGCGTGCAGCCAACGCCAACCCGCAGGTAGCTGCCCCTTTATCTGCGCCAGAGCGCGGAGCAGCACATCGAAGCCTTTGTTGCGCTCGGCGCGACCGACACTGAGCATAACGAACGGGACGCTTTCAAGTTGCAGCCGCAGCCGCAACTCCGCTTGCCGCTCGTCACTCACCTCGTGCGCCGCTGCCTCCGCATCAACCGCGTTGGGCAGCAGCGTCAGATGTGCGGCAGGCAGATGCAGATATTCGCGCACCTCGTCGCGCAGCCCCGCATCAGTATAGGCCACCCGCTGCGCTGCCTGCGCCCCGCGCCGATACATCGCCCGAAACGGCGCGTAGGCCAGCCACTTGCGCCGGTCGGTCACTTTGAAATCCTCCAGGCCATGAGGGTTCATCAGCAT
>JBBRMT010000098.1:0-15314 GCA_038230695.1 Chloroflexia bacterium
CCACCCGTGCGCCGCGCCGCTGCGCCTCCTTGATGAAGGGGATGGAGTGCGGGTGGGTGGAGGCCATGTTCGCGCCCCAGATAATCACCATCTCCGCCTTGGTCACCTCTTCGGGGTCGTAGCCGTAGTTGCCGCCAATGGTGTACTTCATCGCCGCCTCGCCCGCCGACGAGCAGATGGTGCGATCCAGCGGGCTGGCCCCTATGCGGTGGAAGAGGCGATTGTCCATGCTGCCATAGTTGACGATGCCCATCGTGCCAGCGTAGCTGTAGGGCAAGACCGCCTCCGGCCCATCCGCGGCAATCACCCGCTGGAAGTTGGCGACGATGGTGGCAATCGCCTCGTCCCAACTGACGCGCTCGAATTCGCTGCCTGGCCCCTTCGCGCTGTCCGCCTTGCGGCGCATGGGATACAGCACGCGGTCGGGGCTGTAGATGCGCTCGTAGTAGCGGTTGGTCTTGGCACACAAGAACCCTTGCGTAAGCGGATGGTCAGGATCGCCACCAACTCGCACCACCCGCCCATCCTCGACGTAGGCGAGCATCGAGCAGGTGTCGGGGCAGTCGTGCGGACAAACTACCTTGTGGACAGTCTGCTGCAGGGGGATGATGGGGCGGGTTGCGGTGGCAGTCATCAACAAGCCTCTTCACTTTCGTATGGGCGGACAACCGCCTGCCCTGGTGAACTTTCAATAAGGGTATGGTTTAGCACAGTAGCCTGGCGAATGTTGTACTCCCACCAACTCCAACTTGGATAAGCGCCGTATGGTTCCCATCCTTTTTCAATCAAGTCGTCCAGCAATCCCTCTAGCGATGCTCTTGTTTCCCCGCCTTGTAGGGGATACCTTAGCTGCTCAACCGTAGATACAAAGACCTTCGACGTGCCGATAATCTGCACACGTTCAGGCTTATGAGCGATCGCGATGAACTGCCACTCATTCTCCTTATCCAGCGGGCTGAGAATAATCTGTCCTGTGATGTAACCCATATCAGACCCCCTATTTGGTGTAACCCCGAATCTTAGTCTGCCAATTTGCCTACGACAATGCTCATCGCTAGCGATAATGTTAGGGTAGGGGCGCATGGCATACGCCCTCATGAAGCGCTTTGATGCTTATTGTAACCGATTCAGTAGCTGGCAAACTCTTGCGATAGGCGTTGATGCGTTTCATGATGGCGAGTACCTCCCAGTCGCCTTTGATCTAGGTGAGTACCGAACTGATGTTGGGGCAGCAGTGCAGGCAGACAACCTTGTGGTCAGTCTGCCTGCTGGATGTAATTGGCGGATTGCCATGAGCGAATTCATTCTCTACACAGCTAGCTGTAGTTGAGGCTGCTCAATCTGCTGCCTTATACTGGTAGGCAAAGCGCAATCCAGCTTGTATTTGCTGTCAATCTGCCCACTGCTGATGCGGTCAACGATCATCTGGTAATAATCGGGATCGAGTTCGGCGGCGATGAAGTGGCGCTCTAGCCGTCGGCACACGTCCACCTCCGCGCCGCTGCCGCCAAACAGGATCAGCACGTTGTCGCCTGGCATGGTGCAGGAGGAGATGACCATCTCCGACAGCTTCTGTGGGATCTGGCAGGCGTGTACTGTCTTCTCGTGACTGACGTTCTTCACCAGGTCGAAGTAGAACCAGGAGTAGGGCATTCGACCCTTGATGCCCCGCGCAATACGGTCGCGGATGCGCCGATCGGTGGGGTTCTGATATGGCTCGGCAACGTTATCCTTGTAGAAAGCGTTGTCCTCGCTTTTGGTTGCGTGTAGCACGCTGCGGTGGGCAGTGGTAAACTTGCGTTTGCTGTGACCGACGTTGGTGTTGTAGATCCACACGTATTCATTTACCTGTGCAGAGATTTCGTCAAGACTACGAACGCGCAAGTAGGCATTCTGCTTTGGGTAGTTGATGAAGAAGGCGTTGCCGCTATCCTTCAACACCCGCATACACTCGCGGGCCAGTTCGCAGTACCACTTGATGTATAGGTCGAAGTCTGTGGTGTAGGAGCGGGAATTGTACTTAATGCCCACGTTGTAATCGGGATCGCCGAAGATGCAGTCTATACTGTTGTCTGGCAGCTGACGTAGCACCTCCATTATGTCGTCGTTAAATACGTGGTCAAGTGGTATGTTGGTCATCATATTCAAGCTCTCCTATCTGTTCGTTAAGGTCATAACGTCGCTTTTTCACTAGCTTGAGTCTAGTTGGACGCTCTTTATCCTCGAAGCTGTACTCGTAAAGCTGGTAAGAAGCCTTGCCGAGCCTGCGGCTCTGTACCGCATATACGCACCTAATGCTTTTGTAGGGTTTACCGTTTTCGGTTAGAAGCCAATCAAGATACCTAAAAGGATTATACAACTGAAAGACGTTGAAATCCAGAAGGCTGCTGGGTTTTGCCTCATTCTTGGCCTCAAAAACAGCAATTTCCCCCTCATACTCCACCACCAGGTCACGCTCTATCTGGAGACTTTCGACCTTTATTTGTTCGCTTCCCATGTAAAAGGTGAAGCTGTGTTTTGTTCTGCGTGGAATGTAAACACGCGCTTGTGCTTTCTTACTGCCAAAGAGGAAATCCTGAATGATGCCTTGATTGAACGCTAGTGAGAGCATTCATGCTTCACTGGTGTCAAGACCATTAAGAGTATGAGGAGTATAAGGCCATGCAACGACCTCTTCCACCTCAATTGGCTCAAACTTATGGTAGCCATTCGCGACACCTCTGACAAACCTGTGTACGCCTTTGCCTAGATGGATGATGAACAAGTCTTCGCGGATAAGTTCCGCTGGAAGCCTTGAGGAACTATCCACTTTGGTGAGGTCGAACTGGTTGCCGAAAGAGCCGCCTGTTTCTTGCTTTACCAGCTTGTTGTCAAAAACTAGGCTGCTTGAGCCTTGAGCTTTCAGTCCTTGATATATCTGTAGGAGAAGATCCTTCTTCGTTGGTTTCCTCATCAATTTAGCCTCTCAAAGCAACTGATTGGACTCATTTTATCACGCCTTCACCTGTTTGTCCAGTTCTTTGCCAAATTGCACCCCCTGGGTTATAATGTGCCAACCAGATTTGCTGACGTAATAGCAGACTTGCCGTTACCCCCAGTTGCCGCCAGGTTAGTGCGGGCAGCGGCGCAGTCGCATATCCAACGCTTTCGCTAGAGGAGGGATTTTGTCTCAATGAAGAGCTATAGAACCGAGCAATTGCGTAACGTGGGGCTGTTTTCGCATAGTGGTGCGGGCAAGACCTCGTTGACCGAGGCGGTATTGTTCAACGCCAAGCTAATCAGCCGCGTTGGCCGCGTGGACGAGGGCAACACCGTCTCTGACTATGACCCCGACGAGGTGAAGCGCCGCAGCAGCGTGAACATCAGCCTCGCGCCGCTGGAGTGGAAGGACTGCAAAATCAACCTGCTCGACATCCCTGGCTATGCCGATTTCATCGGCGAGGTGAAGGCTTCGATGCGGGTGGTGGATGCCGCGCTGATACTGGTTGACGCGGTGGGTGGGGTGGAGGTTGGCACCGAGCAGGCGTGGAAGTTTGCCCGTGAAGGCGGCCTGCCCACCATGATCTACCTCAACAAGATGGACCGCGAGAACGCCAGCTTCGAGCAAGTGGTCAACCAGTTGCAGGCCAGGTTTGGCCGCCACGTCGTGCCGGTGCAGATCCCCATCGGCAGCAGCCAGGCGTTTCGCGGCGTGGTGGACATCTGGCACATGAAGGCGTATATGTACGCGCCCAGCACCGGGCGGGCGGGCGACGGCAAGTTCGAGGAGGTGGCGATACCGGCGGATATGCAGGCGCAGGCCACGCAGTGGCGCGAACAACTGGTCGAGCGCATCGCCGAGTCGAGCGACGAACTGACCCTGAAGTATCTGGAAGGCCAGGAGATTGGCGAGGACGAGATTCTGCACGCGCTGCACGATGGCACCAAGGATTGCAAGCTGGTGCCGCTGCTGTGCGGCGCGGGCCTGAGCAACATCGCGGTGCAGCCGTTGCTCGATGCGATTGTCTCCTACCTGCCCGCGCCGAACGAAACTGGCGAGGTTACAGCCACCAATCCGACCAACGGCCAGAGCGTCACTCTAAACTGGAAGGCGGACGGCCCCCTTGCCGCGTTCGTGTTCAAGACTATCTCCGACCCCTATGTGGGCCGCATCAGCTACATCCGCGTCTACTCCGGCACGATGCACTCCGACCAGACGGTGACCAACGCGAACAAGGGCAAGGATGAGCGCGTCGGCCAGTTGCACTATATGCGCGGCAAGGAGCAGGAGACCACTCAGGAGGTGGTGGCGGGCGACTTTGCGGTAATCAACAAGCTGCAAGACACCGGCACCAGCGATACCCTCTGCGCCCAGGGCCATCCACTTATCCTCGATGGCATCACCTACCCGAACACGCTTTACTCGGCCACGGTCAGCCCGCATACCAAGGCGGACATGGATAAGATGGGAACCGCCATCCACCGCATCGTGGAGGAAGACCCCACCATCCAGGTTAGCCGCGACGCGCAGACCGGCGAGACCATCCTCAGCGGCATGGGCGACAGCCACATTGCGATTATCGCTGACCGCTTGCACCGCAAGTTCGGCGTGGCGGTGGATGTCAGCCTGCCGCGCGTGCCTTACCGCGAGACGATAAAGAGCAAGGTGCCGCACGCCGAATACAAGCATAAGAAGCAGACCGGCGGGCATGGGCAGTACGGCCACGTGGTCATCGAGCTTGAGCCGCTGCACGATGGGCAGGACTTCGAGTTCGCCGAACACGTAGTCGGCGGCTCGGTGCCGCGCAACTTCTACCCAGCGGTGGAGAAGGGGGTGCATGAGGCGTTGGGCGAGGGTGTGCTGGCGGGCTATCCGGTCACCGGCGTGCGCGTAACCCTGATTGACGGCAGCTACCACCCGGTGGACAGCAGCGAAATGGCGTTCAAGATTGCCGCCAACCAGGCGTTCAAGAAGGGGGTAATGGAGGGCAAGCCCATCCTGCTGGAGCCAATCTACGAGATGGAGATTAGCGCCCCCGACGACTATGCAGGCGACGTGATGAGCGACCTGAACACCAAACGCGCCCGCGTCCACGGCATGAACCCGGAGGGAACCGGCAACACCATCATCACCGCCGCCGCGCCGCTGGCCGAGATCCAGAGCTACTCCGCCGACCTGCGTAGCATCACCCAGGGGCGCGGCACCTACACGATGCACTTCGACCGCTACGAGGAAGCCCCCAGCAACGTCACCGCCAAAGTAGTCGAGGCGCACAAGGCGGCTATGGCTGCTGCGGAACACTAACCGCAAAAGATCCCCTCTCCCCGCCGGGGGAGAGGGTTAGGGAGAGGGAGCGTTGCCGCGCCTCAATGTCCATCGTCAGCCACCAAAGCAACCAAACGATCCCCTCGCCTCACTGGGAGAGAGGGCTAGGGAGAGGGTGTTGCAACGCTTCAATGCTCATCGAGGGCGATCCCAGCCACCCATGATCCCCTCTCCCCACCGGGGGAGAGGGTTAGGGAGAGGGGTAGTTGCAACGCCTCAATGCCCATCGTCAGCCAACAAAACAACCAAACGATCCCCTCTCCCCACCGGGGGAGAGGGGTCGGTGAAGTACACCAATCCCGATGTGAACCACGTAACCTAGAGATACAACAATGAACTAGGAAGAACGCGGCATCTACAGGCGAAACCTAGAACGCGCCGAGCAGATGCGCTCCAACCCTACTCCCACCGAAGCCACCCTCTGGTATCACCTGCGCGCAGGGAGGGCGGAATACAAGTTTCGCCGCCAGCAGCGCATCGGCACTTACATTGTGGATTTCTACTGCCCGCGCTCCTGGCTGATCATCGAGCTTGATGGTGATTCGCACGCTGAACAGGTTGAATATGATGAGGCGCGAACTGCTTGGCTGCAGGGGGGTAGGTGTGCGCATAGCCGTGAAAGCACCTCCCACCTTGCTAGCATCGCAAGGAGTTGACGGGACGGCTTGCCCCGACCCCGTTTCTGTCACGCTGGCGGGGCGATGAGGTAGCTAAGTAGCTCCTTAACCTCCCACACATGGTCGCTCAAGCCTGCCGCCATTGCGGGAGTGCGCGGCTGCTGCTTATAACTCAGGCTTTGGTGCGGCGTGCAGAAGTTGTACACTGCTCCCACCAGGTACATGGCATAGTGCAGGCGTATCACCTTGCGGGCCGAACGCCGCGTTCGCCTAGCCAGTACCGCCAGCCGCACCCGCAAGGTGGCGTTTAGCCGTGAGGGTGTAGCTGGTATTGAGCCCACCACCGACTTGACTGCCCGCTAGCAGCGTGGCTAGCGCACGCTCATCACCGTAGGCCACCCGCCGGATGATGCCCACCAGACGGCGTTGAGCGCGTTGCTTGACCACCTGCCCAATGAGCAAACCTGGTCGCTCCACCAGGCTCGGTCGCCCGCGTTGCCCATCACGCGGCTGCTTGAGGCGCAGCGCGGCCACCGTAGCCTCAACGTAGGCAGCGAGGCCATCAACGGCCACCAGTAGCGGCGCGACCATACAGCAACGGGCAATTAGCTGGCACAGACTGGATATTAGCGCCCGGTTGCGGTGCAGGCTGACCCGTCCGCCCAACCATAGCCTGGTGGGGATGGACATCGCCATTGCCATCCAAACGATACCCGCCTGGGTCTTGACCCTGATTTCGTTGGCTTGCACCTGCGCCTGGTCAGCGGGCTGCTCCACCAGTTGTTCTTGCACCGCCTGGGCGTGTTGTCCGCTCTCTTCTAGCCAGAGATTGACGGTGCGGGCCTGCAGGCCAAAAGCAGCGCAGATAGCGGCAATCGGGCAGCCGCTGGTCAGCAAGATAATCACGATGGTAATGAGCGAGGCTGCCGTATGCTTATGGTAGAAGGGCGAACCTTTGGTGGCGACAAAGGTCTGGCGACAGACGGAGCAACGCCAGCGGTTGTCTTTGGGGGCGTGAGGGTGAATGTTGGTTCGCCCTTGCACGCCACTTGCAGGACAGTGAGGATTAGGGCAGAATAGGGGTGGCTGGTTCATGTAAGACCTCCTCAAGACGATGTGCTTGGTAACAAGGAGATTGTACATGAAGGCAGCTAACTTATTCTAGTTCCTGACCTTCCTTTCACGGTTAAACGCACACCTACCAAACGGATACGACTGGCTGCTTTGCGCCATCACGCTTTACCATATCATAATTGAATTAAACAGAAAGAGAAATACCATGACGCAACAAATGACCCAACCAGCCCCCACCTCTATCGATCCCGCCACCCATATCGGCGGGGTGACGCTGCGGGTCGCCAATCTCGACCGTTCGCTGAAGTTCTATCAGGGCGTACTCGGCTTCCGGCTGATTGAGCGCACTGCGGGAGTCGCCCGCCTCGGCGCGGAGGACGGCCCGCCGATACTGGAGATACACGAGGTGCAGGGCGCTTCACCCGCGCCGCAACGCTCCACCGGATTGTTTCACGCCGCCATCGTGCTGCCCAGTCGCGCCGCGTTGGGCCAGGCGCTGATGCGAATGATCGCCGCCAACAGTTCTCTGGGGTAGGCCGACCACGCGGTTAGCGAAGGCTTCCATATACCCGACCCCGACGGCAATGGCCTGGAGATATACCGCGACCGCCCCCGCGATTCGTGGCAATGGCAGGACGGCACGGTAAAGATGACGGTTGACCCCGTAGACGTGCAAGCCGTGCTGGCTGAGGGCCAACAGGCCGCGCCTGCCGACCTGCTACCCACTGGCACGCGCATCGGCCATGTCCACCTCAAAGTTGCCGACCTTGCCGTTGCCGAACACTTCTACCACAATATCCTCGGCTTCGACATCACCGCCAGGATGCCCGGCGCAGTCTTCGTCAGCGCCGGTGGCTACCACCACAATATCGGTCTGAACACCTGGCAATCGCGTGGTGCGGCCCCTGCGCCGCAGACTAGCGCGGGGTTGGATTCATTCACCATCGCCCTGCCCAACCCTGAAGCGTTGACCGAAGTGCAGGCGCGGCTGGTAGCCGATGGGGTTCAGCTTAACGAGCAGGGCGACGACATCCTGGTGGCTGACCCATCGCAGAACCAGATTCGGCTGACCATCACGCCGTAGGGTTGAATAAGGGCGCAAAAAGCAGCGGGGCGGGAGATGAGGTCTCCCGCCCCTGCTGTTTATCTGCTGCCCACCTTCGCTTTGTCGGCAGCTAGCGGGGCAGCCAGGCTACTACCTTCACCCCGTCGGGTACGCCCGGCAACGGCACGACTTGCCCGAACGGGCGATCCATCACTGGCCCAGCGGCCACGCCTTTGCTAACAACCGCCTCGCGCATCGCGTGAATGTCGTCGGTCTTGATGTAGATCTCCACCTCCCCTGGCTTGCCCGGATCCAAATCACCGGGCAGGATCAACGCGAAATCTACCCCACCGTTGCTCTTCAGTTGGCGAAAGCCGGGGCTTTTGCTATCGGCATCCGAGGCTGGCTCGAAGCCGAGAATGTTGGTGAAGAAGTTGTAGGAAGCATCCATGTCGGATACGTAAATCAGCACGAAGTTAAGCTCTGGGTTCTGCACAGTGTAACTCTCCTTTTCTTTGCGCTGGCGCTTGCCAGGCGGTTAGGTTTGTTTGCCTTACACCATCATTATATGCGATGCTTGTGACAACCTTATGTCAGTAGCGATTCGTCATTTTGGTAATTTTGCAAAATTGCTTGCACTTCTTCGGTCAGCATCCGCCGCAGCGACTCCGGTTCTAGCACCTGCACATGACGGCCCCAGCCCAGCAGCCAGCCCAGCACCTCGCGCTCATGCCGTGCCGCCAGCGTCACCAACAAGCCTTCAGCGGTTTGCTCCTCGCCAACGGTGAAAAACGAGCGCTCCTCCTGCGCCCAGCGCGTCACCCCATGGTCGAACCGCACGCGGATAATGACGCTGCGTTCCTCCATGCTTGGGCCTTCCAGTCGGAAGTCGGCGCGGCGAGTGAAATGCTGGGACAGCAGGGTGAGCTTGTCAATACGGTCGAGGCGGAAGTTGCGGATCGCCAGGCGAGTGTGGTCGTAGGCGTTGAGGTAGACTGCGCCGCCGATGTGGAAGAGTGCGTGGGGGTCGGCCAGGCGAATGGTGGGCGGTTGATTGCCCTCGCGGTAGCGGGGATAATAATGAAAACGCACCGTAGAGCGCTCGATGATCGCTCTTCGTAGTTGCGCCAGCATCTCGCCACTGCCGCGCTGTTCTGGTGTGTTGCTGACCACGAAGCGAATGTTCTCGCGCAGGTAACGCACTTCGTCGCGCACATGTGGGCGTAGCACCCCCTCGATCTTGCGGCTAGCCGACTGCGCAGCGGCACGATACTGTGCGTCGAAGCTCTGGGCCATGAAATCGCTGCCCAGTAGCAGCATGGTCGCCTCATCGGTGGTGAAACTGAGCGGTGGCAGGAAGTAACCCTCCACCAGCGCATAGCCCTGCCCCGGCACGGCCACCAGCGGCACACCCGACTCACTGAGCGCCTGGATGTCGCGGTAGATGGTGCGCTTGCTGGTCTCGAAGGTGGCGGCAAGGTCTTCGGCCCGCAACTTGCCCTTGCCCTGCAACTCCAGCACGATGGCGAGGAGGCGATCAGTGCGGTTCATTGTTCATACCCCTTCTATTTTCTTAACCCATGAGTTATGATGCTGATAGTCTGTAGACTTATAGAGTTCATACAGGTTATCATCCTTGCTGATGAATGATTATCTTTTGCAATTTGGCGAAAATGTCCGTAGGCTTCGCGTTCGGCTCGGCTGGTCGCAGGAGCAGCTAGCCGCTGCAACTGGTCTGCATCGCACATATATTGGCAGTCTGGAGCGCAGTGAACGCAACGTTTCCTTGCTCAATATCATCAAGCTGGCAACTGCTCTGCAGGTTTCACTTGATGAGCTTTTGCAAGGCATCATCCCTTCAGCAAGCTCTGTACAATACGCTGACATAGAGGCGCCAGTTACAGACGGATCTGACTCCACGCTGGTTCGTGTTCGCAGTAGCGATGCCAAGCTGTGGGTAGATGTTGTCGTTGCGGGTATCACAACCGCACAATACCAGCAAATTGCCAACTCCTTGCTCGATGGACTTGCTCGCAAAGAACCGGCATATCACGCAGTGGCCCAGGCGATGATTACTGCGGTTCAGCTATGCCCTGATGTCAACCCTGCTGACCTCTGGGTGCATCTGATCTACCGTACCTATCGTGAAGCGGGCAAGAGCGCCCAGAGCTGGGTAAGGGTTGGTGGCCAGGCGCTTGAGCAGGTCATCCTTGATATTTATGCTCCGCGCCTTGCTGAATACGGTATTGTGTTGCGTAAGTCCACAACCACTGACGCGCTGGCTCTGAAGCTGCGCGAACAAGGAGTTGGTAGCTCTAAAACCGTCCTCATCCTTGAAGGCGAAGATGCAGGCCAGAAGCAGATATTTGGTGTAATTCATTGCAAGGCGAGTATCGCCGAGCGACTTTCTGACGATGCGCCTGCAAGCGCCGCCCTTATTGCCCACGGGCTGTGGTCGGCGGTTGTAACTATGGATGCGAAGATGTATCCGCCGCCGCATGGCAATGCGATTGTTCGTGGAGAACTCGGCAATACAAAGGGTGGCGATAAGCGGCGCTACTTCGAGGTGGCCGGGCAGTTCAGCGCCTGCCACTCATTCAACCAGCGCACTCTACCCAGCCCTGGCGAGACTGCCTCTGGCACGAGGATTCATTCGCTGAAGCTTAGTGAAGAGCAGCCTGATGTTCTGGTGCGCGATATAATTCAGGCATGGGCGCAGTTTCAGTTGCGTAGATTAGCCACGCTGATAAACGAGGATGTGTTCTACAGATGTGCCACCACCATCACCCCCGAGGTTGGCGATCCTCTTCTTTCTAAGCTCACGGGTATAATAATGCTCCAGGCCAAACCCCAACTCTGCCAGCATTTCGGTGGTGATATGCCCATTGTTAATCTGGGTGCGCGATAGCACACGGTCACCAATAACTATGATGATGCGCTTTTGCACTACGCTGGTGATGCGCTTAATTGCTTCGTAATAGTCGTGGTAGAAGCTCAATGCTTGCTGATAATGCCTGTCTTTTTGCCTTGCCAGCAACTCCAACGTTCCGTGCAGCGTAGCCGAGGGCGGTGCTGGCAAGCCAGCGGCACTTTGTCCGCCGCACCCCAGAAAAGATTTTCGTTGCTCCTTCAGTTCATCGAGTGAGAAACCCAGCCAGTACAGCATATTGCGGCTAAACTGGAAGTAGCCAACCCCATTGGTGTCGTCGGCATAGGGCGGAGAGGTGATTGCTGAGTGGAACTGCAGCGCCTTGCTTATCTGCCGTACATCGCCAACCTCGACTCTACACTGCGCGTCGGGCGGTAGTTGGGCAACGCGACCAATCGCCAGTTCAGCCCGCTTGCGAAACGAGGCAAATACGCTGGGCTTGAACCGCGCCAAATCGGCCTCTTGTAGCCGCCGTAGCCGCACTTCGCCCCGATAAGTCAACATTACATCGCGGGCAGTAGCCGAGAGCGCAACCTGAAACAACTCGCGCACATGCGTATCCTCAACCTGGCCGATTGCGGTTCGCAGGGCGAACAGCGGCGCTAGCGTATCCTCGTTGTACCAATAGCTGATTATGTCAGGAACATCTTTACAAGGCGCGTTACGAGCAAGGGTCTGCGCCTCATCCAGAACTCTGGTGTATTCGTGTATTGTGCAGCGGGTAGGCAGCGGGGTGGTTTTAACGCGGCTGATTAGCGCGGCTAGCGGATTGATATCGTATCCCACCGCCCGCCGTCCGGCCAGCGCTGCCTCGACCAGCACGCCCCCTCCGCCACAGAATGGATCCAGTACAGTTTCGTCCGCTGGTACGTAATGTTCAATCAGCGTGCGGGCCAAGGGGGGATTGATGGCAGCGATATAGGGATGGATAGCGTGAGTAGCGTATTGGGTATCCACCCCGGCGAAGCTCAGATCCAGGTTGTCGGCAAGCTCACGCCGCCCATCCTGACTGATGGGGTCGAGGACAGGCAGCATCGGCTGAATGTCGAGCCTGCTAATATCCCGCACTGGCGATAGTGGCATATCCCGCCCCTTATTGGGTAGAGGTTTCCGACACCACCGCAACGCACTCGATCTCCACCAGCCCATCCTTCGGCAGCCTGCCCACTTCCACCGTGCTGCGGGCGGGCGGGTTCTGCTCCGGTGGGAAGAACTCGGCATAGACGTTGTTCATATCGCCAAAGTCGCTGATATGCGCGAGGAACACGGTGGTCTTTACTACGTGGGCAAGGTCGCTGCCCGCTGCTTCCAGTACCGCCTTGAGGTTGGTAAGCGCCTGGCGGGTCTGGTGGCCGACGCTCCAATCGGCCTCGTCAATCTGGTTGGTGGCGGGCTTGATTGCAAGCTGGCCTGAGCAGAATATGAGGTTGCCGATACTGATTGCCTGCGAGTAAGGCCCGATTGCGGCGGGCGCGTTGTCGGTGTGAATAGCTATGCGGTTCGTTGTGTTCATCTTTGCTCCTTCAAAAGTTATATAGTTGTCGCGCTTATTCTACCATACTTTACCCTTCCTGCGCCCGCAGCGCCGCTACCTGCTCATTGTAGTATATGCCGTACATCATCTCGCCATTCTCCACCTCCACCTCCACGAAGCCGAGGCTGGCGTAGAGCTGGCGGGCCACTGGATTGTCGTGTTCGTAGCTGATGTATATGACGATGTTGCCAATGTGTTCGCGCATGATCCTGACCCCCTCGATCATTGCGGCGCGGCCAAAGCCTTTGCCCTGCTGCGCCGCATCCACCATCAGGCGGGCGATCCACCAGCGGTCGTGGCTGGTCTCATACCCATACATGAAGAAGCCAACCAGTTCATCATTCTCGCTGTAGACCGCTAGCGGCACGAAGCTGGGGTTGTAGGCGGCCTGGGCCAGCGAAAAGGAGTTGTCGGACACGAACCTCTCCTGATCTTCGCGCACCTTCAGTTGCGTCACCCAGTACCAGTTGGCCTTGTCCACCTCGCGCAGCGTAACGCTCATGCCTGCGCCTGCTGCTTCAGCCAATCGCTGATAAAGCCTAGATGCTCCTTGATGTGGGTAGGCTCGACGGCCTGCTCGTCGCTGAGCGCTTCCATTGCTGCAAATTGCTGCTGGTACGCTGCCTCGAACTCACTACGCACTTCAGATAGCGGCTTATCCTTGTCGCGCTCGTACCAGTAATCGTTCACCCGTTCGAAGAAGTGATCCTCGCTCTCGTCCGGTTGCTCCTCAAAAGGGTATGGCTTACTTGCGCCGTCCGGCATCAATACGGCCATCGCCCGCATCCACGCGGCAAGATGGGCCAGCGTATCCTTGACCGTCCAATCGCTGTCGGGATAGAGGCCGGGGCTGGTCATCTGCGTGTCGCTAAGGTTGCTGATGGCGGCCAGCAGTTCATCGCGCCCCGCAGCCATCCGCGCCAGCATATCAGCCTTGCTGATATGAGGCTGTTCTTGCTGCTTCAGCCAGTCGCCGATGTAGCCCAGATGCTCCTCGAAGTGACCGAAGCTGTTGCCCTCGACGCGATACTGGATGGCGCGGTCGGCCACTTGCGCGTCGCTCAAGCTGGCAACTGCATCAGCCAATTGGCGATAGGCTTGCTCGAACTCATCACGCACTTCCGCCAGTGATTTGTCCTTGTCGCGCTGATACCAGTATTCGTTGACCCGCTCGACAAAGTGATCATGGTCCTCACCCGCCTGCTCCTCAAAGGGGAAGGGCTTACCCGCACCACCCGGCAGCCGCTTAACCATCGCTTGCATCCACGCGGCAAGGTGGGCCAGCGTATCCTTCACTGTCCAGTTGCTATGGGGATTGGGACCAGGTGTGGTCATCTGCGCGTCGCTGAGGCCATCCAGCGCGGCAAGCAGCTTATCGTGGCCCTGCTGCATCGCAGCTAGCAATTCCGCCTTGTTGCGGAGGGGAGTAGCATCCTGCTGCGCCAGCCAGTCGGCAATATAGCCAAGATGCTCGGCATAGTGTTCGTAGGTGTTGCCCGCGATTAGCTCTTGCACGGCGCGGTCGGCCACTTGCCCCTCGCTCAGTGCTTCCACCGCCCCCACCGCCTGTCGGTAAGTGATGTCGAACTCGGTACCCACCTGGGCCATCGGCTTGTCTTTGTCGCGCTGGTAGTAGTATTCGTTGCTGCGCTCCACCTGGCTGTCCCAGCTTTCGCCCGCCTTGGCCTCGACTGGGAAGGGGATAGGCTGGTGGCCGGGCAGACGGCTAATCATGTCCTGTGTGCAGGCGGTCAGGTGGGCCAGGGTGTCCTTAAGCGTCCAATCGCTGTCGGGGTAAGGGCCAGCGGCGGTCATCTTGGCCTCATCTAGGTCGAACACGATCATAACAAAATCGTTGTGGCCGCGCTTCATTGCGTCCAGCACTTCCGCTTTGCTCATCAGTTGCTCACTCACTGGTTTGCTCCTCTCGGTTATTCCGGGTAGTTGTACAGTCTGCCAGGGTGCGATAAATCTGCGCCCCTACATTGCCACGTTGTTCGTAGGGGCAGGATTTATCCCCCCCAGTTGCCGGTGTTGCAACAGTCTTACTCGGCTATCGCCCGGCTACGGCCAGCTTAGTCACTGCTGGCACAATCTCGCTGGCCCAGATGTCTAGCGCATCTGGTGCGGTGTAGTTGGGCAGGTTGACGATGGCATGGTCGGTGCCGATCTCGGCAAGCTGGTGCAACACCTCGATTGCTTGCGCGGCGGTCATCGCTGGCACTTTGGTCTCTACCCCTTGCGGCACGCGGCCATCCTTTGTTACCAGCATCGCCAGCACGGTAGTCTTCTCAATTTCCGTGTAGGGGCGGCCAATCTCCTCGCAACGTTGGCGCAACACATCGTACTTCTGCCGCACGTGTTCGGGGCCAGCGAAGGCGAAGATGTTGCAGGCATCGGCGTATTTGGCGATCAGCCGGAAGGTCTTCTCCTCGCCCTCGCCGCCGATCATAATCGGCGGATGCGGGCGCTGGATAGCGTTGGGCGAATTGAGCGTCTCGGCCAGGTGCAGATGCTTGCCCTCGAACGGTCTGGCTTCACCCTGCCACATCTGTAGCGCCATCTGCAAGGTATCTTCCAATATCTCGAAGCGCTGCTTCAGCGGCGGGAAGGGTACGCCCAGCGCGGTGTGTTCCAGCTCGTTCCAGGCTGCGCCCACCCCAAAGTATGCCCGCCCGCGACTAAGCACATCCAGCGTCGTCACCGTCTTGACCAATATGGCGGGATAGCGATAAGTTACGCCCGTCACCAGCGTGCCAAGCTTCACCTTGCTGGTGAGGGCCGCCGCGTATGTGAGCGCGCTATAACCA
>JBBRMT010000099.1:0-15269 GCA_038230695.1 Chloroflexia bacterium
CAGACCGGCCAGCTATACATCGAGGCCAGCATGATGAGCCTGGGCAAAGTCTACTGCTTCGGGCCAACCTTCCGCGCCGAGAAGAGCAAGACCCGCCGCCACCTCGCCGAGTTCTGGATGGTCGAGCCGGAAGCCGCCTACATGGACTTCGAGGGGCTGCTACAGCTTGAGGAAAACTTCGTCAGCTACATCGTGCAGACTACGCTGCGTGAACGCAAGGCCGAGCTTGACGAACTGGTGGCAATCGCCCGCCGCGATGGCGATGAGGAGACCGCGACCAAATTGGAGCAACACTACGCCACTCTCGCCAACGTGCAGCCGCCCTTCCCCCGCCTATCCTACGATGAGGCGATCAAGGTGCTGCAAAGCAAAGGCAACCCCGCGCAGTGGGGCGACGACATTGGTGGCGATGAGGAGACCATCCTGGCAAACCAGTACGACCGCCCCGTGTTTATCACTCGCTACCCCGCGCATATCAAAGCCTTCTATATGCAGCCCGACCCAGAGCGCCCCGAAGTGGCGCTGGCCGCCGATCTGCTAGCCCCGGAGGGCTATGGCGAAATCATCGGCGGCAGCCAGCGCATCCACGACTACGACATCCTGCTGAAGAAGATTGCCGAGTTTGGCCTGCCGCGTGAGGCTTACGAGTGGTATCTGGATCTGCGTCGTTACGGCAGCGTACCGCACAGCGGCTTCGGCATGGGCCTGGAGCGTTGCGTCGCCTGGATCAGCGGCGCACCTCACCTGCGCGAGACTATCGCCTTCCCGCGAATGCTGGAGAAGATGTATCCGTGACGATATGGTGGTTGCAATGTCGGCCAGGGCGCAAGGAGATTGCGCCCCTACACGCACGAAACTCATGTAGGGGCGGGGATTTATCGCGCCCAGGCTGCCATCGCAGTCAAGTTCTATTTCAGATATTTCACCTATCGAGGTAATTATGCCAGGTAATCATAAAGCCGCGTTTAACACCCGCGCCGTTCATGGTGGCGAACGACGGCAGGGGATGGACAGGCCAACCAGCACGCCGATTTACACCAGCAGCACCTACGCGCAGGAGAGCGCCGAGGCAATGGACGCGGTATTCGCCGGGGAGCGCGAGGGCTACGTCTATCAGCGTTATGGCAATCCCACTAATGCTGCGCTGGAAGCGGCGATTGCCGACCTGGAAAGTGGGCAGGCAGCGGTTAGTTTCGCCAGTGGCATGGCGGCCCTGCACGCGGCTCTACTGGCCTGCGAGTTGCAAAGCGGCGATGTGGTGCTATGCAGCCGTGATATTTACGGCGCAAGCCTGGGGCTGCTGGGTCAGGTGCTAGGGCCGCTGGGGGTGGACACTCGCCGCGCCGATTTCACCGACCTGGCCGAATTGGAAACCGCGTTGTTCGAGCAGCCGCACCCCAAAGTTGCGTTGTTCGAGCCGATCAGCAACCCTATCCTCAAGGTTGCCGATGTAACGGCCATTAGCGCACTGGCTCACCGCGCGGGGGCGCTGGTAATCGCCGACAGCACCTTCACCAGCCCCTGGCTGTTTCGGCCTCTGGAATATGGCGCAGATATGGTTATCCACTCGGCCACCAAGTATCTCAGCGGCCATGGCGATGCCACAGGCGGTGCCGTGATTGTCAACGATACGAAGCGGGCTGCCAATTTGCGCTTGCTCAGTAAGCTGGTATGCGGCATCCTCGGCCCGTTCGAGGCCAGCATGATTCATCGCGGGGTCAAGACGCTCGCGCTACGCATGGAGCGGCAGTGCAGCAACGCGCTGCGGTTGGCCCAGTTCCTCACCAAACTCCCCCAGGTGGCGAAAGTTTATTACTCTGGCCTGCCTGACCATCCCCAGCACGCCCTTGCCACCATCCAGTTCTGCAACAACGCCTATGGCGCGATGGTTGCCTTCGAGATCGCCGAAGGCAGCCGCGTGCGGGCCTTCCGCTTCATGAACGCGCTCAAACTGGCGCTACCAGTCACTACCTTGGGCGACGTTTACACCGAGGTATCCTACCCTCCCATGTCCTCGCACCGCGAATGGACAGCGGGCCAGCAGAAGCGGGCAGGCATCACCGCTGGCACCATACGCGTCTCGGTCGGCATCGAACACATTGACGACATCTGCGACGATTTCAAGCAAGCGCTTGCGGCCAGTGCGGAGTAGCAAAACCCCTCTCCCAGCGGGAGAGGCTGGGTGAGGGAGAATCTCGTAGCGCATCAATGCTTATCGCAAGCACTATCAGTCAACTTCATTACTCCTCTCCCAGCGGGAGAGGCTGGGTGAGGGGGAATCTCGTAGCGCATCAATGCTTATCGCAAGCACTATCAGTCAACTTCATTACTCCGCTCCCTGTGGGTAGGCTGGGAGAGGGGGAATCTCGCAGCGCATCAATGCTTATCGCAAGCACGATCAGGCAACTTCATTACTCCTCTCCCAGCGGGAGAGGCTGGGTGAGGGGGAATCTCGCAGCGCATCAATGCTTATCGAAGGCGTGGTCAGGTAACTTCATAATCTGGAGAGGCAGACGAATTGGCAATTAAACTGAGTGGCGAACTAATCAAAGCCATTGCCCGCCACAGCGAGGCAGCCTACCCCAGCGAGTGCTGCGGCATCATGCTGGGCGAGGACGAGGGTGAGCAGCGGCGGGTGGTCGCGCTACTGCCACAAATCAACCAGAGCGAGGCGGACGAGCAATACCATCGCTTCCTTATTACGCCAGAGATGATGCTGGCCGCGGAGAAGCAGGCGCGAGCGCAGCGGCTTGATGTGATTGGCTTCTACCACTCGCATCCCGAAGACGAGGCCCGCCCTTCCCACTTCGACCGCGAACACGCCTGGCCCTGGTATTCGTATATCGTAGTGCGGGTGCGCGATCGCAAGTATGACAAGATGGCTTCGTGGCGGCTCGACGATGATCGCTCCCATTTTGATGAGGAAGATATAATAGAGGATTAACCATATTACAGAGGCACTAGTATGCTGCCCTATACCAGCGCCAACCTATCCTGGAAAGAGGAACATACGCATGGCAATCATCACCATTCCCACCCCGCTGCGGCAGTACGCCGCACAGCAGCGCGAGGTGAACGTATCCGGCAGCACCATAGACGAGGCGTTGGGTAGCCTGACCGCGCAGTACCCGGAGTTGCGCCGCCACCTGTATAACGATAACGGCAATATGCGAAACTTCGTCAACGTCTACCTCAATGATGAGGATGTACGCTATCTGAAGAAGGGTAATACCACGGTCGCCGAGGGTGACACCATCAGCATCATTCCCGCAATTGCGGGTGGCTCGGCAGTAGCTGCTGCTAACATCGCCGAACGCACTGCCGACCAAAGCCTGAGCCACGACGAGATCCTGCGCTACAGCCGCCACCTGCTTGTGCCGGAGGTAGCAATGGATGGGCAGAAGAAGCTGAAGGCCGCCAGCGTGCTACTGATTGGCGCAGGCGGGTTGGGATCGCCCGCCGCGCTCTATCTGGCCGCCGCCGGGGTGGGGCGCATCGGCATTGTTGATTTCGATGTAGTAGATAGCACCAACCTGCAGCGCCAGATCATCCACAGCAGCGAGGCGATTGGCACATCAAAGCTGGCCTCGGCAAAGGCACGTATCGAGGGGCTTAACCCCTACGTGAAGGTCGAGACCTACGAGACGTTTCTAACCTCGGCAAATGCGCTGGAGTTGTTCAAAGATTACGATATTATCGCCGACGGCACCGACAACTTCCCCACCCGCTATCTGGTCAACGATGCCTGCGTGCTGCTGGGCAAACCCAACGTTTATGGCAGCATCTTCCGCTTCGAGGGTCAGGCTTCGGTATTCTACGCCAAAGAGGGGCCATGCTACCGCTGCCTCTATCCAGAACCGCCACCCCCCGGCCTGGTGCCAAGCTGCGCCGAGGGTGGCGTGCTGGGCGTGCTGCCAGGCACGATTGGGCTAATCCAGGCTACTGAGGCAATCAAGCTAATCCTCGGCATTGGCGAACCGCTGATCGGTCGCCTGATGCTCTACGATGCGCTTAGTATGCGCTTTCGCGAACTCAAGCTACGCAAGGATCCCGATTGCCCAATCTGCGGTGAACACCCCACCATTACCGCACTGATAGATTACCAGGCGTTCTGCGGTGTCACTTCCGCCGACGAAGGCATTACCGAGGTTGACATCAGCCCGCTGGAACTGAAGGAGCGGCTAGATCGCGGCGAAGATCTGATGCTGCTCGATGTACGCGAACCGCATGAGTGGGACATTGCCCACCTCGAAGGTGCGACCCTCATCCCGGTCAACGATATAACCGAGCGGGCGCACGAACTCAGCACCGCCGACGATATTGTAGTCTACTGCAAGGCTGGCACACGCAGCGCCCGTGCCGTGCAGCAGCTACAGATGCTCGGCTTCCGCAAGTTGCACAACCTGCGTGGCGGCATCAACGCCTGGGCCAATCAGGTTGACCCAACTATGCCTAGTTATTGAGTGCTGAGTAGCAAAAAGCCTCTCCTAGCGGGAGAGGTTTGGTGAGGGGGAATCTCGCCACCAATTAAGGCTAATAGCAAACAACGCATGGAAAAAGCCTCTCCTTAATGGATAGGGCTTTTTAGCTGCTACTCGGTGGTATAATATCTGCTACAAAGCCAAACAAATTGCCACAGAAGAGGAGACACGCCATGTCCCACGATTTTATCGTCCCATCTAGCGGTGGGGTAAAGTTGAGCAAGATTGACCCCGCCGATACCGATGATGTACATCAGGGCAACCAGACCGATGCGAAGATGGCGGCGGACATCCAGACGCTGGAGCAGCTACAGGAGTTGCTCTACGTGGCGAGCGACCGCGCCGTGCTGATCGTGCTGCAAGGTATGGATTCGTCAGGCAAGGATGGCACCATCAAGCACGTGTTTAGTGGGGTGAACCCCGAAGGTGTAGGCATAGTCAGCTTCAAGCAGCCGACCGAACTGGAACTGGCCCACGACTACCTGTGGCGCATCCACAACGCCTGTCCGCGCATGGGCGAAATCGTCATCTTCAACCGTTCGCATTACGAGTCGGTGCTGGTGGAGCGAGTGATGGATCTGACCCCCAAGCACATCTGGAGCCAGCGTTATGAGCAGATCAACCAGTTCGAGGCGATGCTGACCGCCTCCGGCACCCTCATCCTCAAGTTTTTCCTCTACATCTCGAAGGCCGAGCAGAAGCAGCGACTGGAGGAGCGCATCCACAAGCCTGACAAACGCTGGAAGGTGAATGTCTCCGACTGGCAGGACCGCAAGCGCTGGGCTGATTTCATGGATGCCTACGAGGATGTGCTGAACAAGACATCCACCGAGATTGCCCCCTGGTACATCATCCCCGCTGATCACAAGTGGTATCGCAACTACGTAGTGGCAAACATACTAACTGAGCGGCTCAGTCAGTACCGCGTTGAATGGCAGCAGGCCATCGAGCAATGCGGCGCAGCCAACCTTAAGGCGCTAGAGCAGTCGGGTGCGCACAAGGTGAAGGATGAGTAACCAACTGGCGGGAGCTTTCATCACCAGACTATTATCCACGTCAGCAATCTTCGTCCGCCCCACCAGCATCATATCGGTAGCTAGTTCGTCGCGCAGCATAGTCAGCACGTCGGTTGCACCTTCTGCGCCACCGATTGCCAGCCCCCAGATTATCGAGCGACCGAGCAGCACTGCCCGTGCGCCAAGCGCCAAAGCCTTCAGCACATCGGTGCCGCGCCGTATCCCACCGTCGAGCAGCACTTCGATGCGCCCGCTAACTGCATCCACGATTTCGGGTAGCACATCGAGCGTTCCCGCCACGCTGTCGAGTTGCCGCCCACCATGATTGCTGACCACGATGGCGGCTGCGCCATGCTCCACCGCCATCTTCGCATCCTCGCCGGTCATAACCCCCTTGACCACAATCGGTAGATGGCAACGCGACTTCAGCCAGGGTATGACCTCCCAGGTGAGCGACGGATCCCATAGCATCGAATAGGCAGCTAGACCAGAGCCATCAGGGTTGCGCGGCATCTTCGCCAGATCAGCATCCACCAGATTCGCCATCACAATGCCGTTGGGCAGGGTGAAGCGGTTGCGGGTGTCGCGTTCACGGTTGCCAATGTGCGGCACGTCAATGGTCAGGCAGAGCGCGGTCGCCCCTGCCGCTACCGCCTTTGCCAGCAGCATCTCGGTAATCGCCCGCTCCTTATAGGTGTAAAGCTGAAACCAGACCGGAGCGCCCTGCGTGGCAATCTCACCAATTGGGTAGGTGCTGGCAGTGCTGGCGATCATGATGGTGCCAGCCGCAGCGCAGGCGCGGGCGGTTGCCAGTTCGCCGTCTGGGTGAGACAGCTTGTGATACGCGCTTGGCGCAACCAACACAGGAAAGTTAATCGGCTGTCCAAGCACCGTAGTGCTGAGGTCAACGCTACTCACATCTACCAGATAGCGCGGGCGTAGCCGCCAGCGGCCAAACGCGGCGCGGTTCTCCCGCAGCGTCTGCTCGTCATCAGCCCCGCCCGCGATGTAGTCGAAGGCGGCGGGGTCGAGCTTCTGGCGGGCCAGTTCTTCAAGCTCATTCAAGTTGGTGAAGTTCACGGGCAAGCCTCCTCTGTTCGCTAAGTGAGACTATTATACCACTTCGCCTTTCGGTTGCACGCTTTTATGGTACGATGTATAATGCTGCTGAGGAGTAGTAGAGACAGGCAGCGCAAAGGGGGTAGATAGAATGGCCGACGAAGCGTACCAGCTTTCCGACGATGAGCAGAAACAGGCTGATGATTATAAGCGCAGGTATAATGATATAAGCGCAGACATCGAGGTGCAACCCAACGTTGCCGAACTCTACTATCAACGCGGCCAGTTGTTGTTGGAGTGGCAATATTGGTTCGACTATGGCGACCTGCCCAATGACGAGATACTACGCAATGCCGATGGCATGGCCGACCTCAATCGTGCGATCGAACTTGACCCCACAAATGCAGAGTACATTGGGGCAAGGGCAAAGCAGCACGAGACGTACAGGCGCTACGCTCAGGCGATTGCTGACTATGACCTTATTCGTGTCGTCCAGCCCACAGATATAAAGTATCTGCTGGCTAAAGCGCATCTCTACGATTTCACCCTGCTTGACTACCCAGCGGCGATTGATACCTATATCCGGGTAATTAATTTGCTGGAGCGGCAGCCCGATGCCTGGGAAGTAAGTTGGGATACGGGAACACCCTGGCCGCAGATGCAGGGGAATCTGGCAAGCGTGTATGCCGCACGGGCGATGTGCTACTATCAGTCGAAGCAGTACGAACAAGCCATCGCCGATTACACCACACTGATTGAGCATGATGCCAAGCCGCCCGCGTCTTATGAGCGCGATATGCTGGCCTACCATACCTACTATGTGCCGCGCTCATGGTGCTACGCCGCCTTGGGGCAGCATGGCAAAGCGGCGGCTGACTATGCTAGGGAAGAGCAAATAAGCGGTAAGTCGAGCAGACAGGGAGAAACCCTTAGCCCAAAGCAAGACCCCGCCAACTACGAACACGCCATCGGCCAGCAAAGCGCCACCATCGAGCAGATGGAGCGATCAGGTCAGCAACCCCGCACTGTTGTACCGACCAACTCGCCACTGGGTGGTATCATGAATAAGATAATGGGGCCGCTGGTAAGTGGCAATTTCAACGACCAGTTGGCATCGGCATACCGCGAGCGGGCCAAGAGCTATATGGGTTTGAACAGGTATGATCAAGCCGCTGCTGACTACCAGCGGGCAGCGGAACTAGCGCACTACCGACCACCCTATGATGACATGATTCATGCTGGTAACGCTACTGCCGAAGCAGGAAGATATGAAGAATCGATTGGCTACTATACGCAGGCCATTGAAGCCTTGTTGGATCGGCTGGAACACCCGGAGCGCAGAGGCGAGGAGCGTAAAGGCACGCTCACTAACATGATGGAGATAATGAAGCAGGGATTGAATGAGCGCTTCGGTAACACTGAGAGTGTCCAGCAGGCAACGGGGATGATGCAGCAAAGTATGGGTAATATGCCTGCCCAATCAGCCCGCTATCTAAGCACAGTGCGGATGAATTACTATCCGATGCTGCGTACTGCCCACCCCAATCGCGCTACCATGTATTCCAAACTGAATCGTCACGCTGAGGCGCTAGCCGACTATAGCAAGGGCATTGAGCTTGACCCAGAAAATGCCAGCGCCTACAACAATCGGGGCAACGCCTTTCGCGGCCTGGAGCAGTATGAACCAGCGCTTGCCGACTACAACCATGCCATCCAGCTCGAGCCGAGCAATTCCTCATTCTACAACAATCGCGGGCCGACCTAAACGCGGCTGGGTCGCTTCGATCAGGCGTTCACCGATATGAGTCGCGCTATGGAACTAAGCCCCAACCATCCCAGCATCCTGTACAATATGGCGGTGGTGCTAGGTTGGGCAGGCAAGGGCAGCGAGGCGCTGACCTATCTCAAGAGGACTTTTGCCATTGACCCCGGTCTGCGCGATTATGCTCGAACTTCCAATGACTTCGATGCGATCAGGGCAAGTGGACCGCAGTTCGCTGCCGAGTTCCGCCGCCTGGTCGCATCGGAATTAGCTTGATGCAGGAGCGTGCGCACATACGCCCGCCCCGTCTGTAGTCCTTAATCTACAATCTACAATCTGCAATTCCTAAACGTGCGCCCGCCAGTAGTTTAGCAGATCGCGCATGGTCTGCTCGAAGGGGATCTCCGGCTCCCAGCCGGTGGCCGCTTTGAACTTGGAGGCATCAGCCCACAGCAGGGTAACATCCGATGGGCGCATCCTCGCCGGATCCTGCTTCACTTCCACCTTGATGCTGCTCATGGTCAGCAGCAAATCCAGCATCTCCTGAATGGTGCGCGACACTCCCGTGCCGATGTTGTATACCTCGCCCGGCTGGCACTTCTCCACCAGCAGGTGGTAGGCGCGGGCAACATCGCGCACGTCGGCCCAATCGCGCTTGCTGGTCAGGTCGCCGACGCTGATGACTGGCTCCTGCTTGCCCGCCTCGATAAGCGCGATTTGCTTGGCGAACGAGGATGTCACGAAGTTATCGCCACGGCGTGGCCCTTCGTGGTTGAAGCCGCGGGTGGTAATCGTCTTCAGCCCGTAGCTGCGGAAATACTGATACGCCAGCATCTCCTGCGTCACCTTGCTCACCGCGTAGGTGCTGATCGGGCGGAGCGGGTTAGTCTCCTTGATCGGTACCTCGTCTGGCTTGACCAGGCCGTACTCCTCGCTGCTACCCGCGATCTGGATGGTTGGGCTGAAGCCCATCTCGCGTACCGCCTCGAAGATGTTCAGTTCACTGATGATGTTGGTCTGCAAGGTTTCGGCAGGCGCGTTCCACGATCCAGGGACGTAGCTCTGCGCCGCCAGGTGAAAGATGTACTCTGGCTCGGTGGCGGCGATTAGCTTACGCACGCTAAAGGCATCGGTAAGCTCCGCGCCGATCATGTTGACCTTGCTCTTGTCGAACGCCTTCTTCATCACCTTGACATCGGATACGCCTGCCTCGACGTAGCTGATGCGCCCGCTGCGCTCCAGATCCTCAAGGTTTATGCGCGGGCTGCGGCGGCGATAGCTGCCGTAGACCTCGAACCCACCCTTGTTCAGAAAATACTCGGCCAGGTGGCTGCCAGTCATGCCGGTGATGCCAGTAATTAGCACTCTCAAATCGGTTGCTCCTTTTATTGCGCTTGGTTTGATAATGTGACGAATCAGATCGCCAATGGTTGCGATCATTCCCCTACCATCGGGATGGGTTAGGGGGTGCGTGTGGCGCGTTGTACTCCCTCTCCCAGCCTCCCCCTCTGGTGGAGGGGTGGTTAGAAAGTAATCGCCTGGTCAGGCAGCTTAATATCGCAATTGACCCGCAGTCCGTTGGCTAGTTTGTTGCCTGCTCCGATGGTAGCGTGGTCGCCCACCACTGCGCCGCCCTCGACCCAGGCACGCACGCCGATGCTGGCGCGTTCGCCAATCGCGCAACGGGCCAGGGTTGCGCCCGCGCCCACGCTTACGCCATCCCACAGCACCGCATCGCTTATATAAGCGGTCTCGCCAATGGTACAATCGTCGCCCATAACCACGGGGCCGACGATCTTCGCGCCGTACTCGATACGGCAGCGTTTGCCTAGCACCACCGCGCCTTCGAGGTTCGCACCGGAAGATATGTCGCAGCCCTCATCCGCCCATACCCCTTCACCACGGGCTACTCCAGCAGGCCGCCAGGCCAACCCCGCCACCTTACCGGCCAGCAAATCGTAGTTGGCATCGAGATAACGCTCCGGCTTGCCAATGTCCATCCAGTAAGCGGCGGTGGGTGGGTTGTAGCCGTACATCGGTCGTCCATGCTCAAGCAGGGCGGGAAATAGGCCAAACTCGAACATATAATGTTGCGCGACGGGCATCATTGCCAGCGCCTCCGGCTCCAGAATGTAGGTGCCAGCATTGATCAGGTTGGAAGGGGCATCCTCGCGCCTGGGCTTCTCGATAAAGCGGCTGATGCGCCCGCTTGCGTCCATCTCCACCACACCGTAACTGGAGGTATCCTCCACCGGCGTGAGGCTGATGGTGAGGGCCGCACCGCTAGCCTTGTGGAAGCGCACCATGTCGCTGATGTTCAGGTCAGTTAGGATGTCACCATTGAAGACCAGGAAGGTTTCGTGGGGATCGAGGTATTGTTCCACGTTCTTGACCGCACCTGCCGTCCCCATCGGCTCCGGCTCGTCGGCCACGGTTAGATGCACGCCGTATGCGCTGCCATCGCCATAGAACTCGCGGAAGCGGTCGGGCAGATATTGCACTGCCAGAATAATATCGTCAATCCCGTGACGGTGCAGGTGGCCGAATACATGGCTGAGGAATGGCATATTGCCAACTGGCAGCAGTGGCTTAGGCCGATTGACGGTAAGCGGGCGCAGGCGGCTGCCCTGTCCGCCGACCAGGATGACTGCTTTCATGGTTCGCTCCTTACCTGTTCGCGCCAGTATTCGAGGATGTCGGCCAGTGACTGACGCAGGCTGATTTGCGGCTGCCAGTCAGTCAACTCGCGGAACTTCGCCGCGCTGCCAACAATGGTTGGCACATCGGAAGGTCGCAAGCGCGTTTGATCCAATTCAACCCGCACCCGCACGGTGCAGAAGTTTAGCAGCGTATCCAGCACCGTCTGGATGCTGGTGGCCTGCCCGCTGCATAGGTTGTAGACCTCGCCTGGCTGCCCCTGGGTGATAGCAAGGTAGTAGGCCCGCACGATGTCGCGCACATCAGTGAAGTCGCGCTGGCTGGACAGGTTGCCTACCTTGATGACCGGCTCCTGCTTGCCCATCTCTATCAGCGCAACCTGGCGGGCGAATGAGCCGCTGACAAAGCGTTCACTTTGCCCCGGCCCAATGTGGTTGAAGGGGCGCACCCGCACGATGGGCAGCTTATAACTGAAGAAATACTGCAAGGCCAGCATATCGCTTGCCACCTTGCTCACGCTGTAAGGGTTGTCTGGACGCAACTCGGTATGCTCGTCAACGGGGTTGTCTTCGGGGCGCACATGACCGTATTCCTCAGACGAGCCAATTGCCAGCACTCGCGGCGGCTCAGGCAGGGCGCGGATGCCTTCCAGCAAGTCGAGGGCGCTGAAGATGTTGTTGCGTAGGGTAGTGCCGGGGTCGGCGAAGGAGGCTGGCACATAAGTTTGCGCGGCAAGGTGGAAGACGTAGCTAGGTCTGGTGCGCTCCAAAGCTGCCCGCACCGCCGCTGCGTCGCTGATGTCGGCAGCGATAGCCGCCACGCGATCGGGATAGCTGGCGTATTCGTCGGCCAGCCGCGCTGCGCCCGCCTCGTTGCGCGAGACGAGCGCCAGCGTCCAGTCGCTGACTTCCAGCAGGTGGCGGGCAAGGTAGCGCCCTACGAACCCGGACGCGCCGGTGATCAGGGCAATTCGCTTAGTTGGGTTGGCGGCCAGGGGGTAGTCACCTCCACTTGACGTGGTACAGATTGCAGCAGATTATAACGGACAGCCCTAAAGGTGTCAAGGTGGGGGGTGGCAACGTTTCCTCGATTGCCAACTCAAACACGACATTGGCAACCTCTAACGCCGCTGCCGCGCTCGAAGATAATATCACAAATGACGTAGAGGCGCACGACTGTGCGCCCCATTGTCTATCCTCAGATTTTAGCTTGCATTACTTGAACTGATCTAGCCCAACGTGTTCCATCGTCCACATCGGTGAGTTTGGCTCGACCTCGACATCCACCTGGTTGGTGTTCTGCACCCCATGGGCAGCCAGATCCATACGCACCAGGCTAGGGGTTAGGTCAAGGATGTAAACGTTGGGGTCACTGGCAAACGCAGGTAGCTCTTTGGCATCAACCCACGAACGGGTGAAGTAGATACCCTTAAAGACACCGCCATGACTAGTAGCCGAACTCATACTAAACTGAAGAGTCTGCGGAGGCAAGGGGTCGATTTCACCGGCATCAGGTTGAATGCCCATTGTGATGTAGTCATTGCTCGCCGCATTGATCGCCCGCATCAGGGTCCAGGGGCGGCTCAACCCATGCGCCTTTACCCAGGCGCGGAACTGGTCGGGCGCGAGATAGCTATGGAAGGTGATCCAGACTTCCGCCTGCCCGCCTGCGACGACAACCTTTTGTAGTTGACTGCGGTTCGCCGCCGCGTAGTTACGAATGCCATCAGCTGACTCGTAGCTATAGCCTACTTTAGCGAAAACGTCACCAGGGTTGATTTGCTTACCGCCATCAGGCTTCATGTTGTCATTGCCCATTCGTTGAGCAGCATAGTGCCATGAGCCAAAATCGGCTTTTCGTATCATAGTTGGTGGCGTGTAGTTTAGGCTCGATTGTACTGGTAGGCTTGTCTGGGTTTGTGGCGAGGGTTGGGTTTGTGCCGCCATAGCTGGTGAATTTCCAGTAGCAGCGCTGTCGCAAGCCACCGCTATCAATACCGTTGACAGCATGGCAACAACAACCAGCAGGCCTCGTATTGAAAATGATGTTTTCATCCTGATCCTCCTTACTGATGTTCTTAATATTCTGAACTATGGGGTGTACCCCATTGTTGAGACCACAAAAAAGCTGTTTTTAAGATAGCATCTCCTTTCTGATTGTTGGTTACGGTTAGAATGTTTGCTAGCAAAGGGCTGACCACCCCACCCTGTGGGGTACCCGCTGGGGTAGGATGGTACACGCCCGCTTCCATGTAGCCTGCCTTGAGCCACTGCTTAATTAGCTCCCTAGCGGGGAAACCAGCAATCGCCTTGAGCAAGTAGTCATGGCTGATGTGAACAAATGCACCTTTGATGTCGGCATCAACTACCCACCGCTTCTTCCGCTGTGGACTAGCCAGCAGATATATCTTTGCTAGCGCATCATGGGTGCTGCGGCCCGGTCGAAATCCATAGCTGCTCCCCTCGAACTTGGCTTCCCAATACGGTTCTAGCGCGTTTTTGACCCTGGCTTGCAGGCAACGATCCAGCACGGTTGGGATACCCAGTGGTCGGAGCTTACCGTTTGCCTTTGGTATGTACACCCGTCGGGCAGGTTGCACGCGCCAAGGTTGGTAGGTTGAGAGTTGGTCAACCAACTTACCTCTAGCGGCTGGGGTCTTCACCACCAGCTTGTCCACGCCTGCCGTATACTTGCCAGCATTTTGCTGCGTTACACGCCTTACACTTAGCAGTGCATTGGCGTGGCTACGTAGCATCAGCTTCTGTAGCGACCTAACCTTGTTCAGGTCGCCTTGTTGTGTAGCCCTGAAGATGCGTTGTCTCAGGTTGCGAACCTGCCGCCCCGCTTTGCGCCAGTTGACGCTCTGCCAGTCGGTTGGTTTCTTGGTTCCGTTTGCTGATGGTTTGGTCAGCATCTAACTTTTCCCTCGATTTGCCGCCTTTACTTGCTACTTCAGGAGGTTCACCAGGTCTATGTCAGCACCCTTTTGGGTTGGGTATGACCCTATCCAGCAGGTTATTGGTTCCCTTTACCTTTCGGTGGCTGGCCTTCGCTTCTTAGACCTTCCTGCGCCTGCTACAGAGTTGGGCCTACCTTGCGGTCAGCTTACTGGCTGTGCGCCAGACTGCAACAGGGTTGTCACGTTCCGCACCAGTGTGATGCGACTGGTTTAGCTGCCCCCTATACTCCGGGGTCAAGTGTTGTCCCGCAGAAGGGCATGAAGGCCCCTTCTTTCACCGCTGGCCGCTGACGCGACCAGACCGACCCAACAATGCCGTCTGGTTCAGACATCTTCCGGCACCCTTACCGTAACGGAGCCTCAACAGGGGTTCACTTGCGTTCAGCATACCAGCCTTTCCTTAGCCCCCTACGTGCCGATGTCTGGCCGCATAGGTTGGACATTACCCTCGGCTTCGGACTGCGCCGTTGCCAGCCCAGCCCGCGAAGATGAGGAACAGGCTTTGGACACTAGCCTGGGGTGATTAGCCCACTCAACTGGAGCGACCTCGTGTCGCACCTTCATGGCCCTATTCTATCTTATTTTGAGCTTCTTTGCGTTCTCATTTTTGGGGTACATCTCATGATACCGTGCAGCAGCGTCCGCTGTGCCAATGGCGGGCTAGAAGGCGGATGGTTGGATATGAGAGGCTATTTGGATGATCGTTCAGCCGCAATGAAACGCGGGGTGGACGGCGAACGCCAGCACCCCGCGCTAGTTTTTTATATCAGGCGGCTCCTCAATTCACCAGCTATAGCCGAGTGGCAAGTTCTTCGCTGGGGATCGATTCATCGTGGTGGCCATTTGCAGTGGAGTCAAAAGGGTGGGCTTCACCCTTCAGCCCCGCTTCCTTACGCAGCATGGCGGCTTTGTCGGTGCGCTCCCAGGGCGCGTCAATGTCGGTGCGGCCAAAGTGACCATAGGCAGCGGTGGCACGGTAGATGGGGCGACGCAGGTTCAGGTCGCGGATAATCGCGCCGGGGCGCAGGTCGAAGTGCTTGCTGATCAGGGCGACAATCTGCTCGTCGCTGATCTTGCCGGTGCCATAAGTTTCCACCGCCACACTGATGGGGTGGGCAACGCCGATCGCGTAGCTCAATTGGATCTCGAAACGCTCGGCGATACCGGCGGCCACGATATTCTTGGCGACATGGCGGGCGGCATAAGCCGCACTGCGGTCCACCTTGGTCGGATCCTTACCGGAGAACGCGCCACCGCCGTGCCGCGCAATGCCGCCGTAGGTGTCCACGATGATCTTGCGCCCGGTCAGGCCCGCATCGCCCATCGGCCCACCC
>JBBRMT010000100.1:0-15083 GCA_038230695.1 Chloroflexia bacterium
CGGTAAGCACCTTCAGGTAGAGGACAACGAGGATGAAGATCAGGCCAAGCAAGGTGGCGATCAGCGCCTGACTACGCAGCCGATGCAGAGTGGAGATTTGTGGCGAGGTTTCCATTAGATTGTTCCTTCCCACCAAAGATAGTCGGTGATAGTGAAACATCAGGGTTACGGATTAGGCGCAGCGGCGCTCTGGGCCAGCGGCGGCTGGAGCAGCAGGTAGAGCAATGCGCCGAGCGCCACCACCATTACCACGATGAAGCTGGTGTCAAGCGGCGGCCCAAGCACGTCGCGGATATTGGCGAAGAAGGTAAACGGGGTAATCAGGGCGGCGACTAGCAGGGCAGTTACCCAGCTCGGCCAGTTGTGCTGCGCGGCCCAACCGAGCAGCGCCGCCCCGCTGAAGATCAGCATAGTCAGGTCATGGTTGTAGAGGTAGAATCCGTCAAGTGTGGCCGCCACGGTGGCCGCGCCCAACTGTAGAGCCAGACGATCGGCAGCCCGGTCAGGTACAAGTACAGCCCGATCGCTGCGCCACCAGGCATATAGCACGGCAGCCACCGTCAATATTGTCAGCGCCGCCAACGGCACGATGCTGGTGATGTCGAAGCGGGCCAGCAAGCCCCGCCAGGTAAACATCAGCTGGGGGTAGGAGTTATATAGATCGGGTCGGCTGCCCAGTTGCGCGATCATCTTGAGGTAGGCAAACGGCCAGTCTAGCCCGGAGACGGCTGCCGACAGCAGATAAATCGCCACTGCAACTGCGGTAAAGCTACCCAACGCCCGCCAATTGCGGCGGTATAGCAGATAGAGCAGGTAAAGTGGCAGCGCCTGGGGCTTTAGCAGCAGCAAAGCCAGGCTTGCGCCCGCCCCGACATCCGCGCTGCGGCCAGCACGTAGACAACGCCAGAATAGCACGATGCCTAGCAGCAGGGTGGGTGATAGCTGCGCCTGGATCAGGCTTTGATATACGGGTAGGTACGCAAACGCCCCTAGCCAGAGCAGATAGCGCCGCTCCGTCGGCAGCATAGGGGCAAGCAGCCATAGGGCAAGCAGCAGCACCAGAAACTGCAACCCCCCCCACAGCAGGTTGCCCAGCGCTGGCGAAAGGTAATTCAATGGCAGCGCGAGAGCGGCAACCAACGGTGGGTTGAGGAAGGGTAGCAGGTCGGCAGTGGGCGTAACGCTGCCCGCCGCCTGTATGCTTTGCTCGACCTGCCGCTGCAAGTTTACGTCGTAAAGCTGGGTGGCAGGGGCATGGCCCTGGGCGATGAGCGTGCCAGCAAGCAGGAACGAGGTGTAGTCGGAGCTAAGGGCGTGTTGCTTCAGCCCTTCCTTCACCACCAGGCCGGGAAAGAGCAACAGCATCGCGGCAATCAAGCTGATCAACATATAGGTCAGCAGCCGGGTTCTCAATTGCTCGTTCATCGTAGTTTCCTTCTTTGCGGCGGATATTAACGGTTTGGCTGCGTTGCGGGCAGCAAGCGGTAGCGATAGACCGAGAAGTCCTCGATGTTGGTGGCTAGCACATAATCACGGGCGATGATTTGCTGCATGGCGGGCAGATATTTAAGCAGCGTCAACGCATCGCCTACTCGCCCGTTGTTGAGTGGTAGGTTATCCTCATGACTAATCACGAAGTAGGCAGCAGGAGTGGTGTTCTGGGCAGCGAGAAACTCGTTCTGCCATTGTGGTGGAGTCCACGGTGAAATCAGAGGGAATATGTAGATGAAGCGGGAGTTTGATTGTCGCTGGCTGAGGAAATATATTTGCGGGGTGAAGCTCCAAACGAAGATGCGGTCGGTGGGTGTGGTGTGCGTGCGGAGATAATCGGCAACCTGCTGCTGTGTCGAGGCTGACTCGGAAGGGCTGTTACCATCGCCATCGAAGTTGCCCAGGTATTCAGCAGAAGAGGTTGCGCCGCTGAGGTAGGTTACGAACTGAGGATAGATCTGCGTGTCCTCCTTGATGATGCGCGAGGCGATCACCAATAGCAGCACGGCAATAAGCAGCGCACTACGCCAGCTTGGCATCAGGTGAGGCAGCGCCTGCGCCCAACCCGCCCAGTTGAGGGCGAGAATTGCGCCGCGTGCGGCCAGCAGCGCCAGAGGGGCGAGCATTGGCAGCCAGTGATAAGGGAAGAACTTGTGCTGCAGTAGCATGGCGATGAAAGCGCCCAGCAGCCAGAGCCAGAGTAGGCGGTGAGCGACAGGTTCGCGCCACGACTGGCTGGGTTGGCTGAGACTCTGAGCCAGCGCCACCATTGCCAGCGCCCAAAGGCCGATATGGAATACGATGATGCCACCTACCCGTTGGCCCAGCGCGTCGAGCAGGCCGCGATTGAAGCCGTAGCTATCGTAGGCTTGATCAATCACAATGGTCTTTACGAACTCAGCCCATGCGCCGCCCACTACCAGGTAAACGATAAAAGGCACGCAGGCGACGATAAAGCCAACTACCAGGGCGATCGCCTTGCCACCACGCTGCCGCCAATTTAGTGTGCAGGTCAGCAGTTCATAACCCAGCGGTAGCAGCAGGAACAGCGCAGTGTATTTGAACCAAAAGGCAACCGCCAGCGCCACTCCCGCCACCAGCCACCAGCCCCACCCTTGTTCCCCTCGCCCTCTTACTACACAGTAGATGGCAACCACCAGCGGCAGAATCATAAAGCTATCGGTCTGCGCCAGGTATATATAGGTGTAGCTATAGTAGGAAACACCATAAGCGAATGCGGCTACGGCCCCTGCCCCCGCAGTATACAACTGCTGCCCTAGCAGGTACAGCGCAACACAAGTGAGTAGCGTCCAGCCCAGGTCGAAGCTCCAAATGGCGGCGGTGTTCGCCCCGAACAGGCTGAAGACAGCAGCATAGAGCAGGTAAATCAGGGGTGGCTTTTGGTCCCATATACCCACATAGAGGGTTTGGCCGCGCAGCAGTGCCTGGGCCACATCAGCGAAAGCGCCGTGGTCGCGGCCCAGCGGGTAGCTGAGGGCGGGCAAGGCAAAAAGGGCCACTCCCAGCAAGACCAACGCCAACAAACCAAGGTTGTGTCCAGCGCGGCTCATTTCAACGCCCCCAACGGCGCAGCATTACGCCGATAGATGCCGAAGTCCTCAATCGAGGTTTCCAAAGTGTAATTCTTCGCGATAATCTGCTTAAAGGCGGGAAAGTATTTTAGCTGGCCTGCTGAATCCTCGCTATGACCACTGAGGAAGGGAAAGTGGTCGAGGTGATCAATCACAATATAGGTTGGCGGGGTTACAACCATGTCAGCGAGAAACTCGCTTTGCCATTGGGAAGGATACCATGGAGCGGTCAACGTATAGCTATAATAGAAGCGCGAGATCGGCTGGCGTTGACTGAGTAGGTATAGATCTGGCACGTAGCCCCAGGCGACGATATAATCGGTATGACGAGTATGTGCCACGATATAATCGGCAACCATTTGCTTTGCCAGGGCTGACTGCCCTTGACTACCGCCAAAGCCGCCAAAATTGCGTAGATAATCATAACTGGAAAGTTGGCCGCTTTCATAGGCAAGAAACTGAGGGTACAGGGTAACTGTTTGTTTGATCATGCGTGAGCTGATAGCCAGCAGCATAAGCGCAATCAAAATAGTTCGCAGCAGTCCGGGTCGCAGCGAAGGCAGTGCCGTGCGCCAGCCCGGCCAGTCGAGCGTAAGCACGAAACCCTGAGCCGCCAGGATGGCGAGTGGCGGTAGAATTGGCAGCCACTGATAGGGGTAAAACTTGCCCTGTGCCAGCATTGCCGCCAGTGTAGCCAGCAGCCAGCTCCAAATCATCAGACTATAAGCGAAGGCAGTGCTTTTTCGTTGCGCCCGGTTGCGCCAGCGACTAATATCACTGGCTCCCGTGACAAGTGCCAATAGCCACATGGCAATATGAAAAGCGAATACGCCACCGACGACTAGTTCGACTGCATCGCTAAACGAGCCACCATAGCCGAATTTAGTGTATTCTGCATTGATGGCGAATGTACGAAAGAACTCATCCCCTGCGCCAATCGCCAGGATATAGGTGAGCCAACCGATGGTGACTAGAGCAAAGCCCATCCCACCTATCGCCACGCCGCGTATTATTAGGCGCGGTTTGCTAGCGGCTGCCCAGATTAGACCGAGAGCAAGGGGCAGAGCCATTACTAGAGCGGTGTATTTGAACCAGAAGGCCAGACCTAGCGCCAAACCGCTGCCGAACAGCCAGCGCCAATCCGGCGCTTCGCGGTAGCGCACCAGACAATAGACGCTGGCAACCATCGGCAGTATCATGAAACCATCAGACTCAGCCAAGTCAAAGAAGCTGTAGCTAAAGTAGGCCGTACCGAAGGTGAAGGCGGCCACCAGCGCGACTGGTGCAGTGTACAATCGGCGACCCAGCAGATAGATAAGCAGGCAGGTAAGCAACGTCCAGCCGAGATCGAACAACCGGACCGCCAACATACTTGGTCCGGCAAGGCTGGCGATAATTGTGTAGAGAGCCATGATCATAGGCGGTTTGGGGTCCCACACCTGAGTATAGAGAATATGCCCCTGCAGCAACTGCTGGGCGCAGGTGGCGAATTCGCCCTGATCGCCGCTGGGTGGGTAGCTCAGGGTTGGCAGCGCAAGCAACGCCACGCCGAGCAGAGTGAGCGCCAGCAGCTTGCGATAATTGCCTTGATCAGTCAACGGTTTGCTCCTGGCTACGGCGTATCGGGCCGATTTGGATTGGGTGCAACTCGCGGCTGAACCAGCAAATAGAGCAGCGCCATAAACACGGCAACCACCGTCAGCACGAACAGCGCATCAAACGGCTGCCCCTCGAGGATCAACAGTGGCGCGAACAGGCTGAGGAGCAGCGCCGCGCTCGACCACGCAGGCCAGCCCGCTTGCGCCGCCCAGCCCAGTAGCGCGGCACCGCTGAATATTAGCACAGTCAAATCGTGGGTGTAAAGGTAGAAGCTGGTGAGCGCCGCAGCAATGGTGGCGGCGGCCAATTGCAACTCAAGGTTGCCAACCCGCTCTCCTTTGCGCCACACCTCATCTATTATACTCCCTTCCTCATCTGTGGGCTGCCCATCCAATCTCCCCATCCCGAATCGGAGGGGGCTATGGGTGTAGGCGTGATCGTTACGCCACCAGCCATAAACCAGGGCAACCAGGGTGAGTGCGGTGAGCGCCAGCAGCAGCGGAGTGCTATCGGCACCAATACGGATGAGCAAACCGCGCAGGTTCAGCATCACGTCGGGGCGGGAGCCGTAGCGACCAGGGTGGCTGCCCAGCCAGTTCAACAAGTCAAGGTAGCGGAACGGCCAGTCCCAGCCAGAGACAAGCGCGGCCAGCAGATAGACGGCAGCGGAGATGGCGGTGAAGCCACTCAGCACCCGCCAGTTGCGACGATATAGCAGGTAGAGCAGGAACGGGGGCAACAACTGGGGCTTGAGCAGCAGGATAGCAAGGCTAGCTGCCGCCCACCCATCGGCGGATGGGCCAACGCGCAGGCTGCGCCACAGCAGCACAATCGCCAGCAGCAGAGTGGGCGAGATCTGGCCCTGCACCAGGCTTTGGTACAAGGGTAGAAAGGCAAATGCGCCCAGCCAGAACAGGTAGCGATGCTGCGGTGGCAACATCACCCCCAGCAGCCATAGCGAGAGCAGTAGCGCAGCCAGTTGCAACCCATCCCAGAGGATAAAGCCGGGTTCGGGCGACAGGTAATACAAGGGAGTGGCAAGCATTGCCACATAGGGGGGATTGACGAAAGGAAGCAGGCCGTCGGGGAAGTGGATGCCGCTGCCCGCTAGTAGCTGCTGCTGCACGGTGGTCTGGATTGGGATGTTGTACAGTTCGCTAGCGGGAGCGTGACCTTCAGCCAGCAGGGCGCTGCCCAGCAAGAAGCCAGTATAATCGGCCACCAGCACATGGTTGTGCAGCCCGCGGCTGGCAATAACACTACCGTACAGGTAGGCCAGGACGAAGATCAGGGCGAACAGGCTATAGGTGAGCAGCCGGGCTTTCATGCGATACCTCTTTCACAAAGGGATGGATGCTATTGTACCATACTAGCTTGGCGGCGGGAGGGAGGAAGCAGCAGGTAAAGACTGGCGGCGAGCACGGCAACGATTGTCAGCAGAAAGACAACATCGTAGCTGCTGCCGAAGGTAAGGATGGGGACGAGTAGCATCGCTAGCAGCAGCGCAGTCATCCACATGGGCCAGCCCCGTACCGCCGCCCAGCCGAGCAACGCTGCGCCGCTGAATAGCAGGATGGTAAGGTCGTGGATATACAGGTGCAGGCTGGTCAGCGCGGCAGCAATGGTGGTGGCCGCCAGTTGCAACTCAAGGGTGCCAACCCCTTCCCAGTTACTCACTCCCTCATAGTGGGGGAGGGTTGGGGTGGGGGTGTGATCGCTGCGCCACCAGGCGTAAACCAGTACGGCGACCACCAGCGCAGACAGAATGATCAGCAGTGGGGCATTGTCGGCATTAAAGCGCACCAGCAACCCCCGCAGGTTGAACATCGCTTCAGGGGTGAAACCATAGTGGTCGCGCTGCCGGCCTGCCCAGATGAGGATATTGGCATAGGGTATCGGCCAGTCAAAGCCGGAAATCAGCGCGGAGAGCAGGTAGACGACCGCAGTGGCGGCACTGAAGCCAGCCAATGCCTGCCAGTTACGCTTATAGAGTAGATAGAGCAAGAAAAGCGGCAATAGTTGCGGCTTGAGCAGCAAGAGCGCCAACCCTGCCCCCGCCCACCAGTTAGCCCCGCCGCCAGCCCGCAATCCCCGCCACAGCAGAGTAACACCCAGCAGCAGCATAGGCGAGACCTGACCGAGGGTAAGACTGGCGTACACGGGCAGGAAGGCCAGCGCCCCCATCCACAACAGGTAGCGGGATGCAGTGGGCAACATCGCGCCTAGCAACCAGAGTGAGACGAACAGCGCCGCCAACTGCGCCCCATCCCATAGCACGAAGCCGACTGGCAGCGGCAGATAGTAGAGCGGTGCGGTGAACAGCGCCACTGCTGGCACACTGACGAACGGCAGCAGCCCGTCGTGAAAACGGATGCTATAGGGCGCAGTCAACGCCTGCTGCACCGGCGCTTGCCTTGTTATATCGTACAGGGTTGCGCCTCTGCCCTGGCCCTGGTCGAGCAGCGCCCCGCCCAGCAGGAAGTTCATATAATCGGCATTAGCGATGTGTTTTGCAAAGCCCGCCGCAATAATCGCGCTGCCGAACAGGTAAACCAGCACCACAATCAGGCCAAGTAGCCCATAGATTAGTAGTCGTTTATACAAAGTTGGCTCCCTTCCGGCCAGGCATTGGGGTCAGGCTGCTTCGATCGAGGATGGCGCGGCAAGTAGGGTAAATCTGGGCGCAATCATCAGCAAAGCCAGGGCGGTCAGCAACGGCAGGAACAAGACAGTCTGTTTCGCCAGGTAGGAGTAGTCTTGGACGAAAGCAGGAGCCAGGCCGCTGAGGTAGATTAGCCCGAATCCTCCCTCGGCCAGCCAGTTCCAGGCCAGCAGCGCGAACAATACGATGGCAATCGTCCGCTCCCAGCTTTGCCAGGCAGGCCAGCGCAGACGCAACTGGCTGCACCAGAACAGCATTGCGGGCAGCGCCAGTATCGTCTGGTTGTACAGGGCGAAGGTGGGAATGATCATACTGGTGGCAACCAGGGTGAAGCACAGTACGTAACAGAAGCGATAATCGGCAGGCGCAGCGTGGCGAACCAGCCACCAGAGCGCCGCGCACAGCGCAATCAGCAGCACGGTAATCAGGATGCTAGCCAGGGCGCTGCCAGTCAGCGCGGTGATCAGGGTATCGCCGCCGGTGTAGTCGGTGTACTGGCGCACCTGCACCAGAAAGCCGCCAATCCAGCCTGGTAGCAACGTCTCGGCTCCGATTTCCAGCACCAGCATGGTAGCAGCGAAGCCGAAAAGCAGTCGCCGCCTTTGATCTGCCTCCCGCCAGCCGCAGGCCGCCCAGAACAGCAACGCGGGAACGAGCAATACCGCCAGTTGCGGCTTGACCGCAAACAGAGCCAGGGCGCTGCCTGCCAGAAAGTAGTAGCCGCGCCGCATTGCCCAGTAGAGCAACACCAATGCGGGCAGCAGGATACCGCTCATCTGGTGCAGAAAGAAGTTGTTGGTTACGCCGATAAAGCCAAGCGCCAGCAAAGCAACACTGAGGCGGGCGCTACGCGATGGGGGCCAGTCAATCAGCCCGCACCAGACATAGACGCTGATCGCGGTGAGGAGCAGCAGCAACAGCGTCCAAATCCAGACGGTGAGATTGAAGGGCAGGGCGATGAAAGGGAATATGAGGAAGACGGCGAAGATGGGATAGTAGAACTGCGCGGCAGATACCTGGTTAGGCGCGGGATAGCCGCTGTCATAGTAGCCATTATAGAGACGCAGGGCGCTGGCCGCCGAATATGGCGATTGGCGCTCGAAGATGAGCAGCCGCGCCCCCATCCAGTAGGGGAACAGGTCGGAGATACCATGGTCGCTGCTGATGCGCTGAAAGCGGCGGGCGGAGTTATCTACCCCCACCTCGAAGACGTAGATGAGCGCCACTAGCAGCAGCGCGGCAAGGGGCAGGCCGATGCGCCGATAGAGGCTGGCTTGGGGCAGCGGCGCAGCCATCTTCATCACCCTACAGCTACGGTTTCGCGGCGGGGGAGGGCTTTGTGCCAATCGCGCAGGCTCTCGAAGAAGGCCAGGCCATCGGCGCTGCCCTCGATCGCTTCGACCGCCCGCTCAGGGTGCGGCATCAGCCCCATCACGTTGCCCGCCGCGTTGCAGACTCCAGCAATATTACCAACCGAGCCGTTTGGGTTGGCCTCATCGCTCACGTTGCCCGCCGCATCGCAATAGCGCAACACGACCTGCCCATTATGCTCAAGCTGGAGCAAGCTGGCAGGGTCAATATAGTAGCTGCCCTCGCCGTTGGCGATCGGCAGGCGGTAGGGCTGATCCTGTATGTGGGCCGTGAAAGGGGTTGCCATTGCCGCTAGCTCAGGGCGGATGTGCAGCCAACGCGACTGGAAGCGCAACGCGGCATTGCGGCGCAGCGCCCCTGGCAGCAACCCAGCCTCGGTCAACACCTGGAAGCCGTTGCAGATACCCAACACCGGCCCGCCATTGGCGGCGAAGAGTTGCACTGCCGCCATAATCGGTGAGAAGCGGGCAATCGCGCCACCCCGCAGCGCGTCACCGTAGCTGAACCCACCGGGAAGCAGCAAAGCATCGAACCCCGCCACGCTCCGCTCGGTGTGCCAGATATATTCCACCGGCTCACCCAGCACTTTGATCGCATGGTACGAATCGGCATCGCCGTTGCTGCCTGGAAAAACGATTACTCCAACGCGCATGGCTCCCCCTTCGGGAATGTTGAATTAAGAATGATGAATTACTCTCCCCCAGTGGGGGAGGCTGGGAGGGGGTCCGTGACCACCCCGCTCATGCCTCGTGCCTCATGACTGATTATACCACACCGCTAGTTCTTCTGGTATACCACTGAAATATGGTCGTGATAGCCAACCCGCCAGCCGGATTCGTGGGCGAGGGCATAGTCTAGTACGGAGCCACGCTGGATTACCACCAGATTGACTCCGTAGCGGGTGATGATCTCGCGCCAACCCACGCCGACGTTCTGCACGGTGATGAAGTCCTCGAACACTGGCCCGCGATAGACATCTACCCGCCCATCAATGAACACTCGCTGCTGCGGATATAGCCGATAGATGAGGTAGCCGCCCCAGCCGAAGTCATTATACATCCGCACATTGGGCAGCTTGCTGATGTATTCAGCCGCGCCCACCGGATAGGGGATGCTGGTATCTAGGCGCGGCTGCGGGCCAGTCTGCGCCTGCGGTGAGGCGATGATCAGGGTTGCCAGCAGGGCGACTCCCACTGCGCCAAGCAGCCAGTTGATCCGTCCTTCCAATGGCGGGGCAGGCGTATCGCTGCGCCGCGACAGCAAAGGGAAAGTGCGGATCAGCCCTTGCGCCAGGATGGGCAACATAATAACACCATAGAGTGGGGTGGTGTACGCGCCCTGCAGCGCCTGCACCGTGAAGGCAGCAACCAGCAGCGCGTCGGTTATATCTACGTAGCGGCGGAGAGGGACACGCCAGCTTTGACGCTGCGCCTTCGATACGCGGCGGGTGATGCCTACCAGCATCAGCAGGATGAAGCTGCCCGCCAGCAGCAGGTTGCCATAATCGTGGAAGTCGAGCGGCTTCCATTCGTCCACGTAATAGAGGGGATTGTGGCCGCCAGTAGAGACGTAACCGAGCGGCAGCAGCCACAGGTTAATGAAGTAGGGGTTGACGAGTGAAGCGGCGGCACAGCCAATTATGGTGAGCAACAGCGGGCGCAGGGGGGTGGGCTGCGCGGGGCGATAGATGAAATTGTTGGCCGCTTCGCCAATCAGGAACAGGGCGACCAGGGCCAGGCCGGTGACATATGTACCGTGCATATTCGCCCACAATACAGTCAGCAGCGGCAGCAGCCACAGGGTGCGGGCGCGAGTGGGGTCGCGGCGATAGCGCAGCAATATCAGGTAGTAGGCGGCGAGGAACAACGCTGCGATAATCTGAGGGCGTACTCCCCAGGTAGGCGCAGCGAAGACAAAGAATAGCAGCAGCAACATCAAGGCGAGGAAGCGGCCCGCGCCCTTGAAGCGCAACAGGCGATAGACCAGCGCCCCGCTACCCGCCTGCACCGCGCCGAACAGCAACACCAGACCGACGTAGCCAACCGACTGTTGCACCCCATAGATGATCAGTTCGCTCAACCACTCATAGACCACCCAGGGGTGGCCCAGCGCGGTGAAAGAGTAATCGTTGTAATAGGGGATGCCGCTTTCCACGATCAGCTGGCCGGTACGAAGGTGCCACCAGATGTCGAAGTCGGTAGAGGCGATGAAGGGTAGCAAACCGGCGAAAGCGATTAGCAAGCCCGCCAGCAAGGTATAGCGATGCAGACCTTGCGGGAATGCTGAGTGCTGAGTGCTGAGTGCTGAGTGCTGGGTTTCTTCACTCGTTGCCAAAGGTGTTGCTGGGTTGCTCACTGGCTTGCCCTTTACTGCTGGAGCGATACATCAAAGCGGTAATCCTCGATTACGGGGTTGGCGAGCAGTCGGGCGCACATCTGATCTACCAACTGCTCGGCCTCCTCTTTTGTGTGCGAGGTGAGGGTGACGACGATGTACTTGCCCGCACGCACGCTGGCAACGCTGCCATAGCCGAGGTGGCGCAAGCCGTCGGCAATTGCCAACCCCTGGGGGTCGTTGACCACCGGCTTGAGCGTAACGTAGATGGCGGCACGATACTGTTGCAATTCGGCGCTAATGGTAAAACCTCCTTATAATTCAACCTGCTGTCCGGTAAGCCGATAATACGCCTCGCGGTACTTCTCGCCCGTGACGCGCACCACCTCGGTAGGCAGAGTGGGCGCGGGGGGCTGCTTGTTCCAGCCGCTGGCGAGCAGCCAGTCGCGCACGTATTGCTTGTCGAGGCTGGGCTGGGGGCCGCCGGGGTGGTAGATGGCCTCGTCCCAGAAGCGCGACGAGTCGGGAGTGAGCGCCTCGTCAATCAGGATTAGCTGGCCGTCCAGCACGCCGAACTCGAACTTGGTGTCGGCAATGAGGATACCACGAGTTAGAGCGTAGTCGGCGGCAGCAGTGTAGATGGTTAGCGCGATGTCGCGCAGCCGCTCGGCAAGCTCCTCACCAATCAACGCCGCAGTCTGCTCAAAGCTGATGTTCTCATCGTGACCAACATCGGCTTTGGTGCTGGGGGTAAAGATGGGCGCGGCCAGACGGGCGCTCTCCACCAGACCATCGGGTAGCGGCAGGCCGCAGACGGTGCCGCTGCGCTGATACTCCAGCCAGCCGGAGCCGGAGAGATAGCCGCGCACGATGCACTCAAGGCTGATACGCTGCGCCTTGCGTACCAGCATTGCCCGCCCCTCCACCTGTTCGCGGTAGGGCGTGGCTTGCAGGTCAGCTGGAAAGTCGGCCATGTTGATGCTGATCATGTGATTAGGGATGAGGTCGCGGGTGTAATTGAACCAGAAGGCAGACAACTGGTTCAATACCTTGCCCCGCCCAGGGATGCCGTTCGCCATTACCATGTCGAAGGCGCTGAGGCGGTCGGTGCTGACGATCAACAGGTGATCGCCCAGGTCGTAGCTGTCGCGCACCTTGCCGCGAATAAACAGCGGGTAGGGCAAGTTTGTGTTGGTAATTGCCTGTTCCATGCCCGCTATTATAGAAGATTGGCGGCCCGATCGCAACGCCGAATCTGGTTTGACATAAAATCAGTCTACCGCTTATAATAGCGCATCATTATTGGTGGTGGAACACCAGAGAGAGTGGCAAGGCATGGATACAGGCTACGCGGCGGCGAAGGCAATGCCGTCGGATCCCAGCAACTACGAATCGAGGGAGCCACGGTCGGCGGGCAGCATCATGGCGGTGGTGTTTATCGGCCATGAGGGCGACTTTGGCGACAAGCTGAAGATGGCCGAACAGGCGGGCGGCTGGGCCGGACCGCACTATCTGGTGGATGTCAGCAATGGCACGGTGGCGCAACTGGTGCCGGAGTTGAACGTCGCCTACGTCACCACAGTCTGGGCGCTCAACCAGATTTGCATCGGCATAGGTCTGGTGGGGCAGAATGTGGGGCAGGCGGGCTGGATCTCCAATGCCGCCTATATCCAACTTGATGCGCTACTGACCAGCATCTGCCAGCGTTATGCTATCCCCCGCGATCGCACCCGCATCATGAGCCAGGACGAAACGCCCGGCTCGGAGCTACCGCCTCTGGCGATTGACTGGGCGCGGCTGGGCATTGCGCCTACCACCCTGCCAACCAATGGCGCAGAAGCCCACAGCCTAGGCGCACCGCCCGCGCCTCCTGCTCCACCTCCATCTGATGGCGCTATCGCTGCCAGATCAACTAGCGGGCCAACCAACAGCATCAGCACGGGCAACATCATCAATAGCGGCGGGCTGGTGGCCGTGGGTCAGAACATCAGCCAGACCTTTATCGAGACGCTGGGCGATGTGGATATTAAACTTAGCGCCTACCATCCGGTTGCCCCTGAGCGCGATATCCTCGGCTACGACCTGCCTGCCAGCGATATACTCGCCCTGCTGCGGCGTAAGGGTGGCGTGGCCCTTATCGGCTTCGACAGCAGCGGCAAGAGTACGTTGGGCGCGAAGTGTTACTACCAACTACTGCGTCAGAACCACAGCGTGATGCCCCAGGCTAACGGCACGATGGCCGACCTGCCGGTTTACTGGGTGTCGGCCAAAGTTCTGCTATCCGACCGTAGCCTGATCGCAAGCGTCAACCAGCTTGTCCTCAGCGACAGCGCCGCTACTTCTTTCTTTCTGGTACTCGACGACTTCGACTATCTACTCGACGATATGGGCAACTACAAACCCGACCTTGCAAACAGCATTCAGCCGCTGACCGCCTGGTTGGGCCAGAACCCCACCACTACCAGCGGCATCATCGTATGCACCAGGGTTGCGCCGCAGGGGCTGACCACCTACTCAGCGCCGGGCGTTGATGAGGCTAACGCGATTATCTGGATGAACAAACTAATTGGCTCACCGCCGGAGGATGCCGGCTGGGTACGCAAGGCGGTACTCGATGTGCATTGCTACCCCGGCGGTATGGAGGTGCTGGCAACCGCAAGGCAGCAGTATGGCACGCTGGCCGAGGTGTTCAGCCTGCCGGTGGTGGATTGGCGACGGGCGGTTACCCAGTTTTACCACCTGCCCGACGATGTGAACGGCTGGTATGCCCGCTTCACCCCTGATGCCGGTGAACAGGCGATGCTCAAGTATCTGGCGGTGCAGCACGACTTCGCCGCTGGCCCGGACATCGCCGCTGCGGTGCGGGGTATACGCGCCATTGGCTTGCGCGGGCCGCAAGTGCTGAGTGAGGTAGCGCGTAAAGGTTTTGTGGAGAAGCGTAGCAATGTTACGGTTGACAACGATCGGGGCAGCTTCCGCATCTACGACCCGCTCCTCAATTACATCTTCGACTCGATGGCCGCCTCCGAACGTAGTGGCTACTATCTCGCCGCCGCCACCTACTACACCAACGCGGTGCAGCAACGCCCCGCCGCCACCAGCTTCAGCGTGGATGACCTGTACGCGCTGGAGAGCGCCATCTACTACCAGACAAAAGCGGGCAACCTGAAGCTGGCCTACGACCTGTTCGACCAGTACAACGCCCAGCTGGAGCTATCTTCGCAACTGCTGAACATCAACCGCGACTTCCAGGCTCAGGTGCTGGAGGAACTGCTCAGAGCGGAGCGGGACAAACTGGCATAATTGCAGATTGCAGATTGTAAAAGGTGGGATTTTAGAAGGAGGGATTGTTATGTGTAGGGGCGGGCGGCTGCCCGCCCTGCTGAAGCGCATCAATGCTCATCGCAACCGGCAACATCGGCGTAGGGGCGCATGGTATACGCCCACTTGCAGCGCATCAATGCCCATCGTCAGCGATGATTTTGGCGTAGGGGCGCATGGCATACGCCCATAGGCATCAAAATAAGACGAAAGCTGCGTCTCATACCGGAGGTTTGGGGGTAAGCCCCCAGCTGCTGAAGGGCAATCAATCCCCTCGTAATGTGGCTGCTTGCGGCTGAGGCGAGAGGTTCAGCCAGCCCCTCTACATCATGCCATTGCCATAGCTGGGGCTGAACCCCCAGACCCCCATGCTATATTCCCAACCCTTACCATACTCCACACTCTAACCTCAAACCTCAGCGCTCAGCACTCAGCACTCAGCATCAAGCTGCGTGTGCAATGTGGCAATGCGCTGATCGAGTTCGCCGCTGCTGCTGACCGCCAGCTGGTCCATCCAATCCAGCACATCGCAAACGCTGGCCTCGCCTTTGGCGGCGAACTGCGCCTCAACTTCGCTGCGGGTGGTGCAGCCAATCTCCGCGAGGATCTCACGTAGGCTCTCCATCTCCTCAAGCAGCATCATCTGGTCGTATTCTTCGTTCATTGCACCCCTCGTTGCAGATTTTCGTAGACCGCCGCGATACCCTGTCCGC
>JBBRMT010000101.1:0-15063 GCA_038230695.1 Chloroflexia bacterium
CACTGCGCTATGGGCGGGTCGCCGCTTTGTATAGTATCTGGGCCATCTCGTCGCGGCGGATGTTGGCGTTGGGGCGGAAGGTGCGGTCGGGGTAGCCGTTGACCAGACCCGCTGCGTGCGCCGACTCGATGGTGACGTAGAAGACATAGGTGGGTGGCACATCGGTGAAGGTAGGGCCGCCAGTGGGGGTGAGCAGCGCGATGTGGAAGGCGTTGACCACGATCTTGGTAAGCTGGCCGCGACTAATCGGGTCGTTGGGGTGGAAGTAGCAAGGGCCGGGGTGGCACGACTGGTAGCCGCCGATGATGCCCGCCGCATAACCTGATTCGATGTAGACATAAGCCCAGTTGCTGGCTGGCACATCGGCGAAGGTGGGGCTGCCCGCCGGGGTGGTCAGCGCCGTGCCGGAGGCCAGCACCGCAATCTTGGTGAACTGCGCCCGCGTTGCCGTGTTGCCGGGCGCAAAGTGAGTTGAGTCAATGCCGTTGATGATGCCGCGACAGTTGAGATAATGGATCGCGCCGTAGAAGGTGTTGCCCTGAATATCCACGAAACGATTGGGACAGTCGGTCGGCGTGATGGTTGGCGGGGCAGGCGTGTTGGTCGGGCCACCGGGGGTGTTGGTAGGCGGCACAGCGGTGTTGGTTGGGGTTGGTGTGATGGTCGGGCCACCGGGGGTGTTGGTAGGTGGCACAGCGGTGCTGGTTGGCGTATTAGTGGCAGGCGCAGGTGTATCGGTCGGTGGCAGCGGGGTACTGGTGGGGACAACCGGAGTGCTGGTTGGCGTGTTGGTCGGGCCGCCGGGAGTTGGTGTCTGGGTTGCGGGACAAGCGGTGGCGGACGGCAGCGGCGTGTTGGTGGGCAGGGCGGTTGCGGTAGCAACGGCGGCGTTGGTGTGCCAGGCGTTGAGCTTGTGATTTTCATCGGTAAGATATAGCATTCCGTTCACCACAATCGGACTTTCCCAGTGGATGCCGCCGATGCTGGTATCGTTCCATAGCTGAGTGCCGCTGGTGGGATCTACCGCATTGATTTGGCCGCTGTAGGCGTAGAACAGCACATTGTTCGCCACAATCGGCGAACTGACGCTGCCCGACGTATCCTGCCAGCGGAAATTGAGGTGGGGGTTGCCGCTGCAATCGGCGCTCAGTTGCAGCGCGGAGATGCCGCTGCCGTTGGCAACAAACAACCAGACACTGCCATCGGCAGGATTGGTCCAGACGGCGGGGGTGGGTAGTACCTCCCCGCCCTGTGGCACGTTGATCTGCTCCAGCTGGCCGCCGATATGCCCCGGCCCGCCCTGCCCGCTCAGGTCATCAATGTTGAGCAGGTTAAGCTTGCCCTCCTTGCCGCTCTGCGCCGCTACATGGGGAAAGCTGCTGCCGGGGATGGGTGGTAGGATAACCGGGCTGGTGCTACCCAGGTCGAGGTCGCTATCATCGAGATGCTGATAGTTGGTGGGGGTGTAGCTGTCGAGCGGGCCGCCATTTACTCCAGTGCCATCAGGGTTTAGCGCAATGACGCTCTCCGACCAGTCGCGCATACCTATAGTGGGGCTGTAGACACCGTTGCCGGTGGCGAAGTAGATGCGATCTGTAATCGGGTTGTAAACTACGCCAGGCCGCGCCCAGACTGCATTCTGCACGGTGGGGCAGTCGGGGCTGCCGTTCTCAACGAAGTGAACCGTCTGATCGCTGCACGCCGCGTTGAACACATTCTGTGCGCCGGTACTGAGGTTGATGGTGGTGACGTGGCCCTGATAGTCGCCCGCATCGCCAGGGTAGCCGCCGTTGGCGACATACAGGCGAGAGATACCATCATGGGCAGTGGCAATTGCCAACGCCGCCGAACCTTTTTCCACATCGGGCTTGAGTGTGGCTACCTCCGGCCATCCGCCCGTGGTGATTTCGCTGCCGTTGCTGACGTTGTACTTATGCACCCTGCCTTCCAGTCCATAGCTGTAGACGAATTGCCCATTGGGATCAAGCGCGGGCGAGGAGGTGGTGTAGTTGGGGCCGGTGGCTGGGCGGCGCACCCAGATGGTCGCGCCGGTATCGGCATTCAGGGCAACCAACCGCCCCGCTTTGGTAGTGACGAACACCATATTCACGGTAGTGCTGCCAGTTACCACATTGCTTAGGTAGGCGGGAGCGCCATCGGCAATGTCGGGCAGGCTCACTGGGGTGAAGGCTTGCTGCAAGCTGAGGGCGTTGTGGTTGTTGATGATGGTCTCTTGAGTATCGTTGCCGCTGTGTTGCGGGTCGAGGTTGAACTGCGGCCAGTCGTAAGCGGCGGCCAGCATTGGCGACAGCATCAGCATCGCCACCACAGCGAACAGCACAACCCTGGTGGTAAATCTTTTGGTACGCATGGGTCAGACCCTTCTCTTTCTTGTCTTAAACTGCAATCACCGATATTCAATGCCTACAATCCACCCAGGTAGGCCCGCGCCACATCCTGGTTGCCCGCCAGTTCCTGGCCCGTACCGGATAGCGCAACCCGCCCGCGCTCTAGCACGCAGGCGTAGTCAGCCAGTTGCAGCGCCTTGAGTGCGTTCTGCTCGACCAGCAGGATGGTGCGACCCTCGGCCTTCAGTTCAGCGATGATAGCGAACACCTGCTTAACCAGGAGCGGAGCGAGGCCCATGCTTGGCTCATCCATCAGCAGCAGGCGGGGACGGGCGAGGAGGGCGCGGGCGATCGCCAGCATCTGCTGTTCGCCACCGGATAGTTGCCCAGCGGGCAGGTTGCTCCGTTGCCCCAAAATGGGGAATCGCTCCATCATCGTAGCAATTGTGGGGCCACCCACTTGTCCGCGAACGCCAGCCGCTGCCAGACCGAGAGCCAGGTTCTCCTCCACGCTCATGTTGGCAAGGATGGCCCGCCCCTCGGCCACCTGCACGATGCCCGCCGCCACGATGCGATGCGGCGGCCAGCGGGTAATGTCCTGTCCCGCAAAGCTGATGCGCCCGCGTTGCGCCCGTAGCAGCCCGCTGATCGTGTTCATGATGGTGGTCTTGCCCGCGCCGTTCGCTCCGACGATGGCGACAACCTGCCCCTCGTCCACGCTGAAGCTGACCCCTCTGACCGCCTCAATCTGGCCGTAGCTTACCGCCAGGTCGTTTACTTCAAGTAGCGCCATCGCAACCTCCTACGCTGCTGCGCCGATACTGCGTCCACAGCGGGGTGAAGCCGAGGTGCGGCCAGAACTTACTGGAGAGGGGATTGGCGGGCATATACCAGAGGCCGAAAGCGTCTACCAGATATGGCGCGAACGCTTCGATTACCCCCTGGGTAAGCAGCCGCCCGATGCCCTGCCCCCGCTTGTCTGCCCGCACGCTGACGCTATTGAGGTAGCCATATCGCCCTGGCGGGAAGCGACTTAGCGCACCCCAGCCGGGGGATTGCTCGATGTAGTTCTCGGACATCGCCACCACTTCGCCATGCTGCTCGACCACGACTACCAGCGGCGCACCGATCTGCGGTGATTGGTCTTGCCACAACCGCGCCAGCTTCTCGCGGAAGTCCTCCTCCACCGCTGGCACGATCCGCACATGGGCAACATGGTCAGCGTGAAACTGGATTTCACCCAGATGGAGGGCCACTAGGCTTGGCTCATCCGCAGGTTGGGCGGGACGCACCCGCAGGCTGGGGTCGGGTGGCCGCGAAGTGGGCGCAAGTGGTGCGTTGGGGTGATAAGCGACGATGCTATCGGCGACGAAGCCATAACGCGCTAGCAGCGGCTCCAACCAGCGATCCGCGCTGGGCCAGGTGAGCAAGTCGGCGTAGGTCTGGCTGGCCTGCCACTTGCTCCCCAGTGCCGCCAGCAGCGCATCGGCTACAGCAACCGCGTCGGGGTCGGCGGGGTTGGGCAGCGTCAAGGCCCGATGGCTGCCATTGCGGGCGGTGTAGAAACTGAGCATTGCGTTGCCTGCAGGGATCTCGAAGATGCGGGCAATAACGAAGCCGCGCACCGTGTCCGCCAGATCGCGGACAATTAGCGGTTCGCCATCATCGTCGAACTCCCCTGCTAGCATCTGGCGGATCGCCTGCACGCTGCGGGGTCGCTCCAGACGCGCATCGAGCGCGTGGTGGCGGGCTTCCTGCGCCACAAACAGCGGCACGATCGCGTCCAAATCCTTTTTGGTTGCACTCTGTACGTTCAGCTTGCTCACCTCCCCACATCACTCATCACTCATAACCCACGCCATAAAGGTTTGATAGCATCGTAGACCTACCCCCGCCCCTCTCGGTGGAAGGGGAGAACATCATAACATAGTTTACGAGGAACTCAGCACTCAGCACTTAGTCGCTGCCCAAATATGCTTCAATCACCAGCGGGTCGCGGCTAATCGTAGCGGGGACATCTTCGGCAATTTTGCGGCCAAAGTTTATCACTGCAATGCGGTCGCAGACGCTCATCACCAGTGCCATATCGTGTTCGATCAGCAGCACGGTCAGGTCGGTTGCGGTAAGTTCGCGCAGCAGTTGGCGCAGACGTTCGCTCTCAGCCTGGTTCAGCCCGGCGGCGGGTTCGTCGAGCAGCAGCAGGGTAGGGTCGGTCGCCAGGGCGCGGGCCATCTCCAGGCGGCGTTGGTCACCATATGCCAGTGCGGTAGCGGGTAGGCTGGCGTTACACTCCAGGCCAAAGCGGGTAAGCAGGGCGAAGGCGCGGTTGCGGCTGGCCTGCTCCTCCCGCCTCGCGGTGGGGCTGAACACCAGCCGCTGCAACAGGCTGGCGTGGGTGCGGCTGTGCATCCCCACCAGCACGTTCTCAAGCACGCTGAGGTTGGGGAAGAGACGAATGTTCTGGTAGGTGCGGGCGATGCCGCGTCGCACTATGTTGTGCGGAGCAAGTCCGTCAATCCGCTCCCCCTTCAGGTAGATATGCCCGCTGGTGAGCGGCAACACGCCACTGAGCAGGTTGAGCAGGGTAGTCTTGCCCGCGCCGTTCGGCCCGATCAGCCCATAGACGCTGTGTGGGGCGATGCTCATCTCCACGTTATCCACCGCGACTACCCCACCAAAGCGGCGGTTAGCAGCCTCGGTGCGGAGCAGCGGGGTTTCAGGTTTGAGGTTTGAGGTTTGAGGTTTGAGTTGCGGATCATCGGTGTTGGGGCGGGATTTATCCTGCCCTGGTTGGTCGGGCGGCGAGGGTGCAATGAATTGCCCCCCTGCATCGGTATCCTCATTGTGGGAGGGTGGTTGCACCAGCGTGGGTTGCCAGCGGCGGCGCAGGCCCAGCGCATTGCCCAGCAAGCTGAACAGGCCACTGGGCAGAAACAGGATAGTGAGCAGCAACACCAGGCCAGTGAAGATGTCGCGGAAGTCGTGCAGCGGGCGCAGTATCTCCGGCAGCGCGGTAATCAGGGCTGCGCCGAGGATGGGGCCGGGGAAGCCCAGTGTGCCGCCGACCACCGCGTAGACCAGAATAGTGACCGCCTCAGAGAAGCCGAAGTCAGCGGGCGAGATGAAGTTGTAGAGATGAGCATCGAGCGCCCCTGCCCAGCCCGCGATGGCTGCGCCGATGACGAAGACGAGCAGCTTGTAGCGGGTGACGTTGATACCGCTGCTCTCCGCCGCCGCCTCGTCCTCGCGGATGGCGGCCAACGCCAGGCCCATGCGCGAGCCGCGCAGCCGCCAGAAGAAATAGACGAGTACCAACAGCGTGCCATAGGTCAGCCAGCCGGTGGTGGTGGCGGGTGGTGGTAGGCGTAGCCCCTCTGCACCGTTGGGGTAATCCTGCTGCTCGAAAGGCAGGGTAATGCCAGGCTGAAAGTTCAGGATGAATATACGCAGGATTTCGCCGAAGCCAATGGTAGCAATGGCAAGGAAGATGCCACGCAGCCGCAGCACGGGCGCACCCAGCAATGCCCCCACCAGCGCAGCCATCCCTGCGCCCACAAATGCGGCGGGGATGAGCGGCCAGCCGAAGTATTGGGTAAACAGGATGGCGGTATACGCGCCGATGCCCATGAACGCCGCGTTCGCCAGCGACAGCATCGCCGCCGACAGCGTGATATAGATGCTCAACGCCAGTATCGCGTTGATGGCAATCAGATTGATCAGCAGGCTGTTGGCGGCGTAGAATTCAGACATAATGGTAAATGGTGAATGGTAAATGGTAAATGTTGAATAACGTGAACTTTACATTCACCATTCACCATTATCCTGTGCGTGTGGCGCGTGCGCCAAACAGGCCGTTGGGGCGCACCAGCAGCATGAGGAAGAGGACGATGAAGGCAACCGCATCGCTCCAGTTGCTGCCACCCAGCGCGATGCTGAGTACCTCGGCCAGACCGATGATGAAGCCGCCGACGACTGAGCCGACCACGCTGCCCATGCCGCCCAGGATGATGGCGGCCAGCCCCTTCAGTTCGACTGCGCTGCCCATATCGGCGGTAAGGGTGTCGTAGGTGAGGGCGTAAAGTACGCCCGCCACCCCGCCTAGCGCCGAGGCGATGAAGAAGGTTTTAGCAAACACCGCCTCGATGTTGATGCCCAGCAGGGCGGAGGCTTTGGGCGACTCGGCCACCGCCCGCATCTCGCGGCCAATGCGGGTGCGGCGCAGCATATACTGCACCCCGAACATCAGTAGCAGGGCAACGACCAACACCAGCAGCTTGATTGGCGGCAAACTAAGCATTGTGCCGATGTTGAGATTGCCATAGGGAATGCTGCCCGTCGGAAAGTGGTGTACGTCGGCCCCGATGATACGGCTATCGGGGTCTGCGCCCAGGGTTGGCAGCAGCGTCACGATGCCCTCGAAGATGGTCGCCATTGCTATGCTGCTGATCAGGGCGGAGAGGTGGGGCGCGTGTTGCTGGCGTAGCCGCCAGAAGGCAACCCGATCCAGCAGCACACCGAGCAAGCCACCGACGATGCTGGCAATGAGCAACGCGACGATGAAGTTAATCCCCAACCCGGCAATCAGATACCAGGCGGCAACCGCCGTCATCATGAAGATGGCAGCGTGAGCCAGGTTGAGAATATCCAGCACGCCAAAGATCAGGGTGTAGCCGAGGGCGAACAGCGCGTAGATGCTGCCCTGGAAGATGCCGTTGGCGAGCTGCTGCGGTAGCGTTTGCCAGTTCATAATTTAGAAGGTAGAATGTAGAAGGTGGGATGTAGAAGGTAGATTGGGGCGGCAGCTTTGCGGCTGCTAACTGCCACCCCATTCAGCACACAGCACTCAGTATCGCACCAACAATGTTCCCATAAGCAGCAATGCGCCTCATCAGGGGCGCGATAAACCTGCGCCCCTACGATGGCTATCATCAAACTTTGTTAGCACTCAGCACTCAGCACTGCTACTGCACCACTACGAACTTGCCGCCCTGCACCATCTGTACAACCGGCACATGGTTGGCATCGCGGGTGGGTAGGAAGGTGAAGTCGCCAAGCGGTACGGTAACGTGGGTGGTCTTGAGCGCATCACGCACATCCGCGCCGCTCATGCTCTTGGCCCGCTTCAGCGCGTCGGCCAGGATGTAGACTCCGCTATAAGCCTGCGCCGCGAATTGGTCGGGGGCATTGCCGTACTTGGCGGTGAAGTTCTTGACAAAATCCTGGCTCATCTGGTTGCCGCCCGCCGAGTTCCAGGCCGCGCCAACATAGACTCCCTCAGCCTGCTGGCTCAGGTCGGACATCAGCTTGGCCGAGTTGAAGCCGTTGCCGCCAATGATCGGCAAGGCCATGCCCTGGTTGCGGGCTTCCTTGATAATACCCTCGCCCTCCGGCAGCAACGCCGAAGCCACGATTGCGTCGGGGTTGCTCCCCTTGATCGCGGTGATCTGGGCGCTGAAGTTGGTGTTGCCTTTCTGGAAGGTTTGCTCGGTGGTGATGGTGATGCCGTTGTCGGCCAACGCCTGCTTGAACACGGTGTAACCCGCCTTGGTGAAAGCGTCATCGTTACCGTAGATAAGCGCCACCTTGGTAAGGTTCAGCTTGGCCTTCGCCACCTTGATGGTGTTGGGGATAACCTGGGCCTCAGACAGCGAGTCGCGGAAGATGTAATCGCCAATGTCCACGATGCCGCCCGCCGTGTTGCTCACCGCCAGCACCGGGATCTGCGCCTGCTGCGCCAGCGGATCGGCGGTTGCCGCCGAGTTGCTCAGGGTGGGACCAATGATGGCGATCACTTTGTCGCTGATGAACTTTTGGTAGACGGTGGCCGCCTGTTTGGGGTCGCTGGCATCGTCCTGAATATCAATGGTAAGCTGCTTGCCGTTGATACCGCCCGCCGCATTGATCTCGGCCATCGCCATCTGGATAGCCTTGCTCTGGCTATCGCCGTAGACCTTAGCCGTCTTGCTCTGGCTGAGGGCCGCACCCAGCATTACCGTACCGGACATATTGCCGCCGCCCGTGCTGGTTGTGCCAGTCATAGCCATGCTGGCGGTGTTAGTCATTGCCATACTGCTGCCAGCAGTGGTGGGGCTGGCTACTGCCGCATTGCTGCCCGCTGCGGTGGTTGCAGTCGGGGTAGTGCTGCTAGCGGTGCCGCCCAGATCGCAGGCCGAAAGCGCCAGTATGACCATTGCAATCAGCCCCAACCTTGAGATAAACTTCTTGCTGCTCGACATATGAACTTTCCTCCGTTTCTTTACTTTGATGCTGTTGGCGGGGCGACGCTGCTTACCGCCTCGTTTCAGGGATGTATTGTCTGCCATTATAGAGCATAAGCAGGCGCGGTGCAACTGTTCGGGCGCAATCATCCTTTTGCGGTCACACACAAGAGTAAGCGCAACCCGTCTCTATAACGCATTAACTTTCAACCTTCAACTTTCAACCCACCCTATTTGTTCGCTGCTTTGACAAACTCGCGGGCCTGTGCTATTATCGGCGTGGGCAAATCCCTGCTAGTTGGTTATTTGCATCCACCCCAGCCCCTCCCGCCGGGCTAAACCTTATCCACAAATGGTGCAGGGCAGTAGCGGTGGGGGATAAGCCGCCGCTCGCCAAGTTACTGAGGGATGGGAGCGTAGCTCCGATCGGTGGGGCGCAAACTAAGCTGGTCGCAAGCTCTAATGCGCCAATTTAGGCAATGTGCGCGGCGCAAAAGGGCAGCACGGGATGGTTGCCCTCCCCTTGATGAGGGAGGGGCGGCCTGCTGTATCAAGGCACTGGTAGAGTGGCAAGCAAGAGCTACGCCCCTAACCCCCGGTAACTCGGCACGCGGCGTGCTATCCTGTCGCCTCATACTATTGGACGTTTTTTTATTTGTGCTTAACGATAAGCCCCAGTGGGAGGGGAGTTATTCGCACCCAACCCCGGCCCCAGTTGGGGATGGGAGTCAGTCGAAGGAGCTTGATAAGATGAAAACATACGCACCGAAGGGCTTTCGAGCGTTCAGCCTGGTGGCGATCCTGGCTATGTTGTTGGCATCCTGTGATAGCGGCAGCAGCACGCCGACTGCGCTAACTGCGCCGCCTACGCCTGCTGGCACGCCTACGGCAGTAAGCAATGTCGCGCCTGCCAGCCCAACCGCGATGGCGATGCTTGCCAGCCCGTCCGCTGCTGTGGCTAACGCCAGCCCGACTGCGGCTGCGGCCAGCGCGACGGCGGTAAACACCAGCAGCATCGCCAGCCCGCTCTATGTCGCGTTGGTGTGGCACAACCACCAGCCCTTCTACTTCAAGGACCCCACCACCGGCGTGTACGAGAAGCCCTGGGTGCGGATGCACAGCATCAAGGATTACCTCGATATGGTAACTATGCTGCAAGCGTACCCCCATGCTCATGTTACCTTCAACATGACCCCCTCGCTAATCAAGCAGATTGACGATTTCACCCAGAACAACGCCCGTGACAAGTATTTCGTGATTGCCCAGAAGCCTGCCGCGCAGCTTACTGCCGACGACAAAAAGCTCATCCTGCAGCGTTTCTTCGACACCAACGACAAGATCATCAGCCGCTTCCCCCGCTACGTGGCGCTGAAGCAGTTGCGTGGCGCTGACCAGAGCGATGCGGGCCTTGCCACTGCCGCCGCAAAGTTCCAGGAGCAGGACTGGCGCGATTTGCAGACCTGGTTCAACCTCGCCTGGTTCGACCCCGACTGGCAGGCGATGGCTCCACTGGCTGCGCTAATAAGCAAGGGCCAGGGCTTCACCGAGGCCGAGAAGCAAACCGTACTCGACCAGAGCATTGTAATCATGAAGCAGGTCATCCCCGCCTATAAGGCGGCCCAGGATCGCGGCCAGATCGAGATCATCACCACCCCCTATGCCCATCCCATTCTGCCGCTGCTCTACAACACCGATTCGGCGAAGATCGCCTTCGGCAACAGTGTGCCACTGCCCAACCCGCCCTTCAGCTATCCACAGGATGCCGCCGCGCAAGTGGAACTGGGCAAGCAAATCTATAAGGACCATTTCGGCAAGGATCCGCTGGGGATGTGGCCCGCCGAGGGTTCGGTATCGCAGGATATAGTCAAGCTATTTGCCAATGCTGGTATCAACTGGATTGCCAGCGACGAGATGGTGCTAGCCTCCTCGTACAGCCTACCCAACGGCATCGAGCGCGATGGCACCGAAACCCCCAAGCTTCCCCAGTTCCTATATGCTGGTTATACCGTTTCCGACCAGCCAACTGGCACGCCGCCAGTCAACATCATCTTCCGCGACCATGTAATCAGCGACAAGATCGGCTTCGACTACAGCGGGCAGAACGGCGATAGCGCCAGCACGGACTTGCTCAACCGCCTGCACAACATCCAGAAGTCATTGCAAACCAACCCGCGCAATGCTGGCAGCCCCTATCTTGTCACCATCCTGCTCGATGGCGAGAACGCCTGGGAGAACTACGACAATGATGGCAAAGCCTTCCTCAATGGGATGTACCAAAAGCTGACCAGCGACCCCAGCATCCAGATGGTCACGCCTAGCGAATACTTTGCCAGGTTCCCCAACGGACGGCGCATCCCCAAGCTGTTCGCAGGTAGTTGGGTTGACGATACTTTCAGCACTTGGATCGGCGAGGTGGAGGAGAACCAGGGCTGGGACTACCTGCGCCAGACCCGCGAGATGCTCGATCCCTATCTGACCGGCAAGAAGCCGCTAGCCGCCGACAAGTTGGAAGCCGCCCGCCTGGCGATGTTCGCCGCCGAGGGCAGCGACTGGTTCTGGTGGTTCGGCGCAGATCAGGATAGCGGCGACGATACCGCCTTCGACGACCAGTTCCGCAACACGCTGCGCGAGGTGTATACCGCTGTGGGCGAACCGCAACCCGCCTTCCTCGATGTGCCGATCGTCGCCCGCCTCGCGCCTGCGCCCAAGCAGCCTGTTAGTGGCGACATCAGCCCTACGATTGACGGTAAGGTAGCCGCTGGCGAGTGGGACAAGGCGGGCAGCTACGTGGAGTCGGGCAGCGGCGCGATGGCAAGCGGCCAGCAGGTAGTGAGCGCCACCTTCTACGGCTCCGATGCCAAAAACCTCTACCTGCGTATTGACGCGACCAAACCCTGGGACAACGCCAAATACACCTTCGGCGTGTACCTTGCCAACCCCAACCAGGCAGCGGGCATTGGGGTCAGCCACAACTCCGCCAAGAACGCGAAGCCAACCACGCTGGGATTCGTTGCCAACTATCTAGCCGAGGCGGTGATTGAAAACGGCAAGCTGGCCGCCAACGGAGTCTATACCGTAACTAACGGCGCATGGGGTACGACTGCTCTCGGCAATGTCAACGCTGCCGCTGCGGGCAGCGCCGTAGAGATGGCGATTCCCTGGAGCGCCCTCGGCGACCTCAAGACTGGCGATGCGCTCAACTTTATTGCGGTTATCAGCAAGGCGAATAGTGATATTGCCCTCGCCCCCAGCGCAGGTGGCATTGGCTTCACCGTCCCCGACCGCAACCCCATCCAGGTGGTGATGAGCATTGACGACCCTAAAGGTGATGACCACGGCCCCGGCACCTACACCTACCCGCAGGATGCCGCCTTCAGCCCCGGCAACTTCGACATAAAGCAGTTTGTGGTTGGCACCGATGGCGACAATAATATGGTCTTCCGCTTCACCATGAACGGGCCAGTGCCGAACCCGTGGGGCAGTCCAACCGGCCTGGCGCTGCAAACCTTCGATGTCTATATTGACACCAACCACCAGGCAGGCAGCGGCGCACGGATGCTCTTCCCTGGCCGCAACGCCGCCGTGCCTGCCGCCGATGCCTGGGATGTTGCCTTCCGCGCCGAGGGTTGGCCGGACGGTCAGGGGGTGTACACTGGCGCAGCGGGCAAGGATCCAGTCAAGATTGATGGTATCAACAAGATCCAGGTGGATACCGCGCAAAAGACGGTGACAATCCGCATTCCACGCAAGGATTTCCCCAGCAGCGATCCCGCCACCTGGGGTTATCTAGGGGTGGTTCTCAGCCAGGATGGCACCAACAGCGCCAAGTGGCGCACCCGCGCCGTGGGCAAGACGGCAGCCCAGTGGATAATCGGTGGTGGCACCGGCGCGACCAACGACCCCGCCATCCTCGATGTAGCCTACCCCGCTGGCTTCACTCCCACCCAGGAAGACGCGCTCAAGACCTTCAAGCCCAGCGCCGCGACCGATCTGACCAAAGTGCCGGTTGACGACTTCGCCCAACTGCCGATGGTTTACAAGAAGTGAGCTGGAGCGCTGAGGTTTGGGGTTTGAGTGCTGAGTAAATGTCTGGAAAGCTAATGCTTTGTTCGTAGGGGCGAACCGTTGCTCGCCCTTTCCAGGCTCTCAGAGCGAAATAATAAAGCCCGAACCACGCTGCCACGGGGGTCGGGCTTCGTCATATTATTGGCTGCCTTTGCGCCGGGGCAGCTTTTGACTACTGCGTACTTACCGCGTGCGTGGGCCAACTGGCGAACGGGTTTCGTCGCTGGGGAAGCCTACCTGGCCTAGCCCCTGCGCGGCGCGGACGATCTGATGGCTGGCCTGCTGGCGTACCTGGCCCGCCAGTTCGCCATCCTTGATTACCGATGCGAACATCACCTGATTGATGCCGTTGAGCGCCACAGCTACATCGCGCATCATCGGGCCAATTACCGGGTCCCCGTCGCCACCACCGCCGTTAACGCGGATGTGGTTTCGCAGCCACTCCAGCAGACTGTTGAACTCGTTGCCACAGCGTTCGATTTCTTCCATGATAGATTACCGTACCTTTCTTTTTGGAGGCTTGTCGCCTTGCGTTTACTGGCTATCCATGCGGATAGCTGTTGCCCACCGTTATTGTATCGCCAAACCCCATTGCGCTACTATAAACCGTTTTACAATGGGGATGTAAAGATTCTTACACAGCCGCAGTCGCCATGACAGCATGATCAACCAAGCCCCCAGCGGGGTTGGGAAATCTGGTAGCATATAAATGCCGGGGTTGACAGAGATGCTTGCCAGTCGAAAGCGTAAATTGCGCCTCACCATTCTCCCCCATCCCCCGCTGGGGCATTTTGCATTTGTGGCTGAGGGCATTTTAACCTTCCTGCGCTTTTATGTTATCATAGGGCAGCACATGGCATATGGAGAGATTCGGTGATTGAGGAGCAGCAGCCCGCAGTTGACGAGATCGAAGCGGCGAACGCGAATGTCGGTCTAGCGTACGTCCCTGGCGAGGCGACGAAGCGGCTGGAGCGTAGTCGCAACTTCCAGATATACTGGCTGGGGCAATCGCTGTCAGCGGTGGGCGACTCGTTCGCCCTGATCGCCATGCCGCTGCTGGTGTTCGAGGCCACCGGCTCGGTGGCGCAGATGGGGCTAGTCACCGCCACGAGCGGGGTGGGCCAGATTATCGCGGGCGTTATCGGCGGATCGCTGGCGGATCGGCTCAATCGGCGACGGCTGATGATTGGCTGCGACATCGCCCGCGCCCTGCTCTATGCCACCATCCCGATGATCTGGGCGGTGTGGGGGCCGCAACTTTGGTTGATTTATGTAGTAACTGCGTTGGGTGCGGTGCTGGGCAATCTATTCAGTATCACCAACATCGCGGCGGTTGCCAATCTGGTCGAGCGTCACCAGATCATTGACGCGAACGCCCGCTTGCAAGCGACCTACGGGTTGGCCTTCTTCGTCGGGCCGATGCTGGCGGGGCTGGTTTCGCACAACCTGGGCGGACCAGCGGCAGCGGTGGGCATTGACGCGCTATCGTTCACCGCTTCGTTCGTCACGCTGATTTTTGTCCGTCTGCGCGAGTAAGCAGCGGACCGCACCAGCGTGAAGCAGGGCAGCAGGGTGCAAGAGTTGCTGGCTGGGGTGCGTTTCCTCTGGCAGCAGCCGGTGCTGCGGGCATTGACAGTCATCTTCGGCCTGGGAAATCTGCTAACCTTCGCCGGTCTCGATATGTTCATCTATCGGCTGAAGCACGATCTGGGGCAGAATGACGACGCAGTTGGTTTCGTCCTCGGCATTGCCAGTGTGGGGGCGATCCTCTCCGCGCTGATTGCACCCGCGATGCGGCGGCGATTTGGCTTCGGGGTTAGCTTCATCTTCGCCTCCATTGTGCAGGCGGTGGCGTTCATGGCGATTGGCTTCGCCCCTGGTGTGCTGCTGATGCTGCCCTGCGTGGTCGGCATCGTGTTCGGCGACCGCATTCGTGGCATCAATTCGCTGACGCTGCGCCAGGAGATCACCCCTGACTACCTGCTGGGGCGGGTTACAGCGGCGTTCTGGACGCTGCTGCAGGTGCCGGGGCCGCTGGGCGCAGCGGTTTTGACCGCGCTGGCCGCTAGCTACGGCGCACAACCCATCCTACTGGCGATGGGTCTCGGCGGACTGGCCCTGACGCTGGCTGCCTTGTTTACCCCGATTAGACTGGCTCACCCGGAGCAGTTGTATGCCGTGGATGATAAGCAGGGCGATTGAAAAGTCCTAATGTGAGCAGGGCAAGCGCCTCAGCAGGGTGAGCGGCAAAGCGGCGGCGTACACCCGCCAGGTTCTGACCCACACCCCGGCACAGCCCCACCACCAGATTGTTTATTGCCGCAATCAGTTCGCCTGCATTAGCCGAGCCATTGATGCAATCATCTTCACGCAAGCTACAGTCGCGCCGGTAGTGCAAGCCGTTCTCTATGCCCCAGTGTTCGCGCACCAAC
>JBBRMT010000102.1:0-14845 GCA_038230695.1 Chloroflexia bacterium
CCCTGCAGCTTTCGATAAGCATGGTGGCATCTTCACCAGGGCGGGCCGCAGCCCGCTCCTACGATAGTGCTGCATCAGCAACGCGCAAGGTATAAATCCTCAGCCCTTGCTTACGGTCGGTGGATGATACCCTCGTAGACGATCTGGGCCATCTCGTCGCGGCGGATGTTGTTGTTGGGCAAGAAGTAGGGGAGATTTCTGGTTGGCACGCATACACCAGCGGGAGGGGTCCCACAGGGGTAGCCGCTGATGAGGCCGTTGTGGTAGGCGGTCTCGATTGAAGTGGCGAAGGTGCTTCCGGGCGGTACGTCCTGGAAATCCTGCCCCCCACCCGTCGGTGTGATTAGGGTATAGCCGCCCGCGTTGACCACCAGCTTGGTGAGCTGCCCACGAGTGATAGCTTGATTGGGCAGGTAGCAGGGGAAGCCCAGACCGCGCGAAGTGCAGGTTGCCCTGTCGAAGCCGCTGAGGATGCCCGCGTGGAAGCCACTCTCGATGAAGGCGTAAGCGAAGTAGCTAGGTGGTACGTCCACAAAATCTTGCGTCGCTGGCGTGTACAGCGGGGTGCCGAAGCCCAGCACTACAACTTTGGCGAACTGCCCGCGACTGGCGGTGCCGCTCGGCGAATAGTGGGTCGCATCAGTGCCGTTGACTACGCCGCGACAGTTCAAGTAGTGGATGGCATGGTAGAAGACGTTACCATTCACATCCACGAAGGAGTTGGCGCAGTCGGTGGGGGTCGGTGATGGCGTGCCAGGGGTTGCGGTGCTGGTGATCACTGGCGTATTGGTAGCGGTGATGACTGGCGTGTTGGTAGCGGTGATCACCGGTGTGCTGGTCGCAGGTACGGCCGTGCTAGTAACGGTAGGCGTATCGGTCGCAGGCACGGGCGTGGCGGTCTGGGTGTTGGTGGGGGTGGGGGTTGCGCCACCAGCGGGGGTTACGTCGAGGAAGGCTGCGGTGATTGGCCCCCAGCTATGGAGATTCTGGTAGTCGGTTACACCGCGCCCACGCACGAACAGAATGTGCCGCCCAACGCTCAGGCTGCCGGTGCTAACCGTAGCGGTGACATTAACCGTCTGCGACCCGCCGAAGCTGCCATTCATTGCAATCGCAGCGCCGCCCGCCCAGGGTGGGGTATCCACATAATATTCAGCAGCCGCCACATTCTGGGCATATGCGTTGCCGGTCCAGGCATAGTTGATGGTGGCGCTGAGGTTCGAGGGCGTACCCTGGGTAACGGTCATTGGTGTTGTTGCCACCGGGTTCACGTCCGGCCCGCGATTGGTCAGGTAAGGGGTGCGGGCAATCTTCGCCAGATAGAGCAGTTGCCCCTTATTCTCCGGCCAGATCGTGTTCTGAGAGTAAGAATAGGCGGGGAAGAAGCCGCCACCATCGTCGCTAACCTCTGGAGTGTATGCGGGGATACCCAGCACGCCATAGGCCCAGTCAATCGAGTCGCCGCTCACCGAGTAGAGGCAAAGCGAAGGCTGACAGGATTGGTAGTTGTTGCCGGATGGATAGGCATTGCTGGCGCTCATATGTTGGCCGATGTTGGCGATATCAGCGCTGTTGGGCGCGGGGTTGGATATCTGGCCCCAGGGGTAGAGGTTCATCGAACCGTAGGAGTGCATATCCTCAAGCACGCCGGTGGTGGTAAGCGGCGCGGTGTCGGTGATATTTGGCCCGCGCTGGATGGGGATCAGGCTGCTCACCTTATTGACGATCGCCTGCGTTTCTGGCTCTGACATTACGGTGGGACCCAGGTACTCCTGGTCGCAAGGGTTGGTAGACGTGCCAGGTCCGTTCCAGGCGAAGGGGAAGTTGCGGTTTAGATCGGTGCCGAACTGGGTACTCTCGTTAGGCGGCCAGACCGTTGCAGCCGTTGGTGTAGTTGGCGTTCTTGCGCTGGTAATAGGGGCTGTTGCCGCCAGCCTCGACGATGTGGTGGCCGTCGGGGTTGGCGATAGGCATCACCCAGATGTCCTGATAATCCACCAGCCAGCGGGCATCGGCATTAGTGTTGTAGTTGCTAAGGAGATAGTCAATATAGTTCATGGCGGTTTCGGGGTTGGCAACCTCGCGCACGTGCAACCCGCCTTCGAGCCAGAAGACTGGCTTGGGGCCGGGGATGTTCTGATTGGTGATGTGCAGCACATACATATGGTAGCCGTTCCAGGTCAGGTTGGGGTTTGTCTGGGTGCAAGGGGCGTGTAGCGCACACCAGGTCAGGCCGATGTCCACCTTCTCGGCCAGGGTCGGGTAGGTGGCGGCTTCCTGATCGAGGAAGGTTTGCACATCTTCGACGGTGTGATAGCCACCAAAGAAGGTATCCGGCCCGCTCTTACCAAACGTGCGCGGGGTGTTGACTACCTGAGTGGCCTTCTGGTCAATGGTGGGCTTCAGCCCGGCGGTCAACATCTAGTTGTAGCCGCTTTGGTCGGTCCAGATGGTGAGATAGCCGCCCAGAGTGCTTACCCCCACTGCGCCCCACTTGGTGGCAAGCTGATCGCGCTCCGTGCTGTTGTGGAAGGGGAGGCGAACTACCAGAGTCTGGGCCTGGCCGGGGTTGGCGGCTGCCAGATTAGGGGCGCTGGCCTGGGCGGGGGATGCGGCCAGCGGACTGCTGGCGTTGCCTGTATTACCGATTAGCATCGCGCTGATCATTACCGCTGCCAGGGCCATAAACGCTGCGTTACGGGTTGCGTTCCTCTTCACTGCTTTGCTCCTTTTCTTCTGCTGCATCAGGCAAATAGCGTTATCGCCGCGCCGTCGGCACGGACGTTAGGTTGCTGGCTAAAGCAGGAGGTGAGGATAATCATGGGGGTATGATATGGGGCAGACATCCTCATGCCACTGCACTGTAGCACGGCTGGGATATTATAGCAGTAAGCAGGGAGGGGCGCAACTGCGGTAGCTGATCAATTTGCCGTTCATCCCGCTCTAACCTTTAATTCATCCACTTCCAACCCGCGATTCACGCTTAGTTAATGCCCGCCCGTTACAATAGGTTTATCAATCAAACAGCGACCACACCAATGCTGATAACCTTCCCGAAAAGAAAAGGAGACTACTACCATGGTCCAACGTAAATCACTGTTCATCGCTGCGGCGCTAACCAGCTTCATTCTGGTTATCCTCATCGCGGTGACTGCCCAATTGAATCAGCCCGCGCTTGCCGCTGCTACTCCAGCCTCGGTCACTGACACCTCGCAGACGACTGCGACGCTCGACCCTGCCATCCAGGCGCAAATCAACCAGCGTGAGGCCGCTTACCAGCAGCAACTCGCCGCTGCCACCTTGCGCTTGCAGCAGGCCAACGCGCAGCTAGCACAGGCTTACAGCAAGGAGCAATCGCTGGCCGACCAGCTAGCCGCCGCGCAGCAGGCGCTCGCCGCGCAGCAGAATACCAACGTGGCCCAGGCTGCACCGGCCCAGTATGCCGTCTCAGCGGCGCAAGCAACGCAGACCGCGCTTATCGCCGCCCCCGGCTCGACTCTGGTGGGTAGCCATACCCTGATTAGTTATAAGGGTAGCGCCGCCTATAAGGTCGTACTTGACCACGGCACTATCTACGTGGATGCCAACAGCGGCGCGGCGCTGTACGACGGCACTACGAATAGCAGCAACTAGTTGCCATCCACAAACCGCTCAAACCACAACTCCAAACACAGCAATCCCCACAACTCGCGCCCATATGTCCCGCCGCCGCTGCCGCTGCTCACGGCGGCCAGCGCAGTGGGACGTATAATACCTCGCTGACGGGCGCGGTCGCTGCCCAGCACGTCCTGCACGAAGCCCTGCAACGGGCCACGGAACCACTGATTGGTGGGGACAGGGAAGCCCATCTTGTCGGTGCGCTGCCAGACAGCGGTGGGTATTACATTCTTGATCGCTTTGCGATAGATGTACTTCAGTTGCCCATCCTTCATCTTCAGCCCTTGTGGGATGGCGGCGAATAGTTCGGCAATGCGGTGGTCGAGCAGTGGCACGCGGCTCTCCAGCGATACCGCCATGCTAGTGCGGTCTTCCACATGCAGCAGCGCGGGCAGCATCGCCTTCGCGTCGTAATAAAGCATCCGATTGAGATAACTATCGGTCTGTGGGCAATTGAAGATGGCGCGGAAGGCTTCAGCGGGCGCATCCAGGTCGAGCCGATTGTCGGCGATGAACTCGTCGGTGAGCAATGTGGCTGCGGCGCTACGCTGGGTGAGGCGCAGATAGCGATCTGCAGGTGGTCCGAACAATCCCTCCTGCCACAAGCCTTGTAGCATCGGCTGATAGGCGCGTAGCTGGCCCAGGTATGGGGTTAGCGTCGGTAGGTTGAAAGCATCATCGTGCGCCATATCGCCAGAGATTGCCTGGCGCATGGCGCGTTCTAGCAATGCCACCAGATAGCGGGCATAACCGCCGCCCAGTTCGTCGCCACCCTGTCCGCCCAGCACTACTTTGACGTTCTGCGCGGCCAGCTTACTGACGAAATACTGAGGGAACAACCCCGGCCCTGCTGCGGGTTCGTCCATGTGGTAAATTAGCAGAGGCAAGGTAGCGGCAAAGTCGGCGGCGGTGGGGAAGGTCTCGTGGTGGTCTGCGCCGATTTGCTGCGCCACCATGCGGGCGTATGGGGTTTCGTCAAACTCCTTGCCATCCTGAAAGCCGCCGCTAAATGTGCTGATTGGCGTACCCAGCAGATTCGCGGCTAGCGAAGCGACAGTGGACGAATCCACCCCGCCGCTGAGATGCGCCCCCACTGGCACATCGCTGCGTAGCTCGATGCGTACTGCGTCTTCCAGAATCATCAGCAGCTTCTCGGAGAAGTAGTCCTCATCGTGCTTATGGTCTACTCGCGCATCGCTGTAGTCCAGATCCCACCACTGCTGCACCGTAACCTTGCCACTGGCCTCATCCACCAGCAGCCAGTGTCCCGGCTCCAGCCGCTTGATGTTGCGGAAGAAGGTCTTGTCGCCCAGGCAATACTGGAAGTTGATGTAGTCGAGCAACGCTTCGGGGTTGAGACCGGTGCGAGCCTTGATGCGCGGATGGGTGAGCAGCGCCTTGATTTCGCTGGCGAAGGCGAAGGTTTCGCCGTCGTCGTAGTAGTACATCGGCTTTACGCCGAAGCGATCGCGGGCGAGGAATAGCTGGCGCTTGCGTTCGTCCCAGATGGCAAAAGCGAACATCCCGTTCAGCTTGTCGAGGCAGGCGGGGCCGTACTTCTGGTAGAGATGCAACACCACCTCGGTGTCGGTCTGGTTGTTGAAGCGATGGCCTTCGGCCACCAGCGTAGTACGCAGTTCCAGATAGTTATAGACTTCTGCGTTGTAGGTAATCCACAGCGACTGATCGCCATTGCTCATCGGCTGGTTGCCGCCCGCCGACAGGTCAATAATGCTCAGGCGGCGATGGGCTAGCCCCAGGCTGCCAGTAGGGTCAATATAGTAGCCCTCGCCATCCGGCCCGCGATGCTTTATCGCCTCGGCCATCGCCCGCAGCCGCGTCTCGCTGATCGGTGCGCCCGACCCATAATTGAAGATACCGGCAATGCCGCACATAGTATACCTCAGTTACAAGTTGCAAGTTGAAAGTTACAAGTTGAAAGTAGTAGCAATAAGGTTGCTTGAGCTAGTCCAGAATTGTTCGTAAAGGCGATCTGGGCATCACAACCCTGACTTGGCAACAACGGTTAGTGTAAGCAAAACTGGCTGGCTTGTCAAGATAACGCGCTTATCCAGAAATTCGTCAAATATTTGTACAAATAGCCACTTGTATTTTTAATGGAGTTGTGCTATTATATCAATGCCAGTTTATGGTGGCGTGGGACCCTCTCAACCTCCCCCGAAATGGGTGGAGGGCAAAGAACTTAAGGAGATAGGTGAGATGAGTATGCTTCTTCAGATGCTGAATGTGGTAGCGGCGGTACAAGGCTGGCTACTGATCGGTCTGGTCATCTTTGGGGTAGGGTTTCTGCTGCTGAACCTGATTGCCTTCCGCTGGATGGGCGAACTCAGCGGTGGACTGGCTAGCCAGTTGAGCGGTCTGCTGCCGCGCTTTCCGATGTACGCAGCAGTCGGCGGGCTGGTGGGCATCCTCGGCTTCACCATGGCTTACAACGCGCACAACTGGCTAGTAAGTGTGGTTACTTTGGGGATGATAGCGGGGTTGGCCTGTGGCATGGTTGGAGTTCAGATTTATCGTGGTCATCTAGGCAAAGGTGTATTTATGCTGGCGGGCGGGCTGGCGGGCGGCGCGGCAGGCGGGATGATTGGCGGCCTGACCTACAGTAGCAACCTCAGTGCCGCGCAAAGGTTCAGCAACGCCGTGCTGCTTGAGGCAATTATCGCGCTGGCGGGTGGAGCGGCGGGAGCAACACTGAGCTGGGCGGTGAAGAAGCAGTGGGGCGAACGCTCGGCTAGCGCGGTGTTCGACCTGGCGATATTGATGGCGGGTGGATTGGCGGGCGGGGCGGCGGCAGCGCTAGCCCAGGGTGTAATGTCCTGGTGGCTGGTGGGTGTAGCCGTGGCGATAAGCGTGGTGTTGGTTGTATGGCTGGCCTCGGTGTTCAGCGAAGTGCTGGCAGGGGTAGCGGAGTTCGGCTTCTCTGGCGTAATTATGGGGCTGGGCCACGGCCCGGTGATGGGCATGGAGTATGGCATCGGCTACGGTGTTCCCGCTGGTGTGGCGATTGCGCTAACCGCTGCGATGGGCGCTTTTCTGAGCAAGGTGTAGGTTTGCATCCTGCTACAATCCGCTTACGGCTCCTGCGGGTCGTTGCTGATGTAGCGGCGGCGTTCGTCGCGGGTGTAGACATCGTGGCCCAGGCCGGATACACCACCCCTACTGCCGTCGGGCAACCCCTGACCGCCGAAGCCGCGCACGTCAACGATGTGATCGAGGACCGGCTTGCCGGGATGGTCGAAGGTATAGCCGGTGCCGTGCGACTCGTTGGGCAGGTCACGGGCCGCCTCGTTGAAGCTGGTCACGTCATTGCTATCGCGGGACGCGCCGTAAACCTTGGCTGGTACCAATGCCGCGCTTTGGCCGCCCTCGGCTGCCTCAATCGTGCGCGTGGGTGTATCGAGCGCAAATAGCAACGAACTGTTCTCCACCCCCGGCTTGGTGGGGTAGAGGGTCTGGTTGTTGGTAATTGCATCCATCGGGTCGCTGCCGGTAATATCCAGCGCCTGCTTGAACTCCAACCCCGCTGCGCTGACTGGCTGGCGGCTGACTGCGCGGCCCAACCCCCCCGGCTGCTCCAGCGATGCGCCGCCGCCTGCTTCTGCTGGTATGGTGTTATCTTCGTCTGCCATCTGCCCCTCCTGAATGTAGAATGTAGAGTGTAGAATGTAGAATGTTGTGTAAGCTGTTGGTTAAACCCCTATCGCTGTGGTAAAATGTCCGCATCAGATCGGGGTGATTACGCCCCACCGAAGGAGAACAATAATGGTAGCAGCCCTCATGCCCCATGCCCCATACCTCATGCCTCATGCGGCCACAACACTCAGCACTCAGCACTCAGCACTCAGCACTCAGCGTGGAGGCCAGCGATGATCGCCGCAATACGCGGGCGGCTGGCAGCACGGGGCAGCGACTTCCTGGTGGTGGAGATGGCTGGCCTTAGCCTGCGCGTCTCTGCGCCCACCAATGTGATTAGCGAGGCAGGTGCGATTGGCGACGATGTGCGGCTACACACCCACCTGTACGTACGCGAGGACCAACTAGCCCTCTACGGCTTCCTTGACCCCGCGCAACTCAGTTTGTTTGAGGTGCTGCTGGGGGTGAGCGGCATCGGGCCGAAGGGGGCGCTGGGCATCCTCTCCGCCGCACCAGTTGAGACGCTGCACGCCGCGATTGCCGAGGGCAACACCGATATGCTTACCAGCGTGCCAGGCATCGGTAAGAAGACTGCCGCTCGCCTGGTTATCGAACTGAAGGGCAAGCTGGACATCGCTGCCTTCGTTGGTGGCACAGCCAGCGCCGCTGGCGAACCGCCCAGCCTCTACCGCGAGGCGATGGACGCGCTTACCGGCCTGGGCTACACCGCCGCCGAGGCCCGCAACGCCCTGCAAGGGTTGCCCACCGGCGAAGGTGCGCCTCATACCACTGAAGATGCGGTGCTGTACGCGCTCAGGCGGCTCAGTTCGCAGTAACCAATCACCCCTCCCCAAAGGGGGAGGCTGGGTGGGGGAGTACAACCCCACGCAAGCCAATTATATCATATTCCGCGCCAGCGTTGCATAGGGAACAGCAGCCAGCTGACTTAAAAGCGGATAAACGGATACAGCGGATGGGCCATTATTACTTTCACTTTCAGTTTGACACTGGGGTGGGGTGAAACTGATAATGAGAGTGGGCATCGGCCTGCCATTCAGCCCTGTTCGTAGTACAATCCTGGCCGAGCGCAAGTTGTTTCCAAATAGCATTGATAGGTGGTAAACTCTCCCCTCACCAAACCTACCCACAGGGAACTCCACAAGGGGGTTTCCCCGCTGGGGAGAGGCTTTTTGCCGATTGCGGCTGCAGCCCTTTAGATACCAATTAGTCGAGGTGATGGTGTAAATTGCATCAGGGCGCACGTCAGTGCGACCCTACGCATAGCCTACTCAGCACTCAAACCTCAAACCTCCGCACTGCATTACGCCACCTCCCGCCGCAGGGTCAGCGAGGCGACTACCACCATCAGTGCGGCGAACAGCAGCAGCACGCCAAACTCAGGCAGCACATCGAGCAACCCCTTGCCCCGGATCATTATGTCGGTCAGCGCGTTGTTGGCGTAGGTCATGGGCAGCACATCGGACACTGCCTGCAACCAGCCGGGCAAATCCTTGACCGGGAAGAGCAACCCGGAGAGCAGAAACGAGGGGGCGATTACCAGCGGGATGAATTGCACCGCCTGCAACTCGGTGCGGGCGAAGCTGGACAGGAAGATGCCCAGGTTGACTGCGCCGATTGCCAGTATCAGGGTGACGAGGAACACCCAGAGCAGGTTGCCAGTGTATTGCACCTGCAAAACCAGGGTGGTGAACAGCACGATAAGCAACGCTTGGATCATGGCAAACAGCCCAAAGCCAAGCATATAACCGACCACCACCTCTCCTCGCGTAATCGGCGAGGCAAATAGCCGTTCCATCGTTCCCTGGGTGCGTTCGCGTAGGAACGAGACACAGGTAATCACGAAGATGAGGAAGAAAGCGAAGAAGCCAATCATCACCGGCGCAAAGTAATCGAGCGGCTTCAAGTTGAGGTTGCCGTAGATTAGATCCGGGCTGATGCGAACCTGTGGCGGGGCGCTACCGCCCGGCACACTGGCGCTCAGGGTGGTGACTGCCTGAAGCATCGCCCGCTGCAACTGCAACACCGACGTGCCGGTTTGCGATGGATTCGAGCCTTCCAGCACTATAGAGATTGCGACTGGCTTGTGGGCGAGCAGGTCGGCGCTGAAGGTGGGGCTGAATACCAGCGCAGCATCCACCGTGCCGTTGCGGACCGCCTCGCGCACGTCGCCGCTGATGTTCTTTACCACGATGCCTTCGCTCTGCTTCAGCTTGCTGGTCAGCAGTTGCCCAGCGTTGACCAGACCCGCGCCTGCGTCATGGTTGCTGATCGCCAGCGTCAGCGACGGATTCTCCTCAGAGCGCAGCAGATAGCCAAGCAGAGCAAGGAGGATGATTGGTGCTACGAATATCATGCCGAGGGTGCGGTGGTCATGGCGCAACTGGTTGATGATGCGGCGGGTAACCGCCATCGTGCGTGCGATGCTCATTGCCGTATCCTATCTCCTCCCCCACCGGGGGAGGCTGGGAGGGGCTCCGTGCCAGAGAGCTTGAGGAAAGCCTCTTCCAAATTGCCTACTCCGGCTTGAGCGCGGATCTCCTCCGCTGTGCCTTCAGCCAGCAGCTTGCCCGCCCGCATCAGCCCCAGCCGGTCGCAGCGCTCGGCCTCGTCCATAACGTGACTGGAGACAATCAAGGTCACGCCACTGTCGGCAAGTTGGCGGAAGTAGCGCCAGAACGAATAGCGTAGTTGGGGGTCTACACCCACGGTCGGCTCATCGAGCAGCAGCAACTGCGGCTGATGCACCAGGGTGCAGGCCAGCAATACCCGCTGGCGCATCCCACCGCTCAGGTTGCTCACCGGCGAGTTTTCACGCTGGTCCAGTTCGACCAACCGCAATACCTGATTGATTCGCTCCTTGCGCTTACCGCCATCAGCCATCCCGAAGATACGGGCGGAGAAGTCCACGTTTTCCCATACGCTCAGTTCGTTGTAGAGCGCGGGACTCTGGGTCATATAGCCGCTGTCCGCCCGCACCTGCGCCCCTGCGGTCTGCACATCGCGGCCCATCACCTGCACGCTGCCGCTGGTGGGCCGCACCAGCCCAAGCAGAGCGCGGATCAGGGTGGTCTTACCGGAGCCGTTCGGCCCCAGCAGGCCGTAGATGATGCCGCGTGGGATAGTGAGGCTCAAGCCATCTAGCGCTCGCACCATGCCAAACTGTTTCACCAGCCCGCTAATCACCACCGCAGGCGCTTGTTCATTGCCGTTGCTCATCAAGATAGCCCTCCCCTACTTCGATTATCAAACGTTCGTTTAATTATCCAGTTGTATTGTACATCACCTTCGATCATCTGTCAATAGCTAACTTCGGGTAGGCTATGTTACCAGTTATTGGGTAAGCGTAGGGGCGGTGGACTGCCCTGGTGCGCGAGCTAGCCATTCCATAACTGTAACTCACCCCTATGGTCAGGAGTAGCGAGGAGCCAGATGGGCAATGGCAAAAGCTGCGCCCGCTGATTCGTGCAGTGGGCGCAGTTAGTTTTTATTAAGTTGGACTAGCACTGCCCTACTCCCTGCCACCAGCATCGGCAATGACACGCTGCTGCAGGCGCTGGCCTGCTGCCACTAGCCCATGACCTAGCCAGGCCAGGGTGCGATCGAACCGACCTATGCAACGCGGTCGTCCGGCCAGGGCTTCTCTTATGCGCTGTCCCTGAGCGAGTTCACGCCCCAGTTCTTCGCTGCGTATCTGTTCCTCATACCAGTTCAACATGACTGTCTCCTTATATTGTCGTTCATGAACGAGCGTATCGAACAATCTCCCCGCCTGGGCTGGTGGATTAGCTATATGGCACGATGGCTGCGCTGCAGAGCATGATCGTTCTCGATACGTGGGCGGCTGTCTGCGCCAAATCGCCACACCAGCATATCCAGGGCAACCAGCGCCAGCATAATGATTAGCAGTTCCATTGTTTGCCTCCTTAACCTTTGTGTGAAGTTTGTTAGAAGCCCCACACCGCTCTTGACAGTTTTATTGTAACCAGTTATAATCTCTTTGCTGGTTACAGTATATCATACCTAGCGTAACCTGTCAAGGTAATATAAACGGTTACAGTAAAAATAGGTCTAAAGGAGTAGGAAGTTTATGAGCGAGACTAATGCAGCGAACATCAAGCTAATTGGCGAACGGTTGTGCATGGATTTCGTCAACACGGTGGATGCGCGGCTGCGCGAGGATGCCCCCAGCTATATCAATAGCTACGCCGACCTGCTCACCTGGAGCGAACACGCCGGGGTGATCAGTGATGCAGCTGCAGCTCGGCTGCTGCAGGAAGCGGCGGCGCATCCCGATGAAGCGGAAGCCACTTTCGCGCAGGCGATTGAGTTGCGTGAGGCGATGTATCGGGTGTTTTATGCGACAGTGGAGAGCCTGACAGCGCAGGCCGCTGACCTGGACAGCATCAATATAGCCCTGGCGGCAGCGATGGCCCAGGCGCGGTTGATACCCGAAGTTGAAGGATTCAACTGGGATTGGCCGGAGCAGGTAAACGCGCTGGATCAGATGCTGTGGCCGATTGTGCGTGATGCAGCCGAGCTACTCACCTCTGGAGATTTGGCGTTGGTGCGCGAGTGCCAGAGCGAAAGCGGCTGCGGCTGGCTGTTTGTGGATACCAGCAAGAACCATCGCCGCCGCTGGTGCAGCATGGAGGAGTGCGGCAACAAAGCCAAGGTGCGCCGTTTCCGCACGAGAAAGAAGGGTGTAGCCTAACTTCGTTAGATACCGGCTTCTTGGGCGTAATGCTCGTTATCCTCGCGCCAGCCGCCCTGCCCTTCGCCGACAGCGCGATAATCGGCGACGAACTCGATCGCCCGCAGGTACTTGACCATCTTGAAGCCTAGTTGGGTCTCGACGCGCAGGCGCAGCGGCGCACCGTGAGCCACGGGCAGCGTCTCGCCATTCATCGCGTAGGCGAGCATCGTCTGGGGATGGTTCGCCAGCTCCAGGTCAATCGTCTCGTAGTAGCAGCCCGCGCCATCTGGCTCCGGCTCCGATTTGGCCTTGTCGTCAAGCGCGTGGAAGACCAGGTAGCGGGCTTCCGGCCGGGGCTGGCACTGCGCGACGATATAACTGAGCGGCACGCCCGCCCACTCGGCGATACCCGACCAGCCCTGGATGCAGACGTGCTTGGTAGTCTGCTCCTGGCGCGGCATCGCCTTTATCTCATCCAGCGACAGGGAGAGCGGCTGGGCCACCAGACCGCTAACCTCCAGCCGCCAGTCGGCAAAGCCTTTGTCGGCCATTGCCTGATAGCGGGCATCGTTGGGCGGGCGGCCATTGACCCGTAGGAAGGATGACACCTGATCGGCGCGGTAATGCTGCTTCGAGATCTCGTGGTGGAAAAGCACCCGCCAGAGCGGTTCGGAGATGGGCTGAAGCAGATGCTGCCAGCGACGCGGCGCACGCAATGAACCAGCCGTGCCAACGATATGAATAAGCACGATGAATAGCAGCGCGATCACCGCGATAATCACCGCCAGCCCCTGGTTGGCCTGTTCGCTGCCGAACACCATCTTCGCCAACTCCTGGGGCAAGCCGTGCAGCACCACCATCAGCACGTGGATGATGACGAAGATGGTGAAGGCGAGCAGGCAGAGGAAGTGCAGGCTGCGTGCGCCCTGCCGCCCATGAAAGATTTTGGTATACCAGGGGAAGCGGGCGGCCACGGCGGGCGACATTGCCGCGCCGGTGGCGATCGTCAGGGGAGTGAGCAGGAAGACGACCCCGAAGTAGCTCAACTGCTGCAAGGCATTGTAGCCACTGGTCTGCACGATGTTGAAGCTGAGGTAGCTCAACAGGTCGCTCCACGCCTGGGGGAAGATTGACCACGAGGTCGGCACCAGCCGCTGCCATTCGTCGGCGGTGAACAGCAGTATCACATAGACGAGGCCGGTGAGGATCCAGCCAATCAGCGCGGCGAAATGCCATTGGCGGCCCAGGCCCAGGTTGCGGTGGCCGGGCAGCGCCAGCCAGGAAGAGAACGCCTCCTGCTCATCCCGCGAGGTCCACAACTCGTCCTTTGGCATCTGCCTCTTGGTAAACTTGAGCCAGGCGTTATCGGTGCGCGTATTGTCGTTCCAGTACAGCTTGGGGTGGGCGCTGAGGATCTCCAGGCCGCTGCGGATCAACAGCGAGAGGAACAGGATGTTCAACAGGTGGGTGGCGCGTAGCCACACCGGGAAGTCGAGGGCGATGGTAGGCATTTGCTTTGGCTCCTTGTCTGGCGCTGCAGGTTATACCAATTAGCTAAGGAGATGGTGTATTATTCGTAGGGGCGAACCGTTGTTCGCCCTGGCCCAATTTGCACTAGCTCCAAACATAATTGGTATTAGACAGCAGTATTCGTGCCATACGTTTAGTTCGGAGCAGCAATCGTGCGACAAATACGCCTTTAGACTGATACCCCACCCTGCTCCACCTGCTATAATACTTACCCGTCCCCCCACCCGAATATCAGAATAGATGAGAGGAGCAGACATTGCCCCCTATTACCCTGGCCGCCGCTTACCAGGCGTATGCCACGCAGCAAGCCCAACCTGTTCGCCCCATCGTTCGCAAGTTCGTCACCTGGTGTGGCGACCACGCCCGTACCACCAGCCTGACCCCCGCCCGTGTTGAAGATTATATTGCGACCCGCTCCGGCAACGATCCGCAACTGCCTGCCGATTGGAAGGCGATAGGGGCGTTCCTCGCCTGGCTGAAAGAGCAGGGCTATACCACGCTCGATCTTGCCGCTGATATTGAATTGCCCAAGCCACTCAAGCTGAAAGAAGGCCGCCCTCGCGCTGAAGATGCGCCCATTGTGGAAAGCGCCAAATACTTTTACGTCAATCGCGGCCTGCCCGCCTCGGACTTGCGCCTGGGCATAGATTTCGGCACCAGCAACAGCAGCGCCGCGCTGTTCGATGGCCGTAATGTGACTATGTTTCCGATTGACCCCCACAACCGCTCGGCCACCAACGCCCGCTCACTCCTCTATGTCAATCGGGCAGGCGAACACTTCATCGGAACCGACGCGCTGCAAACCTACTTCCATGACAACACTGGCCGCCCGGTGCAACTGACCAACAAGCGCATCGGCGAATACGAGTTTATCGCTTCGGAGATGTTCTACGTAGATACTCTATACGTGGAGGTGGACGAGGCCGAGCCAGGACGCTTCTTTCAGAGCCTGAAGACCGCGCTGCGCTCCACCATCTCTCGCCCTACTAATGTATTCAACACCCTCTACACAGTGGAAGACCTGATTGCTGTGTTCCTTGCCGAGTTGAAAGCGCGGGTAGAGGCGACGGTCGGCCAACGCATTGACCGCTTGCACGTAGGTCGCCCGGTGCGCTACTCGCTGGATGAGGCGATTAACACGGCGGCGGCGCTGCGGATGCTGGATGCCTGCCACGAGGCGGGCTTCACCGATGTGCAGTTCGAGTACGAGCCGGTGGCCGCCGCGCTATATTACGAAACCACGATTAGCCAACCCCAGAATGTGCTAGTGTTCGACTTTGGTGGTGGCAC
>JBBRMT010000103.1:0-14844 GCA_038230695.1 Chloroflexia bacterium
ATAATGAAGCGGCGCATCTGGAGTCCTGCACTGGGCGAGGCGCAATTCTGGCTGGTTACACTCGGCTTCCTGATTATGATGCTCACGTTGCAGATCGGCGGGCTGATCCAGGGCGGCGCATGGTTGGAGGGGCAGACCGTCTACCAGGCGTTGCCCTCAATGAAGCCCTACGCGATCGGCAGGGCAATGAGTGGGGCGTTGTTGTTCGCGGGCTTCTGCCTGCAGTTCTACAACATCTACAAGACGATGCGGGTCGGCCAGCCAATTAGCAGCAGCAACGCAGTGGCGGCAGCAGAGATCCCAACCTAAGCACGAGGAAAGATAGAAAACATGGCAACGATTGCGGAGAACATTACCAAAGGGGTGCGCGAGGCGATGGGCGGGCTTAAAAAACGCCGCTTCATACTGCGTATGGATTACCCTACCATCTTCTTCGGCACCATCACCGTCTTTCTGGGGGTTGTGTTCGTAGTGGTGGCCTTTCCAGCGTTGACTTTCAAGGTTGACCCATCGCCTGATGCTCGTCCCCTTACCGCGCAGGAGGAGCATGGCCGCGCAATCTACGCCAGCAATGGCTGCTGGTATTGCCACAGCCAGTATATCCGCCCTCAGGACTGGACCGGGGTCAAATCGTTCGAGACGCTGGGCCGCGTGGCCCAGGCTGGCGACTTCGCTTATCAGAAAACTATGCTGCTAGGCAGCGAACGCACCGGCCCCGATCTGTCGCAGGAAGGCGGCGCACACTCCGACGATTGGCACATTGCCCACTTTCAGAACCCGCGCTATACCAGCATGAAGTCAATCATGCCAGAGTTCAAGTTCTTTTCTCCTACCGAGCTTAACGATACTATCGCTTATGTGCAAAGCCTGGGCGGCAAGCCGGGGGTAGCGCGGGCGCAGAAGCAGCGTGATGTTAAAACTGCGTTGCTCTCAATTCGCGCCGAGGGCGAACCGACTCGCACCTTGCAGATACAGAGTATGTACAATCCCACCTGGGCGAATGTTACCAACCCGCTGCCTGCCAGCCCCCGTTCGTTGCAACACGGCAAGTATATCTTCGTGACTAACTGCATAGGTTGCCACGGTGTAGCTGGTGATGGTAAAGGTCCGTCGGCGCAATACCTGCAGCCGCAGCCCTTCAACTTTACCAGCGCCCAGCAGCAATCCATCCTCAGCGATGGGCAGATGTACCATGCCATCCTGCTGGGCCAGGAAGGCACCGCGATGCCCGCCTGGGGCGACATACTCACCGTCAACGACATCTGGGATCTGACCAACTTCTTGCGAACCATCCCTGGCGGCGGCCTGACCAGCGACCCGACCCACGATATGTGGCAGGCGACCGAGAATGCGGTGGCGAAGAGCCCTCAGGATCCCAGCAAGAACCCCTTCCAGACCGAATTCGGCAAGGTCAACGATGGCAGCTACTACAATGGCAGTGATATTGGCCCCGGCCTGGGCGGTACTACGATTAACCCCAACAACGCCACTGCACCCGGCGCGACCGACATCAACAAGGGCGACTATCCCGCCAATAATGGTAGCTCGCCCAACAACCCACAGCAAGTTCAGCCTACTCCCACACCGTAGTCCCTCTCCAGAGGGGAGGTTGGGTGGGGAGTACACAGTTACAATCGCAATCGTTATAACCAAGCGCCATTAGCTAGAAGGGATATGGCAATGAAGGTCAAGCGAATAGTACGAGCGATTACTTTCGCCGCAGCCGCGCTGCTAGTATCATCGCCCGCCTATGCCCACGATGCGGTGGCCGGTGAGGAACTGTCGGGGACGCAGGAGATTCTGGTTGTCTCCATGATCCTACTAGTAGCAGGCATGGTTATCTGCTTCTGGGCCTGGAGACAGGGCCAGTTTACTAACATCGAGGAGCCGAAGTACACCATGCTCAAGGCCGAGAGTGCGCTCGATTATAGCTACATCGAAAGCCCCGAAGAAGATGAGGCGGAAGACGAGCTAACGTTTGCGCCAGCCGATATCCTCAGCGCAGCGACGCTGGCCGCGCCGCAATATCGCAACGTCAAGCCGCAGAGCTAGGCTAATTAGCCCTACCCTAAAATGGTAGAGGGTTGGGGTGAGGGTGAATAAATTAAGGAGGAGCGATATGCAGGACGTAAACATTCCCTGGGAGATGAACTGGGGACAGGAATTGCTGAACTGGCTGTTTATATTCGGCCTAATCGCTCTGGTATGGTTTGCTACCCAGGCGCTACGCTACCGCAAGAACCCGTCGAACGTCCTGGGGCGCAACGTCGAGGACTTCGCCGGGCAGGTGCAGGAGGGCAATGGGCCAATGCCCGTTTTCCTTATCCTCACCTATATTGCGACCTTCGTGATGGTCACTCTCTACGCCGTTCTCTATATCCTCAACGGCTATAACTACTAGGAGCGCACGCCGAGATGATGAACGAACCAAACCCGCGCCAGCAGAACAAACTGCAGGCCAGTAAACAGGAGCGCACTCTGGCGGTGTTCGACGAACACCACTCCAGCGAACCGCTTTATGGCCTTGCCCCAATCGAGGGCGGCGCAAATGAAATGCCCAAGGAGAGTGGCGGGGAGGATGATGCCGACCCCACCAATTATGGGTTCAACCTGATGATGGTCATCTTGCCCGGCATGGCGTTCGGCATCATCACCCTGGCGGTAATCCTCTTCATCGCCCACGGTGGCGGAGATTACGTCACCGACTTGATCAGCCGCTGGTTCGGCAATTAGTTTTAGGAACACGGAGATAAAATGGCGTTTGTACGCACCACCACTTTCATTGTCCCTGCCGCCCGTAAGAGCGAGATCGAGCCAGGCCACAATCTCTACCTCGCGGCAGTTATGGGGGTGAAGATTGTCGCCCAGAACACGCCTGGCTTTCATCGTGGCGGGGTATGGGCTAGCCAGCTAGAGGGTGGCGACCTCAAGATTATAATATATATGCAATTCTACGACCTGCCCGAAATGGAAAACTTCGCCAACACCCCGATGGTGCGCGACTTCGAGAACGAACTTGACCAGTATCTCAGCCCGCCGATCATCGAAGTCTACGAAACACTCTCCTAACCCAGTGCTGAGGTTTGGGCGCTGAATTGTTGCAGAGGCGCACATTACGTGCGCCTATTTTATGGGGATGTCCCCTAGAAATCAGTTTGTATGACTAACGAAGAAACAAACAAGCAGCCACAAGCAGCGGTAAAATCTCCAGGCAATAACCCTTTGCCGCCCTGGATGCGGCGGGCGCGACCCTGGATAACTATCGTGCTAGCGCTTGGTATAATTGCTATGTTCGCCCTCAGCATCTATCAACTCAGCTTCCTGCGGCAATCCGAGGATGCGCCAGGCGCGATGCCAGTGGCGGCTAACACCACCAACCCCGACATTCCCAACCATCGCGGCCTCTTCTTGCAGATGAGCGATAGCAGCTTCCAGGAGTTGCTGCCCGTAACTGAGGGTAGCTATGTGGTGCCATTCGGCGCGGCCAACTTCAAGTCAGGCCAGGTCAAGTGGGCGGTAGTTAGCGCCTCGATGAACTTCACCGCCGACCAGTATCGCATCTACAAGCTCTACCGCGACGGCAGCGGCAGCGATGTGATTACTACTACCTTCCAGGTGGTGCAGCTAGCTGAGGACAAGGTAGTGCGCTTTGCCCCGGCCAATGGCACATGGCCGCCCGGCGCATATTTGCTCGACACCTCTAGCGATGAGATGACCGGCGGGCGCACCTATGGATACTTCATCATTGGCGACTGGGTTACGCCAGTAGCGCCATCGAGCGGAAACTAGCCCGCAACATTCACGCAGTAAGGTCGAACATTATGGAAAACAAACTAGTAGCAACATCATCCCGCAGTGAAGCAGAGGTAACAGGCGCTCAGAACGATCAGGAGCAGAGCTACCTCAAATATTTTGTAACCGCCGCCATCTTCCTGATCGTCAGCGGCCTGCACGCGCTAATCTGGCGGCTGCCGCCGGTGGAGCAGTGGGTGCGCGGCGCAGACTACGGTGGGCGGATGGCAACTACCCTGTCGCAAACGCATATAACGGTGGTAGCGTTCGGCACGATTTCGGTTACAGGTCTGATGTACTACCTGCTACCCCGTATCCTGGGCGTGCCGCTGGCAAGTAAGACTCTGGCTAGCGTGTCGTTCTGGTGTACTGCCTTCGGCGTGTTCGCCTTCTACCTGGCCCTAGTGATTATGGGCATCTGGGAAGGCAACCTGGTGCATCAGGGCTACACCTATCTGGCTGCCCGCTTCGCCCTCGACGGCTGGCACCAGGGGCTGCTGGGCTTTGCCGCCTCGATTATGGGTATCGGCTACTGGACATTTATCTGGAACGTAATCTCCACCGTTCGCGCCGGGGCGCATCGCCGTCAGAGCATCGCTGCCGCAACTCCCCTCCCAGCGGGAGGGGCAGGGGGTGGGTCCAGGTTGCGTAATGTGCTGGGTCTGGGCAGCTATGTGCCAGCAGGCGGTGGCGAATATTACTATATTGCCAAGTTTATGATTGCGGCGGCGATTGGCCTGTTTGTCGGCACGGTGCAAGGCGTGATTCAGGTGCTGCCCTTCTTCGTGGACTGGAAGGACAAGACTGGCGACGCAGGCGACCTGATTGACCCTATCTCGCACGCTCACATCAACCTGGTGGGCGGGGTAGTCTTCGCCGTGATGGGTCTTAGTTACTACTTTGTGCCGCGCATCGTGGGCAAGCCTATCCATAGCATCCGCCTGGCGAACGTCTCGTTCCGCTGCCTACTGGTGGGGGTGTTCGGCTTCTATCTGACCCTGCTCACTCTGGGCTTCATCGAGGGCAACATGATGATCGCGCAGGGCATTACAGCAGCACAGGCCCGCGCCGCCGTTGGGGTTTTCCACCCGCTATTCGAGGCGTGCTTCGCCGCGCTGATGGGCATCGGCTTCTGGACCTATATCGCCAACATCTTCCTCACCCTGGCCGACAAGCGCAATGCCGCAGTGGAGAAACCACAGTACGGGTGGCTAACCCCGTTCATCGGCCTGTCCTGCTTCGGGTTGCTTTGCGGCACCATCCAGGGCGTAATCCAGACGCTGCCGGGTAGTGTGGATTGGTTGGACACGGCGGGCGATGCGGGCGAGTTTATCACCCCGCTGGCTCACGCGCAGCTCAACATCATCGCTGGGGTGGTGATGAGCCTGTCCGCCTTTATCCTCTACCTCGTCCCCCAGATCACCGGGCGCAGGTTGTTTAGCGATACACTGGCGAAGAGTGCGCTCTATACAATTTTCGGCGGCGCGGCGTTGATGTATTTCGGCTTCATCATCCTCGGCGCGGGTATGGGACCGTTGGTGCAGCAGGGCAATAGCTTCGCCACCGCCAAAGGCATCTTCCCCGGCGACTTCTGGTACTATACGCTGCTCATAACCGGCCCAACTGTGGTCGGCCTCGGCTACTTCATGTATAGCATCAACATCTTCGCCACCGTGGGGCGCAGCACGGCCACCACCTGGTACGGTCGGATGCTGCTGGCCTTCGGGCGAGGGATCAATGATCTAATCGTCATCTACCGCAAGGCAATGCCCAAGCGACTATCGCAGGCCCGCCCCCGCGCTCTCATCGCCAGCTCCGCCGAACTGGTGCTGCCCGGTGCTGGCTGGTTCATCAGTGGGCGGCCAAAGATGGGCGCGGTGCTGCTGCTGGCCTTCACCGGCATCATGTTCAGCACAATAATGGTCGTCTTCGTAATGTACGACCGCGTCTCCGACATCCCTTATGTGCCAGTAATCATTGGCTTCATTGTGTTCAACATAATCTCCAGCCTGGTGATGCACTTCACCTATATGGCGCAGGTAAAAGCGCACTTTGCCAGCCGCGCCAACCAGCCCGCGCCCACGCGCACCCCAGCGGCAGGCACGCAAGAGCAGGTGGTCGCAAAAAGTTCGCTCCCTGGACAGCGGTTAATGCGGTTAGTGCGGCCCAGACCTTCAGGCCCAATAACAACATCCGCCGCGATGTGATAGCCCAGATTGTCTACAAAGCGGTAACTACGCCATAGCCTATTTGGGCATAAAAATCTCCAACTGCCAGAAACAGGCAGTTGGAGAGAGGTGCGCTAGGAGGGACTTGAACCCCCAATCCCTTACGGGCATATGCTCCTAAGGCATACGCGTATACCAATTCCGCCACTAGCGCGTGTGCGTGGTGCAGGATTAGCCCTGCACTGCTATTATACCATAAACCCATATGGCGCGGCAAGGTCGCAACTACGCCTGGGTGTGATACAAGTTATGGGGTAAACGTAGGGGTGGGTGGTGGCCCGCTCTGGTTAGGGATCTAGCCATCCAATAACTAGTAACCCACCAACTACGCCTGAGGGTGTATTACCACTTTGCCGAATAGAGTGGATATCCGTTGAATTGCAGATTTATCGCGCCCATCCGTTGCCCATATATGCTTATAAAGGCTGATGCCTTTTCGCTACCACTTTGTTTATAATCAGCAGCGGCGGGTTGACCCGTCTAATAAACATGGAGGAGCAAGCAATTGAACAGTGTAAGCTATGGGGTCGAGGCGCTGAAGCGAGGCAACAACGAGGCATATCCGATGCCCTTCTTCATCTCACTCACGGTTAGCGAGGTGGCAAAGTCAACCGCGTGGTATCGAGATGTGCTGGGTTTCGTGGTGATGTTTGCCATGCCACCCGCGCAGCCGATGATGAGCCATATTCGCTGGATCAAGTTTGCCGACCTGATGCTCTATCGCGCCAGCGACGCGCTAGCCGCAGCAGGTGCGGGGGTAAAGCTCAACTTTCAGGTTTGGCCGGAGGATATCGCGCTTGACGAACTGGCCGCCCAGATGCAGGCGAAGGGCGCACAGATTGTCGCAGGGCCAGCAGATACGCCCTGGAATACCCGCGAATTCGCCGTGCGCGACCCCGACGGCTATATCCTTAACTTCACTCAGGTGGATTTTGCTCGCCTGGGTAACAATTCGGAAGTACGGGAGATGCTGGAGCAGGGGCGGCCAGAATAGGGCTATTCGACGAAGTTGAGCGCCGCTGGCTGGGGGATGAGCTTGAGGGCGCTGGCATAGCTGAAGAATGCCATCAATGCGCCGCCCAATGCGGGAGTGAACTCGTAGCGTTGCTCGGCGTAGAAATCGGTGGCTGCTTGCGCGTCCATAGTGAAGCCCGCCGCCCGCGCCCGCTCACCCGCCACTTGCAGGATGGTGGAACGCTGCTCGTTGCCAACCCGGATTGCATCGCGGCAGGCAAGCGCCAGCGCATCGGTGGCTGCACCGTTGGCTTCGGCATAGGCGCGGCGCACCGCCAGCAGATAGACGGTGTAAGTTACGCCGCTCATGATCCACCAGTTCTTGTTCAGATCCTCGACGGTAATCTGCTCCTCTGCGTTTTCTCCGCGTGGGTAGGTGGGGATAATCGCAAGCGCGGACAGCGCCTCGTCACCCAGCAGCAGCACGGCCCTCAACTTCTCCCAGTCTTCCACGCCCAAACCTTCCTGGGCAGGTAGCTCAGGCCAGGGTAGTTCCTCGGCGCGGGGTGTCATCGCTATGTTGTAGTAATGCTTTAGCAGCACGCGCAACAGCGGCTGGGCGGGATTGGCGGCCAGGCCAATTGCCACTGCCTGCTTATCGAGCAGGTCAATCCGCCGCAGGCCGACCAGGGCGGCATTGCCGCGCTTCTCGCTGGTCAAGCCGAAGGGCAGCAGCCGCAGCGAACGCGCCCGTAGCGGGTAATCGCTGCTGGGAATAAGCGCAGCATCGAGAACTCCATCAGCGAGCAACTCCGCTGCCGTTGCCGCTGATACTATGCTAGTTTCCAGGTTGGCTGCCCCACCACTCAACCCCACCCAGCCCGCGTGCAGCGGATAGATCAGCGGCAAGGTGGCAATTTCCTCTATCAGCCCAAGTCGCAGGTTCGGCATATTGACTTACTCCCTTTTTCGTTGTATTATTGTATCACGTTATGTGAAGTTGCGGCAGAGATGCAGAGATTATGTATATGTAAGGGCGAACCGTGGTTCGCACTCGCGTTGGCGATAGGATTGCGTATAGGTAAGGGCGAACCGTGGTTCGGCCCGGCGCTGACAAGAGGATTGTAACATCAAAGTGGGGGAGGTGGCAAGGTGAAGCAGTGTCCCAACCCAACCTGTAGGGCGCACCAGGAACACTGGGGGTTCGAGGAGATCGAGAATTACTGCCCGGTGTGCCGTGAGCGGCTGGTGTCCGATGAGGGAGTGGCGGTTGCGCCGACCAACGTAATGGCTGCCCAGGCGGCGGCCACTAACCGCCCCTACATAGATAGCTATATGGAGGTGCGAAACAATAACACCACCCCACTTGCCCTGTTCATCGCGGTTGTAGCCGCCGCCATTATTCTGCTGGTGCTCTGGTTGCTAATCAGCTACTTTAACCAGTCGCGTAACCCCAGCAACACTGCTGCGCTAACCGCTAATCAGAGCGCCTACGCCACTGCGACCGCTGCGATTGTCTATGCGAACGCGACTGCGACCGCGCTGGCCGCTGCCGATGTGCCAATTACCAACAGCGGGACGGTGTTGCCTTCGCCCTACGCTACCGGCGCAAGTGCAGGCAACACCGGGCCGTACCCCACCGCCACTACCACCCAGGTGGTAGAGAACACTCCCATCCCGCTTGCCCAGGGTGGCGCGGCCCTGATCCACAATATCGGCATGGTCGCCAGTTGCACCAACAGCGCCCCGAAGCCGACGTATCACCCCAACGAGAATTTCTTCGTGATGGTGCAAGCTGACTTCAGCCGTACCCAGGTGTACGAGATCCACGCCCTATGGCAGATGCCGCCAGACTACAGCACGGTGATTGATGCTAGAGGCGATGCTATGACTATTGACAACCCTGCGCCCGGCTTGAAGCTGCGTGATGGTGGGATGTACTACGTCTGCTTCCAGGCTATCCCCCCAGCACCGAAGAACGTCTGGCCGGTGGGCAACTATCGCGTGGACATCTACATCAACAACGGCGCATTGCCGGTGATAAGCAAGGATTTCACGGTAGGGCAATTATGGTTGCTGTTGACCCCAAACATCCACTGGCGCGATATGCAGAACGTAGCGTTGGTTGGGTTGCATTGGCTTGAGCGTGCCGCCTGCGTCGCGGTAAACGCGCACGCGGCTTTGTTGTGCGGCGGCATCAATAGTCAGGGTGGGCAGGGGCGGAGTGTTGGTATTGCCGGGGCGGCTTTGACCGTCGCTGGCGTAAATGTTGTAGGCAACTGTGGTGGTTACCGGCAAATAGTCGCGCCAATCCAGACTCACCGTACCGCTGGCATCGGCGGTGATGCTCTGAGGAATGACCACTGGCGTTTGGTACAAGCTATCGCGCTGCACGCGCAGCAGTCGCACGTTGCTTATGCTCGACTGCTGACCTGCAGCGGGCAGACGGGTGCCGATGCTGAGAGCGCCCAGCTTATCCAATTCCAGCTTACGGTTCGCCACATCACGCTCGGTTGCGGCGGCGATGCGCTCCACCAGCGGGTTGTCGCCGCGCTGCAAGGTAGCGAACCAGGCGAAGCTATTATCGCTGTCGCGCTGGCTGAGGTTAATAACCAGTTGGGCGGGCGCGTTGCTGGTAACATCGAGGGCAAGGTAGTCGTAGTTGCGCCAGTCGTTGGCCGCGCTGGACAACGTTCCACTGATGCTGGCGAAATTGCTGTTTGGGTCTCGTTTGCCACTGAAGCTGAGGCTGCCACCGCTGGCGGTAATCGCCACCGCTGCGGTGGGTTGCCAGGGCCAATCTGCGGCGGTCAGCGGCCTGCTCTCGGCAACCTGATAGACGTAGAAGGGCCAGGGGCTGGTGTAGGCAAGCGCATCCGACTGGCTGCTGTTGACCCGCACCCGCCAGTACCAGCGGCCCGCTGCGGGCGCAGCTACGGTATAAACGGGCGCGGCGGTGATGTAGCTCTGCACGGCGAAAAAGCCGGGGTTGCGGGCAAGCTGCACGGTGTATCCACCCGCGCCTGCAACCGCGCTCCACGTTAGTTGCACAGGGCCGCCAAATATGGGTGCGCCGAAGGTGGGGGCAATTGGCGACGGCACGCTGAGGCGGGGGTCTGGCTGCCCCTGTCGTGTGGCGTAGACGTTGCGGTTGTACAAGGCAACGCGGTCGAGCAGCGCAGTATAAGGCTGGTCGAGGTTGTTGACTAGCCCCCAGTTGTTGCTCTGCTCCAGCCTTGCGCCCAGCGGCGGGTCGTCGGCATAGCTGTACCAGTGCGCTCCCACGATGTAAGGTCGGTTCAGCAGTTGGTCGAGGAAGATGCGATAGGCATCGGCGCGGGCTTCCTGCGATGGCACTACTTTTCCTGGCGCGGTGAAGCCGTTGGGCATCCCGCTATCCACCGCCCGTGCCGTGAACTCGGTGATCAATATGGGCTTGCCGCTCCACGTAGCCATATCGTCAATTGCGCTGAGGTCTGGGTTGGCGAAATCCTTGTTGTAGAGGTTGGCGGTAAGCACATCCACGTAGGGCGCGGCGGCTTCGACCACCGGCTTGAGCGCGGGCTGGGGCAGGAAACGCACGCCGAGGATAAGGTGGTGGGCATCGCGGGCGCGGACAGCGGCGGCGCTGGCGCTGAAGAACTTGTCGGCCACCAGCTTGAGGAAGCCCATCTTGTCGGCATCGGCTGCTGCTGTGGTAATCTGGCTGGTGACTTGCAATGTGTCGGGCGTGTCGCCGCGAAAAGCGCGGTATTGCGTCCCCCAGGCGGCATTGAGCGCGGCAATGCTAGGATAGCGGCTTTCCAGATAGCTAACCCAGGCCAGTTTGGCGGTGCTGGTGATTGGCTGGGCGATGTAGTTCTCCACCACCGTGTTGTTGGGCTGGTCTACAAACGCGCCATCCTGATACCACCACAGTTCGTTGTCGAGATACCAGCCCAGCAACCAGGGGTCGTTAACGTCGGCATCGCTGATCAGGGCGTTGACCCGCGCTTGCAGGTGGCCGGGCCAGGCGGGGTCGAACACATCGGGGAATACCCAGTTAACTCGCGTAGGCATCCCGGCGACGAGGTGCAGGATGCGGGTGTGGGCCACGCCGCGATGCTCTAGCTCGGCATTGCTCCACGCGCCAATCGTGTTGAAGCCCCACTGCTGCAAGCGACCCGCCGCCGTTGCCGCCCAGGCATCGGTGCTGGCATACTGCTGCCGCACCGCATTGGCATAGCCATTGGTGATGCTGATACCCTGGGTGGTGCTGATCGCATCCACGCCCAGCGAGTAGAAGGCGTGGCCGGCGGGTGTAACCATCCACCACGCGCCGTTCACCTGCCGGGTTTGAAAGTAGCCGCTAGCGTTGGCGATGGGCAGCGCATTATCGCCGCCATACTCGTCCAGCGCAGGCGCGGCCTTGCCGCCGACCAACCCGGCCAGACCCGCCCCGAAGCTCACGAATCCCAGCGCCACCCACGCGACCAGCGCCGCCGCCACTACCAGCCTGCTCCGTATCCTCACCCTTACGCCCTCGTTTCCGGTTGATATGCTCTACCCTTAACATATACCAATGCGGGCGCAATGCTTCATTTTCAAGGGGTAGGGACAGCGGCAGGCATAAGTGGGGTGGGGCAGGTGGGGGCGGTAGCATCGGGGAAAGGTAGATCGGTCGGCTTGAACGCTGGTGTCTGCACGCTGCCAAGTTCAGCAGAGCTAGACATTGAAGCGGCAATCTTAACCATCTGCTCTTTTGTAAGCTGGAAGCCCCCACTCATGCTACCCGGCGGCAAACCTTCAATCGATATAAATGCGCCGTCTTGCTGCCAGTAGAGGGCGGTATTGCCATAGCCACATTCTACTGGTCTGGTATAGAAATGAGCGGTAATACCGTTTGGCAACATCACCGGCTTAATGTTGACCGCTTGTTGATTGGGGTTGCCGTCGCTAGTGGGCAGGCTGTTGATTACCGTGAAAGCGGTAGCGCCATCATCCGTGTGGTACGCAACCTGCACGCTAGCGCCCCGATACTGCACATCCTGGAACTGAGGCGGCGCGGCGACAACTCCCGCAGGCAGGTAGGTTGGCACGAACACGGGAATGCAAACGCGCTCCCGAATCTGGTCAAGCCCTTCGGCGGTATGCTTAGGTACGGCTGCTCTAATCTCGGTTCTACCCAGAGAGGTCGTCTGAGACATCGAATTGGCAATCTTGAGCAACTCTGCTCTGCCAAGCGGGTGGCCCGAGTTAGAACTTGCATCCGAGCCTATCGCGATATATGTGTTATCCTGCACCCAGTAAATTAGGTTAGTGTTGTCCTGGCAGACGGTATAGGGTTGGATTTGGAAGTACGCAGTTACCCCGTTCGACAAGGTTGCTGTTTCGCCGCTGGTGACGTAAAGATTGTTGCCATCCTTGTCTGGCGAGTCGTTTATAATTTCCAACGGGACCGTGCCATCGTTGGTGTGATAGTAGATCGCCACCCTCTTCATCCCTGATCCTTCATTACTAACGTTGGGTGGTTCGGCGGTCAGTCTAGCGGGTATATAGGCGGGTAGAAAGATTGGAAAGCTTACTGCTTGCCGAATGTCGCTCACGTCTGATGGGGTGGGCTGTAGCGGGGGCATCACTGGGATGGGCATGAACGGCCAGATGTTAGCTACGACCTTGACATCTGCTGGGGGAGTGAAGGTAAAAAGAGCGTGATCAAGGGGCAGGTTCACCCGAATGTCAGTTACTTCCCAGGTAGAGATCGGCTTTAGATCGTCGCTTGATACTTCCTCATCCTTGAGCAACAGATAGGTTTGCTTGTCGAGCCATATAATGTGACCATATATCGGCCCACCTACTCGGTAAGACCCTACGCTCCCCGGACACATTCCTGTTCCTAGCTGAATGATGTAAGCAGCGCGACCAGCAACGGTATCGCTACCGTGCAGGACAGGGGGGCCAGAGCAATTATTCGGACGTAGCAGATTTAGTGTGCGGGTTACTATATCCTCATCTCTTATCCTGTTGCCGTCGGTAGGTTGAGCAGTGGTGCCAACGCTGGCAAGTTTGTCCTGTGGGTCATAGCTCCACAAGTGGACACCATCGCTAACCTGTACTGGCGGTTGAATGTTCTGCCCATTAACCCCTGCTTGTGTGACTACCTGCGTTGTTTCAATCCGCCCCATGTTGGGCGCTTGATACCAGATGGTTGTTATGCTACGAAGCTGATTCTCCCCGCTAGGAACGGGCCACAACTGCATACCATCGTGCTGCTGGGTAACTGATTGAGAGCTAGAGGTTGCCGTGAACACATAGCTTTGAACGGTGCCAACCGCAAGTGATGATTGGGCTTTTTGGATAATATCGCCTACACTTGGCAATTGCGCTACGCTGTTTGGTGTTGATGCGATTGCTGTGGGCGCATAGACTGGCGAAGGCTGGATGCCATTTGGCACGCTACGAATAAGAAGTGAGCCAGTAACGATGATAAAGGCAACTACAATAATGGTAGCTACTTGTGGAAGCCAGCGCGGACGCGGTTGAGGAATAGGGCGCACTAGGCGCACTGGCAGCCCGCTCCGCAGCAGTGGTGCAGCCGCGTCATCCGCAGCGGTAGACGCGGGCAGGGCGCGTAGCTGCTGCTCCAGGTGGGCAATGAACTCAGCGCTGGGGTCGGGTGGCTGCATCTGGCGGGCTTGCCTCACCAGCACGGGGTTGAGGCCTGGTGGGGGCAGCGCAGCGGGATTGTCGGCCAGTGCCTCCCAGTAATGGGCGAACAATTCGTCTTGTTGTAGCTCATCCTCTGCCACGGAATGCCTCCTGCTCTTGTTCGTGCGCCTGCCGCGAGGTGATTAGTTCGCGCAACTGGGTGAGGGCGCGGCGGCGCAGCATCTTGACCGCTACCGCGCTCTTGCCCAGAATGGCCGCCGCCTGGGGGTCGCTCCAGCCCGCCAGATGCAGTTCGAGGACGTTTCGTCGCTCGGCGGTCAGCCCTGCCAGTATCTCATGCACCGCTTCGTCGCTGCCGCCGAGCAGCGCCGCATCTTCGGGGGTAGGCGCGGCATCGGCTACTTCGGCGGCATCATCGAGCGCGGCAGTGGGCCGCTGCTGCCGCTGCATATCTACCACCGTGTTGTGGGCAATGCGAAACAGCCAGGCGGCAAACTGGCCGCCATGATAGCTGCTGATGCGGGCGAAGGCCTTGAGGAACACCGCGCTGGTGGCATCCTCCGCCGCCTCACAATTGCCCAGTCGCACGTAACAGTAGCGGTAAATCGGGCGCACGAATCTGCCGTAGAGCAAGGCGAACGCCTGCGGGTCGGTGCGGGAGGCCGCCGCCAACTCGTCGTTCTCCCTATCTACATCCTTAGCCGATAGATCAGCCAGCGGCACATCGCTGGCCCAGGCGTTGGACCATGCGGGCATCAGGTTAGCTCCTCAAGGTTTACTGCACTCACTAATTATAAACGCTTGGGGCAAGCAAAAGGGAACATGAGGGGTGCTGAAGCATTCAAATGCCAATCGAAAGCCACGACGTTCGCCGAGTTTCCGGAGGCTGGGGCGCAGCCCGATCGCGGAAGCATAGAATGTCAATCGAAAGCAGCGGCGTTCGCCAAGTTTCAGAGGGCTGGGGCGCAGCCCGAACCGTGAAGCACTCAAATGCCAATCGAAAGCAGCGGCGGTCGTCAAGTCTCAGGGGGCTGGGGCGCAGCCCGATCGCTGAAGCATACTAATGCTTATCGAAAGCAGCGGCATTCGCCAAGTCTCAGGGAGCTGGGGCGCAGCCCGAACCGTGAAGCACTCAAATGCCAATCGAAAGCAGCGGCGGTCGTCAAGTCTCAGGGGGCTGGGGCGCAGCCCGATCGCTGAAGCATACTAATGCTTATCGAAA
>JBBRMT010000104.1:0-14766 GCA_038230695.1 Chloroflexia bacterium
CATACCCAGTGCCTCGGACCTCATGCCTGTTTTTGGTATAATCAATTGTTGGGATTTGCACTATCTTTGAACGCTTATTGGCGAAGGGAGACATATTGGCTAAACGAGTATGGCTGGATGGGCTGAACCTGGCATTGCTGCCATTCAGCGTTTTGGTAGGGGTGGGAGCGTACATGAACCGCAGGATGTTTAAGCCAACCGCGCCAGTGAAGGTGATGCGGCAGGCTGGTTATAATGCGGCACAGCGGGCGGCGTTGCCGTTCATCTCCATTATCGTCCCTGCCCGCAACGAAGAGCGCAACCTGCCCCGTCTGATGCCGGGCTTGCTGCACATGGACTACCCGGCAGACAAGTACGAGGTCATTGTGGTCAATGACAACTCGGACGACCGCAGCGGCGAAATCCTGCGTCAGTTTCAGGCGGAAGATGCGCGGCTGCGCGTGATAGATGGCGAACCTCTGCCTGTTGGCTGGGCGGGCAAGCCGCACGCGCTGGTGCAGGGCGCGGCAGTGGCGGCAGGCGACTGGCTGCTGTTCACCGATGCAGATACCGTATGGCAGCCGCACGCGCTGCTCTCTGCATTGTACAGCGCCGAGCAACACCACGCCGACCTCTTCACCGCCGCTGGGCTGCTTGAGCTTGGCTCGTTCTGGGAGCGCACTCTGATGCCGATTGCGATGCTGGGTATCCTTGCGTTGTACCCTCCCGACAAGGTGAACGACCCAAACTCAAGCAGCGCCATTGCCAACGGTCAGTTCACCTTTATCAAGCGGACGGTGTACGATGCCGTGGGTGGGTTTGGCGGGGTGAAAAGCGAGATTGCCGAGGATCTGGAGTTTGGCAAACTGGTGAAGAGTAGTGGTTATCGGCTCTGGTTTGCCGATGGACGCAACTTGATGGCGGTACGGATGTACACCGACCTGGCCGATGTTTGGCAAGGTTGGAGCAAGAACACCGCGCTGGCGGGCCGCGACCAACCTGCAATGCTGGGGCTGGGGATTGTGGCGCTGGTGGCAACTGGTATCATCAGCCCTGCGCTACCGTTTGTGCTGGCGGGCCGGTTGCTAGGCAGACTGCGCCACCATCAGGCGCAACCAGCCGATACTCTGGCCCTGGCGCAAAGCAGCTTCCAACTGGGTATGGGTCTGGTGTTCGTCGGTACAGCGCAGCGCCATCTCAACCTACCCGCCCGCTATTTGCTCACTCTCCCCCTGGGTGCGGCGGTCTTCGCTGCTATCATCCTCAATTCGCTATATCGCATCCTCAGCGGCAAAGGGGTAAGCTGGAAGGGGCGTACATACAAGCCCAACCTGTTCAACTTACATCTCACGCAGCATTGTTGGCGCTGCATCAGGGCGGGCAGCCGCCCACCCTTTCGGTTTATTCTTCACGCCACTGCTTCAGCAATGCACAGGCTTGCTCCACTTGCGCCCGTGCCGATACGCTGTTCAGCCAGCGGCTCACCCCGCTGGGATGGGGCAGGGGCAAATATCGCACCCCCGCTGCGTCGCGGAAGCCACGCCCTACTACGTTGCTGAGGGTAAGCTCGCTCTTCTTCAGGCCCAAAGGCAGCAGGAACGTTTGGATCGCCAGCAGCCCCACCATCACGATGATGCGGGGCTGCACCAGCCGCAATTGCGCGTCCAGATAAGGGCGACAGAGCGCCTGCTCGGTGGCAGTAGGGACGCGGTCGCCCGCTGCGCCAGGCAGTCGCCCCGGATAGCACTTGGTGATCGCGGAGATGTACATATAGTCGCGCCAGTCATGCTCCGCTGGGATGCCCGCTGCCGCGAACCACGCCTTCAGCTTGCCATTCGTCCCTGTTCCGGCGAATGGCACCCGCTCGGCGGCAGCGCGTAGTCCCGGCGCTTGCCCCACCAGCATGATTGGCTGCGCCAGTGGGGTGAAGGCCATCGGGTCCGCCACTTCGAGGTAGCCTGCCACCTGGCAACGCCGACAGCCCACGATTACTTTGTGCAACTCCTCAAGGTTCGCAATCTGCGGGATACGCCGTCCCTGTTCCACATCGAGGTCTATAGTCATGCTCCCGCTCCGGTTGCCTACGCCTAATGCCTAAACCGCGCTCTCACCACTCTTGTCAGCCTAGCCTCCGGCGATCGCGCCCAGGATCAAGAATGGCTCCTGCCCCATTACCACTGCTTCGGGTAGCGGAGCATCGGGTAGTTCGTGGGACAGATCCTGTCCACAGGCGAAGTACCGTAGAAATGGGCGGCGTTTTTGTGTGATATGATCACGGATCGTGCCGCGCAGCATTGGATACTTGGCCTCTAGCGCGTCGAGGACCGACCGCTGCGTAGCTGCACCATCAACCTGGAGTTCCACGTAGCTGCTTACGTGTGCCAGGTTACGTAGGTGGAATGGGAGCGCAACACGTATCATGGTAGTGTCTGAACCTCGACCGATAGCACCCCTGGAAGGTCGCGGGCAATCGTAGTCCAGCTATCGCCTGCGTTGGCCGAGGCGTATACTTGCCCGCCGGTAGTGCCAAAGTACACGCCACACTCATCCAGCTTGTCAATCGCCATCGCGTCGCGCAGCACGTTGACGTAGCAATCGCTCTGAGGCAGGCCGTTGGTCAGGGCTTCCCACTCGTTGCCACCCGTACGGCTGCGATACACGCGCAGCTTGCCATCGGGCGGGAAATGCAGCGAGTCGCTAGTGATAGGGACGACATATATGGTCTCTGGTTCGTGGGCGTGAACGTCAATCACGAACCCGAAATCACTGGGCAGGTTATCGCTGACCTCATGCCACGACTCGCCAGCATCGTCACTACGCATCACATCCCAGTGCTTCTGCATGAACAGCACATTGGGGCGCGATGGGTGCAGCGCAATGCGGTGGACGCAATGCCCGACCTCGGCTGTCGGGTCGGGGATATAATCCGAATGTAGACCCTGGTTCTTCGGCTCCCAGGTTTCCCCGGCATCGTCCGAGCGGAACACACCTGCCGACGAGATCGCAATGTACAGTCGCTCTACAGCGCTGGGGTCCTGAATGATAGTGTGCAAGCACATCCCCCCTGCGCCGGGCTGCCACGAAGGCCCGGTCGTGTGATTGCGTAGCCCAGCAAGCTCTTGCCAGGTCTGACCGCCATCCACCGAGCGGAACAAAGCGGCATCTTCCACCCCGGCGTAGACGGTGTCCACATCGGTTAGCGAGGGTTCGAGATGCCAGACGCGCTTGAACTCCCAGGGGCGCTGGGTGCCATCGTACCACTGGTGCGTACCGGGGGTGCCTTCGTATACGAACTGGTTGCCCACTGGCTCCCACGACTTGCCACCATCGTTGGAGCGCTGGATTGTCTGGCCGAACCAACTGCTGGTCTGCGACGCATACAGTCGGTTGGGGTCAACCGGCGACCCTTTAAGGTGGTAAATCTCCCAGCCCGCAAAGTGGGGACCACTGATATCCCACTGCTCACGCTTGTCATCCGATGTCAGGATAAATGCGCCCTTGCGCGTGCCAACCAGTACCCGTACTCCACTCATTATTATCCCCTTTCTATTGCTCTAAGAAGCCTATCAACTTTGTTGTGCTTACAATTAGGGCATCAGCGCCCCAGGCGATATCATGATAGCACATAAGTTCTATCCTGTCAATAGCTTAATATAGGCTGGGTTCGCGTCACGTTCTTGCATATCCAACCAGGTCGAACCGTTGTTCGACCCTATGGATATCTGCCTTGCAAGAAGGTGCCGCACACCCTTATGGGCGAAAGAGGCTACTGTGTGGAAATCTCCACCGTTACTTTGATGCTACTCTTGTCTTCCAACGCGGCGAACGCCTCGGCGAAATTATCCAAGCCCTGTACGCGGTGGGTAAACAGACGGCCCAGCAACCCCGGCCACTTCTGTTCGATACAGGCAAGGTCTTCCAGTGCCGACTGGAAGTAGCGGCGGTTGGCGTTGACCGTGCCGAAAATCAGCTTGTTGCCCAGCACCAGTTCCATGTTGATGGCATCGGCGGGGATCTGCAGCGTGTTGCTGCTGCTACTCAGACCAGCGAGACAGAGTACGCCGTCGTTGCCGATGATCGCCATCGCCTCGAAGATTAGCTGGCTAGCTCCAGTTGCCTCGAAGATGAAATCAACGTTGCCGATTTGCTTTGCCAGCGCGGTTAGCGACTGCTCCTTGTTGTTGACATACTGTGCGCCGCTAGCCTCGGCCAGTTCGCCATTCAGGTAAGGCATAGGTGTGCGGGCCATAGTGTAGACATTGAGGCCACGCGCCCGCAGCAGGAAGGTTGCCAACAGCCCCAGCGTTCCCGCGCCGGTGACAATCGCGTTCTTGGGCTGCCAGTAGAGCCGCTCCTGGATGCGATACGCCTGGGTGATACCCTTCTCCGCCACTGAGGTCGGCTCAAGCAGCACCGCCAGATCCGCCATCTCCTTCGGTACGTGAAGCATGAAATCCGGCTTCTCCACATAAAACTCGGTCAGGTAGCCGTGCCTGCCCTTGATGCCCCGCTCAGTGTAGTTGCCCCATAGACACATATCGCTCTCACCAACGAGGCAGTTGGGACATTCGTCGGGTCGGCGCACCGTGGGAACCACCAGGTCATCTGCCTGCCAGTCTGTCACTCCCGCGCCTACCTGCTCGACCACGCCAAACGACTCGTGACCATTTACCAGAAAATCGTATCCAGGGGGCGCTTCGCCATACTTGCCCTCGTTGATGTCCTTGTCGGTGCCATCAATGCCGACGCGGACAATTCGCACCAATACCTCGCCCTGCCCTGGGGTTGGCTTGTCCAACTCCACCAGATGGGCGCTGTTCGCCTGCATTGGAGTTACGCCAATTGCTTTCATAAAGCCTCCTGAAAGTAGAATGTAGGTTGTAGAAAGTGGAATGTAGCTTATGAGGATGTCACACTGTTTGCCGATATTATAACACTTCTTCGCCAATCTATCTTTGCAGCGGGAACTAATCTGCAGCGGGTAGCGTCATTGTATCAACCAGCCAGTTGCAGTCCAATATTCGCAACGGTTCTTAATAGAAAGGAAGTAATATCATGCGTAAGATACGTGTTTACCTGCCCATTCTGGTCGTGGTGGGTTTGATCGTAACGATAGTCAGCCTGGCATTGGCGGGCAACGCTCATGTGAATAAGGTGATGAGTGAGGCTGGCTCTGGCCTCGGCGATGGTGTCTCCAGCTATATTGCCTCGGCTTCGCTTGACGGCAAACAGGCATCAGCTGCACCCACAGCAACCACTGCTAGCGCAGCGCGGGGAAGCCTCGGCCTCAGCGAAGGCCCCGGCTATAGTATGTCTACCGACAGCAACCCCAGGTTGGACGCGGTGCCTGCTGCGGGCGGCGCACCGCCGTTGCACCACTCGGCATCCGGCGCAGTGAGTGGGGCGCTTGATTATAGTTCGGCAATGACAGCCACTGGCGGCGCACCTCTGCCGGGTGGCGACCCCGCACCACCCAACCCCAGCGACCACCCTGCCCAGGGCAGCAACAATCAGCCCAGCCAGGACCAGAACCCGCTGCTCGCCTCGCAGGTGGACGACAATGCTGCCTACACCGCCTTTCTCAGTTACGTGAACGGCTACAGCGGCGCACGCACCTTCGCCCCCGACCTGTCGGAGCGGTACTTCGTGCAGGTGACGAATAGCCAGCAACGCCCGGTTGCCGATGCCACTGTAGATATAAGCAGCACTGGGCAGGCGTTGTACAGCGCCCACACCGGCAGCGACGGAAGGGTGGTATTCTTCCCCCGCGCCTTGCAAGGCGCAGCCAATGCCCAGAAGTTCGACATTAGCGTACACCGCGATCAGGCCAGCGCCCAGACCAGCCTGGTGCGCGGCAGCGGCAACGATACCGCCCCTATCACCCTCGCTATTGCGCCAGACAGCGCGGTGAACCTCGATGTCGTCTTCCTGATCGACTCGACCGGCAGCATGGATGATGAGATCGCCAAGATTAAATCGTCGGTTCACAACATCGCCGAGCGCATCAGTCAACTGCCCAGCGCCCCGCATCTGCGCCTCGCGCTGGTAACCTACCGCGATCGCGGCGCAGATAACGAGTACGTCACTCACAAGTGGGACTTCACCACCGATGTCAACACCTTTGCCAATGAGCTTAATACTCTGGTGGCCTACAACGGCGGCGATTACCCCGAAGACATAAACGCGGGCCTGCTCGATACCATCAGTCTGCCGGGCTGGGGCCAGAGCAACAGCCACAACCTGCGCCTGGTCTTTCTGGTCGGTGACGCGCCGCCGCATCTCGATTACCCCGACGAGCAGCAGTACCCCACCCTCAGTCAGATGGCGGCTAGCAAGGGCATCAAGATCTTCCCGATTGCCGCAAGCGGCCTCGACGATTCGGGCGAGTTCATCTTCCGCAATATGGCGGCGATGACCCTCGGCAAGTTCGTATTCCTCACCTACGCCCCTGCCCCCAACGGCGCACCCAGCAACGGCGGCAACCCCGGCGACACCACGCAGATGCACGTTGCCAACTACCAGACTAACAATTTCGATGATGTGGTAGTCAGCCTGGTAAGTCAGGAAGTCGCCAACCAGACTGCGCCAAAGGCGGCGCAAGGCGGCGGTGCCAACCTTATCGCCGTTGACCCACCCCTAGCACATATGGACACGCTGCTAACCAACCCCACACCGAAAAGCGTGCTGCCGTGGCTGATGGCGCTCGGCTGGCTGCCGCTGCTTGCAGGCGGACTGCTAATCTATCGGCGCAGCCAGCGGGCGCGGGTTGCCACCACCATGCCAGCTCGGAGACTTGACCCTCAGCCAACGACGAACCCAGACTGGACCAAGCCCGTACTGATTGAGCCGAAAGCCATCGAAGCGGCCAGCCCCTACGTCTACATACGCCCCGCCCGTTATTGGGCCAGCGCCCTGGGCGAACAACCCACCAGCCGCCTCGATGGGTAGCAGGTAGAAGGCGTAGTGCGATGAGGTTGTTATAAACGAAGCATCTAGAGCTTGAACAACTAAGCCCCAGCGGGGGTTGGGGGGGAATCTCGCCTTACGCAAATGCCGAAGTTGGTAGGTTCGTATCTTGAACAACTAAGCCCCCAGCGGGGATTGGGGTAGAAATCTTGAAGCGCAACGATGCCATGGTAGCCAGAGAAGCTGTACTCTGTTTACCATGGCATTAGCGTAGGTCAGGATTTTTTCCCAAATGAGCGTCATCCAGAAGTTAGCTAGTGATGGGAATTACATCTGGGGATCTGGGGGTTCAGCCCTCAGCTGGTGAAGGGTATTCATGCCGCAAGTCAGCATGATCGTCAGCTGCTCGGCTAGCCAAATGCACCTTCATCCTGATGCCATTCTTGGGTCGGGTGGTGAACACCGCCTCGGCCTCGACATGGTGCTGATACAGCTCGAACTTTGCCTGCTGTGCCAGGGTGACGAGCAACAGGTGGCCTTCCATAGTGGCGAAGTGGCTACCGATGCAGACCCGTGAGCCAGCGCCAAAGGGCAGATACGCGCCCTTCAGGATGCGTTTCTCGTTCTCTGGGGTGAAGCGCTCAGGGTCGAACTTGTACGGCTCAGGGAAGTAGTCAGCGCGGTGATGCAATGCGTAGGGGCTAATAACAATGGAAGTGTTCTTCGGGATGGGGTAGCCGTTAATCTCCACGTCGCGCAATGCGGTGCGGGCAAGACTATCGGCAGGCGGATACATCCGCAGCGACTCCTTGAACACCTGTAGGGCATAGGGTAGCTTGGGCAGATCCTCAAGCGTGGGAGTGCGCCCTTGCAGTACGCCGTCCACCTCGGCCTGGAGTTTGGCATAACTATCGGGGTGGGTGGCAAGCAGATACCAGGCCCAGGTAAGCGCGACGGCGGTGGTCTCGTGACCGGCCAGGAACAGGGTCATTGCCTCATCACGCACCTCGGTATCGCTGAGGGGGCTGCCGTCTTCGTGGCGGGCGGCAAGCAGAATGGAGAGCAGGTCGCCTTTATCCTCCGCGCTCTTGCGCCGCTCGTTGATGATGCGATAGATAATCTGGTCGAGGCGGCTTATCAGCTTATGGATGCGATAGTTGTGCAGCGTCGGCAACCACAACGGTATAGGTAGTGGCCGCTTGAGTTCTGCGCCGAAGTATTCAAAGGCGGCGGTAATGCGCTTGCCAATCTCGTCGGCCTCACCCAGCACGTCAACATCGAACAAGGTCTTACCGATCACACCGAGCGTGATCCGCATCATCTGGCGGCCAATATCCACCACCTGACCGTCGCCCCACTCCCCGGCGATGCGTTGACCGTAACCCACCATGGTGTCGGCGTAGGCCGCGATGCGGCGGGGTTGGAAGGCGGGCTGCACCATGCGCCGCTGGCGACGGTGTGCGCCGGTGCGCTCATAGGCGCTGAACACCCCCTCACCTACTGCCAGTTGGATTACGGGAAACTGCGCTATCTTGTCGAAGGCATCGCCCTGCTCCACCAATACCTCCTGCGCCATTGCGGCGGTGTTGAATAGCACCAATGGGTAGATGAGGAAGTGCATCATCACAATGTCGCGCTGGTCATCACTGAACCGCTGCCACAGGCCAAGACGGTTATCGGCAAACTGCTTCTGAATGCCACGCAACGGCGTTTCCTTGATGCCGGGTATGGCTTTGACTGCAACCTGGGTTGCCATTTTATGCTCCTTTGTCTGTTTAGTGCAATATTTCACAATCTCATCTTAAATTATATACATTTTTAATGGCTGTGTCAACAGGTTTGGCGCATATAGATTGGCCTTTTCTCGCTTACCTTGACAGAGCCGCATAATTATGATAAAAAGAACGCGGCCATCAGGCCACCTTTTATTGTCCCCACCGCAGCCGAACCGTGATGCGCTCGTCCGTAGGGCGAGCATCATGGAGCGTCAACCCCCAGGGTGCGACGTTGGTGTGGTCGTCCGCAGGGCGAGCGCCTTGCCGTGGGGTTTATCCATAGCTTCAGTTCCAGAAAAGGAGTGTGTTTCGCAGTATGAGCAGCAATAATTCGGGTAAGAACAAGCCCAACCAGAACCGCGTCGGCATCCCCGTCGGCACCAGCAAGCCCCGGCCCACTCCGCCCGCCGATGCAGCGGGCCAGCCAACTCCGCCACCTACCCCCGCCGCCAAGCCTTACGACCCCAACGCGCCGCTACCCACGCCGCGCCCCCGCCGCCTTGATCGCACTGAGCGCATCCGCGAGGTCGCCAAAGGCGAGACCAGCGCCGAACCACCAGTGCGCCGCTCCGCAGTTGGCGCAGGCCGTACTGGCGCTTCCTCAAAACGAGCGCAAGGGGTTGCTACTCCCAGCGCGGCCAGCCGCGCCGCCGCCGCCCGCGCCGCCCGCCGCCGCACCAACAACCAGATCCGCATCGGTTTGGTCATCCTTGCCATCCTTGTCGTCGGCACCGTGATCGCGGTGGGTGTCCTCGGTGGCAGCAGCACCACCACCACCACCGCCCTGGCCCCCGCCGACCTCACAGCGACAGTCGTGGCGGGCAATACCGGGCAGATCAGCCCCACCACCGTTATCTCCGCTGCCATCAAACCTACCATCACGCCAACCAGCGCCCCCACCATCCCATACCCCGGCGGCGTGCCACCCACTGCTGCGCCAATTATGTCTTCTACCAACACCACCACCGGCCCAATTGCCATCAACGTGACCAAGGGCATCCCCGACAAGACCATGACAATCGTCACCAATCGTGGCACCATCGTCCTCGACCTGTTCAGCAACGCCGCGCCTAATACGGTCAAGAATTACGAGACCCGCGCCAACCGTGGCGAATACAATGGGCGCAAGTTTCATCGCGCTGAGGACTGGGTATTGCAGGGCAACGATCCTAAAGGCGATGGTAGCGGTGGTGGCGACATCCCCACCGAGATCAACAAGCTGCCTTTCAGTGTCGGTTCGCTGGGCGTGGCCCGCACCAATGCTATTACCAACAGCAACGATAGCCAGTTCTTCATCGTCAAGAGCGCCGATCCGGTCAAGTATCAAAACTTCACCTTCCTCAACGGCACGTTCGATGCCAATGGCGTGCCAACCGGCGGCTACACCAACTTCGGCCAGGTTGTTTCCGGCCAGGATATAGTGGACAAGATGCAGATCGGCGACGTTATCTACACCATCAAGGTAACTGATGGCGCTGCCCCCACTCCCGCAGCCGCACCCGTCACCCCCACCAACGCCTCCATGACCGGTGCTAGCACGGTAACAACCACCGGCACGTTGACTGGCACAGCGACGATAAGCAGCACACCGACGGTTGGTAGCACAGCAACCGTGGGTAACGCTGGCACCTCCACTGCGCCAGCGACGGTCAGCACGCCCACAGCGGTCAGCACCACTGCAGTCAGCACGCCCACGGTGGTCAGCAACGCGACAGTGACCAGCAGCGATACCGTCACACCGTTGCCATCGCCCACCAAGTAAAACCGCACCTGCGTTTAGCACCAGCCGAACACCCACCTTGCACCTTGAGGCGGGTGTTCAGCCTTTTATCAGTAGTAGCTTGACACTGCCTCATACCCGTTCTATAATGCCCCCAGTTCCGACCCGATGCTATTTCGTATGGGAGTTAGTCATGAACGCCAATTCTTCTGAGCCACAGCCGCAACTGTCCGCTCCGCTGACCGAACCGCCCGCACAGAACAACGTTAGCGGCACGCAGAATAACGTTGTGGGTGATCAATTCAATGCCGCCCACGACCAGTTTGTGGGCAACCAGAACGTCAAGGCGGTCAGCGTCAATCAGAGTGGCGCGTCCGCCAGTCGGCTTGGCTGCCTCACCGTCAATCTTGCGGTTACTATCGTCAGCGTTCTGGCGGTAATGGCGGTCAGCAGCGTGCTGGTGGTAAACTTCGTTCTCACTGGCCCAAACCTTAATGGCATCAGCGTGGTTGGCAGCCAGGCGTTGCGCGGCCCCGGCCTTGCCGCGCCGCTTGCCGATGGCAGCATACACGGCTGGGCGGTGGGCAACGGCGGCGCGATTTACTTCTACAACGGCAGCAACTGGCAATCCTATCAGGGGACTGCCACCACCAACCTTAACGCGCTTTACTATGACGGCACCAACGGCTGGATCGTGGGTGATGGCGGATCCATCTTTCATATCGGCCAGAACGATGCCGTCACCCCTTTCCGCAGTCCCACCACCAACAACCTTCGCAGCGTAGTGGGTGTAAACCCCACCATTGCCACCGACGACCAGGGCAATATCTACTCGTTCAGCGGTCAGCTATGGCAGGCGCAGACCTCAGCGGTGGCCCAACCGGGGCTGGCGGTGCCTAGCGCATACGGCACGTTGGTGGTTCATGCCAATGGCGCAATCCAGCTATCGGTCAATACTTTCAATAACTCTTTGCTTACTCGCGGCGGAGGGGTAATTATGCCCCAGGGTAGCTCGGTGATTAGCAACCCGATTGTCGCCGCCGCCGCTCCGCCCGACAAGGCTGGCCCCAACCAGATCTGGGGGGTGGGAGCTCATGGCAGTATTTACGGCTATAAAAACGGCGCGTGGGATAATGAGATGTCGCCCACCAGCGTCAACCTCAACTCAATCTATTTTGGAACCCAGCAGTACGGCTGGATTGTGGGCGACGGTGGGGTGATCCTCAGTTGGGACGGGCAACGCTGGCAGCAGGTTAGCAGCCCCACCAACGTCAATCTGCACAGCATATTCGTAGGCGCGGGCAACGATGCGTGGGCGGCGGGCGATAAGGGTCATATCCTGCATTTTGATGGCGGTGCGTGGCATCAGGTGAAATGATAACTGGCGATAAGACGAACACCCGTTCACGCTAAAGACACACTTTCTGCTTCGGCCCTCAAGTTGACTCCCACCGATCGCTGCTGTATACTCTACCCCGCTTCAAGCGTATTTTGACACCCATGCCTAAACCGGTGGCGGCATTACGTGGGCAACCGCCGCAAAGAGGAGTAGTATAACAATGGCAACCGCAAGTGAATTGCTCGCCAAGGGCAAGCTGGCCGCTACCAGCGGGCAAAAGGACATCGCCCGCGAGGCGCTAGGCCGCGTAGTCGAAATGGAACCGAACAATGAGGAGGCATGGCTGTGGCTGAGTGGTGTCGCCAGCAGCCTGACCCAGATGCGGGCTGCGCTGGACAAGGTTCTCAGCATCAATCCCAACAACCAGCAAGCCCGCGAGGGTCTAGCCTGGGTAACTACCCGCGAGGCGCAGATGCGGGCGGCGCAGGCGGCGCATGCTGCTAGCATTGCTGCGCCCGTTGAAGTCAGCGTCGCGGCAGCTACCGCAACACCCACCCATGCCAGCAACCTGCCGATTAGCGATACCTTTACCATCGAGGAAGAGGGTGAGCAAGAGGCGGAGGATGAAGCGCCGATTATTGCCCCCAAGCTGGAAGAGGGCGCGACTCCCCTCTACCCCAATGCGGGCCTGCGCCTGCTGTTGCTGTCGGTGGAAAAAGTAACCGGCGAGAAAGGGGTAAACGCCCTGCTCAACGCCAGCGGCCTACACAAGTATGTCGGCAACTTCCCCCCCAACGATAGGCGCTTCGTCATTTCCTACGAGGATTACAGCGCGGTGGGCAAGGCGATGGAGGACTTCTATGGTCGCACCACCAAGGCGCTGCAACTCAAGGTTGGCAGCGAGATCTTCCTCTACGGCCTGAACGAGCAACCCCGTTTGCTGGGCGTTCTTAGCACCGCAATGAAGTTCATGCCGCTGGCGATGAAAACCAAGCTAACCCTCAATAAGATGGTTAGCACGGCCCGTGGCCTCAACGTCCCCACCCATCTCGAAGAAGATGGCGACTCCTTCACCTATGTGATGGAGATTTGTCCCTACTGCTACAATCGGCAGACCAGTGTTGGCTGCAACGCGCTATCCGGCACAATCGCCAAGGCGCTAAACTGGGCCACTGGCAAGACATTCCACGTCGAGGAAGTGACCTGTCGCGGCAAGGGGGCGACCACTTGCTCATACCGCGTGGATAAAACGCCGGTCGAGGGGTGAGCCGAATTATAAGTTTTGAATTATGAGTTGGGGCGCACCTATGTGCGCCCCTTTTCGTATCTTTGGTTCGAGTTTAGCGATCGGAGGCTTTGGCGGGAAGATGGGCAGTGGTGGTGACGCTCATTGTTTTGATTGTCCCTGCCATCTTTTGATAGATCTCAAGTTGCACCGAGTCTCCGGGCAGATGCGTTAGCAGCAACGCCGCCAGCGGGTGGAAGTCGTCAATCTTCGTGCCATCAACGCTGATGATCACATCATCTTGCTGGATACCCGCATTGTTGGCGGGGCTACCATCGGCAACCGCTTCGACTATTGCCCCCTTGCTGAAGGATAGATTCCGATTTTTTACCTCATTATCCGACAGCATCAGGGTAGTCACCCCCAACCATGCGGCGTTGTCATTGGCGGGGGTGAACTTCATCACGTAAAGGTTATCCGCGCCACCCTCACGATCGGAGATGAAGGCAATCTCGTTGGTGGTGGGACTCCACACCGGGTTGGTATCATAGGTACCCAGGTTGTCGGAGAGCAATCGAAACGGCTGCCCCGGCTTGCCCTGATCGTCGAACGCAACCACGTAGGTGCGCGGCTGGCGGTCATAATAGGTGAAGGCAATCAAACGATCGCCCGCCCGCCAACTGGGTTGTCCTTCATCGGCAGGGGTGTTGGTTAGCTGAGTCTCCGCGCTGGTGGCCGAGCTCATCAGGTAGAGGTTGGTGGATTTATCACTCTCTGCTTTGGGGAAGACATAATAGCGGTCACTCGAGGAGCTAGCGACAAACCAGTAGTTAGTGTCCAACTGGCGAATATTGCTTAGGACACCTTGAGCGCCAATCTGATATACGTGTAGGTTGCTATTATTATCCTCGGCAACCACCAACGCGGATGAGTTGCTGTCAATCATGGCATATTGATTTGTATTGAGCGTATCACTGATAATCGGAGCGGGCGTGCCGCCACTGGAGCTTACGTAGTAGCTGCGGTATTGTGCGTTGCCGCTGCTATCGGTAATCCAACGGGTAAAGGCAATCTGGCTGTCGCCGAACCAGATCGGCTTATATTCGTTGACCCCGCTATCGGTAGTAAGCTGCTGAGGATTGCCGCCAGAGGCAGGGACAATATAGATATGGCGGTCAGTGCTACCGCTTTGATTTATAGTGAACGCCAGGCGAGTGCCGTTAATGTTCCATGCGGGATAGTTATAGCTAATGCTGGGGTCGGTATTGTTGGTCAGCTTGCGGATTTCACCACGAGTGAATGGCTTGCTGTTGGCCGCCAGCCCTGTTGGGGTAGAACCAGGGGCAGCAGTGGCAATAACGCCGGTAGGGGTGAAGGCAGCGTTCAGGTTGGGTGTAGGAGTAGCAGTAGGGTTGCCACCGAACCCGCCACCCCTTAGCAGCAGGAAACCGCCACCACCTAGCGCGGCAAGCAAAACAACGATGATGCCAATTACCAGGCCTGTATTACCGCGCCGTTTCTGCGTTAGCGGGGGAGGGGGCGTATAGTAAACCGGTGGGGTGGTCGGTGGCGGGTAAGCAACTGGCGCAACCTGAACGCCACATTCGCCACAGAAAGTATCGCTTGGACCTAGCGCCGCCCCACAATTAACGCACTGTCGCTGCATGTAGCCCCCTATCTATCCCATCCGCACCTAACTGCGAACATCTATTTGACTGGAGCAGTAATAATTGCGTATACGGTGGCTACAATGTTTTGCGTGCCATCCCACTTGCCAATTCCCGGTTTGGTGGGAATGGCGATGTTGAAGTCCTTGCTGCCG
>JBBRMT010000105.1:0-14748 GCA_038230695.1 Chloroflexia bacterium
ATACCAGCCTCAAGCCTAATCTGCTTGAGGAGACTTATGAAGCGCTTGATGCGCTTGATGCGCTCGAAGTTGAGAACGACATACCCCTTGAGCATAAGCTGGAGAAGCTGGTTGACGAACTGGGCGACGTGCTGGGCCAGGTGGTGTACCAGGCACAGATTGGCGCAACCCATGGCGAGTTTACCCTCGACGATATAGCAGCCGCGTTCAGCGCCAAGCTGGTGCGCCGCCATCCCCACGTCTTTGCCGCTACCGAGGTCAGCGGTCTGGATGAGGCGCTGAAGAACTGGGAGGAGATCAAGAAAACCGAACGGGCTGCCGAGGGCGGCGATAAAACGACCGGTGCAGGTCTACGTAGCATCCCCGCCGCAATGCCCGCCCTGCACTACGCCCAGCAGGTGCAAGGAAGGGTCAAGCGCAGTGGTTACGCCTGGCCGGAGCGCGAGGCGTTGCTGGCGGCCCTGGGGGATAAGCTAGCCGCGTTTGCACAAGCACGCGACAGCGCTGACAGCCTTACCCAAATGGGGGAACTGCTCTGGTGCGTTGTACTGCTGGCCCGATCATTCAACATCAACGCTGAGGAAGCATTGCGTGTTACCGCTCGCCGCTTCGTTAACGATTATCAGGATTTATGCAATTAACAGTAAAACGCTGACATTTTAATCACCGCCCCACCAGCACACCTGGCAAGGGCGGCGATTTGCTGCGCGTGGGAGCTTATATTGCCATAGAGACTTGGATGTTGAAGCGAAAGCTGCTATACTGCCTGTTACAACCGTAGGTTATGACCTTGCGAAATCAGCGCAGGGCATTAGAGAGGAGAACCAGTTGGATAAGGATACGGGCGCGAAGGCGGAGGCGAGCGACTACATCAGCATTGCCCAGGCTAGCGCCGAGTTTGAAATGAACAAATCCCTGATCCGCACAGCAATCAAGCGTGGCGAGGTGCATAGTGTGCAGCACCCTTGGGGAGCGCGGGTGCTGCGTAGCGAGATCGCAAAGCTGAAGGTCGAGCATGAGCGTATCGAGCATGAGCGCACTGGCCGCTAATCGCCATGGTCGTGCCAGTTAGTGGGCTGCTGCGCCGTTGACGCAGAGTACCAGCTTGCCCTTCATATCGGTGTGATACTCGTAATCAGCGTTATTGACGGTGAGGGTGATGAGGTAGCCGGGGGTGATCACCTCAAGGACTACGCCCTTGCTGCAGCCCAGCCCGCTGTCGCGCCACTGAGTTGCCGCGCTTGATTTAACGTTGATGCTGGCTTGGCTTACTGCCAGGCGGGCAGCCAGATCCTGCTTGGCGGCCTCAGTGATCTGATCCTGCGTCATGCTGCCTCCAGTAGCGCCTGCGCTCGGCGTTGTGATACCGCCAGGGCTAGCAATCGGCGTACCTGTTGTTGTGGCTGCCCCAGCGCCTGCGCCAGCCCCACTGCCCGCACCGGCAGCCGCGCCCCCGCCGCTGCCGGTACTGCCCGTGCCGTTGGTGCAGGGCCGCACGATACTGGCATCCTGATTGGTGTGATACTCGAAGAGATTATTCTTGATCTTGAGGATGATGGTATAGCCAGGGATGTTCAGCTTTGCTATCCCCATCTGGGCGGGGCAGACCAGGCCGTTTTCGGTCCAAACCGTGCTGGTAACAGACACGACGCTAACCTGATCGGCGGGGATGCCAACCATCTTACCCAGGTGATCCTTAGCCGCCGCCACTGCCACTTCTGCATCGGGCGGATAGTTGGGGGTGGCGGTTGGCGCTGCGCCGGTGACGGTGGCTGCGGCCTGCAAGTTAGTTGGCGTGCTGGTAGTGAGCGCCATCGCGGTGTCGCTCGGCTGCGCCTGGGCGGCATTCGGCGTGCCGGTCGGCTGCGGATTGCTGGCGGTATCCGTGCCGCACGCCGCCAGCGTGATTAGCAGCAAGCCGAATGCTGCGACGATGATCATCGCTCGTGGTCTGGTCATGGCTTCTCCTTCGGTTTTATCCCCAACCGCTTAGGCGAACATTAAAATCAGCATTGCTGGGGTTGCTTCAGGGTGGGCAGCCGCCCGCCCCTAAGATTTTGGCATTAGAGTTCAACAGATATAACGCTGTGCAGTTACAATAAGTTGCGATGCTTGCCTGAGCCAGTACAAGCCCCCCATTAGATTGTTGCAGGATTGTGTTCTTACCAATCTTCTATCTGCGATTTACAATTCAGGCTGCATCATGGGTACGTGCTTGGTGGTAGGGGGATGCACTAGCTGGGCGTATTTTTGGGCGTATTCGAGGGTGGCGGCGGCAAAGGTGCCATGCGTCCAGGTGAGCGGCGCAACCGACATTGGTTCGCCAGTGTAGGGGTTGACTTGCTCGGCCATCACTCCGCTGGGTGCGGCATATTTCGCCGCCCACTCCAGCAGTTCGCGGGCGGGCATCAGGTCGGTGAGGCGGCGGGCGCGGGCGATGTGCCACTGGGCCAGCCACAGGGTGCAGATAAACCAGGGGTTGCCCGGCACATTGGCAATATCCTGGCTAACCTGGTGAAAGTAATCGTTCTCGTAACGGGCGATGCCGCCCACCGGAGTTTTGCTCCACAGCCGCCGGCGCACCGTCTCCATGGTGCTGACCACGCGAGGGTCGTCGGCGGGCAACATTCCAAAGTAGAACAGCCCGTATAGGCTGCTGTCAATCGCCAGGTCGGGTTGCAACTCGCCTCGCGTATCTACACACAATCCGCGGCGGAAGCGATTGGCCTCGGCATCCCATAGGTGAGTGAGCGCGGCGGCCTTGATCTCAGCGGCAGCAGCAGCGTAGCGAATAGCCGTGGTTTGTTCGCCAAACACCTCGGCAAAGTTGGCGGCGGCGGTCAACCCTGCCCACACAGCGGCGGTGGTAAAGCTCCAGATGCCGCGCCGCTCTTCCCAGAGGTCGTAACAGGCTTCGGGCAGGCCGGTGCGCGGCTCACGATACTCAGCCATAAAGTCTGCGGCCCGCTTGATCAGCTTGCTGTAGAGCGGGGTAATGAACTCAAGGTCAGTAAACTGCTGATAGTGCCGCCACAGCGCGTGTATCACCAAAGCGGTTTCATCTTCCTGAATCGGCAACTGTTGTTCGCCGCCGCGCCCTACCCAGGGATGCCAGCTAGAGCCAAACGCGCCATCAGGGGTGTACTTGTGCAGCAGATAGCCATCCTCGGTTATCGTCTCGGCGCAGAAATTGAAGAAGCGACGGGCCAGGTCGGCCATGCCTGCGCTGTCGAGTGCGTAGGCGATAAGCGCACCGTCGCGGGGCCAGACGTAGCTATAGGTGTCGCGATTGAAGTTCATGTTGTCGCTATCGTTAGCAGCCAGGATCGCGCCGCGATTGTCAATCTGGGTGCGTAGCACCAGCAGGCTGCGGCGATAGAGGTTGGTAAGGCGGGCAGGCAGATCGCTATGGCTGAGAATCTGCTCCTGCTCGGCGCGTCGCGCCCAGCGCCGCCAGTAGGCGGTGGTGCGTTCCAGCAACCGCCCAGGGCCGACGCTACGAGCAATTTGATCCAGACGTTTGACCTCGCTGTAGCTCTTGCCCGCCGCCACCCAGTGGTAGATGGTGGCAGTGCCAGCATCGGGCAGCAGCGTATACATCCCCACTGTGCAATCAACCGACCCCTGCGCGATGGGGTTGCCGCTTAGTTCCCCGTCCTCGGCATCGCGCCATGTACCCTCCGCGCCATGCGTCTTCTGCCCACAGGCATAGGCGCTGAGGCCCACCTCGCCACCCACCTGCCCGTTGAGCAAAAAGTATCGCTGCCCGCGATAGGCGAGTATCGCCTTCAGCTTGGGCTGATAGTACACGGTGTCGCCGATGTCGGAGCTATACAGATTGACCGCATAGTGGAAGAAAAAGCGTAGATGGCGCACCGCCTGGCGATGATTGACAACATTGATCTGGCGGATGAACAGGTCATGCTCAAAGTCCACCGTATCGCTAATCGCCAACGCCAGACCAAGACGATCATTAGCCAGCGTTACTTGCGTTACCAGCGTGTCGTGGGCGTAGTTGGCGACCCGCGACCATGAAGGGTCGTCAAGCCAGAGGAAGTCGCCATCCACCCACAGCCCGGTGCGGCAGGGATCGCCGAGGGTATGATTCTCCTGTCCAACATAGGGGTAGTAAATATCGCGGATGTTGTAATTCGCGTCGAAGTTAATCAGCAGGTTGCCGTTGCCAATGGGTAGATCACGAGGCACGCAGTTTCTCCTTGTTCAAGTGGTTGGCACGGCGCTGTGCATCGTGTATTTTACCATAATCGGAGGCCTATTACCGAGTGGTATGCTATAATCACCTTTATGGGCAAGGATTATGCCGCCTGGGGGTTGGCGGCCACCGACACGGGCATTGCGCTGCGGGTGCGGGTCCAACCCCGCGCCAGCCGCAACGCGGTGCTAGGCCCGCACGACGGTGCGACGCGCATCACCCTCATCGCACCGCCGGTAGAGGGTGCAGCCAACGCCGCTCTGCTCATCTACCTTGCCGCAATGTTTGGCGTGAGCAAGCGCCGCGTCACCCTGGTGAGCGGCCAGGCTTCCCGCACCAAGCTGATGCGGGTTGATGGTATTGGTATTGACCAAGCTCTGGATGTGTTGCAGGCCAGCCTAAAGTAGCCCCGTGTGATATAATACCTCATCTATTGCTAGCAAACAGGAGCCAAACAATGCCAGCGCCTATTCTCATAGAAGGTATGAGTTTGTTCGGTCTCGAACACTCCAACCGCGACTTTCGCGATCCCGCAAATTGGAAGAAGAACATATTTAATAATGCCTTCCCTGTCTCACTGGCTGCGTGGATGGGCGAGCAGAGCATGGATGGTGTATACCTGAAGCTGGACAGCGAGCTACACGTTGTAAAAGATAAGATTAGCATGGAAGCGCTGTTCGGACTGAGACAATTGTCGCCCAACCTTCACTACGAATTTGAGGTTGCCTATACAGATTATGTTTCTCTTCTAGCGCATCGTTTGCCCCGTATAGATCTCGTTACTTTTGATACCGCAACAAAGCGACCGATGCGTGGGCTGGAGATTAAGCTCACTGCTTTGCCTGACAGCACCACCGCGCATTTGCCAAAGGCCCAGCATGGATGCGAGATCGTTGTGCGACCTGATAGCATTGTGTATATAGCCCTGAGCATTGCAGCTGCCTATGTGAATGAGCAAGACCAGCTCCGCAGCTTGCTTGAGCCAGTCTGCAGCTCGATCATTGACTGGAAATCGGAAGCTCACGTGCTAAAGTATTTGCCCGATATGGTGGCTGCACTTAACCAGGTAATGTTGAACAAGCTCGATGACCAACATCCACTGGTGCTGCAACCAATATGGCGTACCATCGGGCAGAAGCTAATACTAGATGATCAATGTTTTGATGTTTTTGTCTGGAGCAATTATGCCTTCACCCGGCTATTTATGACGAACACTGCTTCCGCAACTGATATCGGTCGCCCGACGCGCACAATAATCTGGCTTATAAAAATGCTCCATGATTTTGCTTGCGTTGGTAGGTTCAATGCAAAATACATAACTAATGAGCTAACCTATGGCAAGCGTAACGATAAAGCCTTCTCTATCACGGGTATTCTCACCCAGCCGCTGATGGCTTGCGTGGAGTTGAGTATCCCACGGGTTAGAAAGGAAGTTGTACGCGATATAATCCTGGGCGGCGGGCAGGATCATCTGCAACCAGAACGCCGCTTGGATGCCGCGATACTTACCACCTCTGGGCTACTTCCTCAGCACATATTCACCCCTGGCACAATGGAGCTTCCTACTGTACTTGACGAACCTTTGGAGGCTGCTGAATGAAAGCCATAGACCTGTTTTGTGGCGCGGGTGGGCTTTCACTCGGTTTTCAACAAGCCGGGTATGAAATAGTAGCCGCCTTCGACAATTGGCGGCCCGCTCTGGCTGTCTATCAGCGAAACTTTACCGGCCATCCTGCCATTTGCTATGACCTTGCCGCCGCTTGTGAAGATGTGGAGATATTCACTAATTATAGTGCGGATATGGTCATCGGCGGCCCACCTTGCCAGGATTTCTCAAGCGCGGGCAAGCGGGACGAGAACCAGGGTCGCGCCGACCTTACACGCTCGTTTGCCTCGATAGTGACGAAGCTGAAGCCTAATTGGATGGTAATGGAGAACGTCGAGCGTGCCGAAAGCAGCAAAGCGTTTGCTGACGCAAAAGCCCTGCTCAAAGACGCAGGCTATGGCCTTACCGAGATTGTGCTTGACGCAAGTTTGTGTGGAGTACCACAGCTACGTAAGCGTCTGTTTCTAATTGCTGAACAGGGCGGGCGCGATGATGCCTTGGAGTTCTACCTGGAGAAAAACCTTGCCAAGCGTCCGATGACATTGCGCGATTATTTCGGTGAAAGGTTGGCGATAGACCACTACTACCGGCACCCGCGTAGCTATGCGCGGCGAGGAGTTTTCTCGATTGATGAGCCTAGTCCTACTATTCGGGGAGTTAATCGTCCCGTACCCCCCTCATATCAGCCTCATTCGGGCGATACTGCGCCGCCAGGCCCGGAACTGCGTCCACTAACTACTAAAGAGCGAAGTATGATCCAAACATTTCCCGATAGCTTCATCTGGTCAGGCACCAAAGCAGATATGGAGCAGCTAATCGGCAACGCTGTGCCAGTTAAACTTGCTGAGTACGTAGCGCGGTGCATTGAGGAGTACGTGGAGAGCAAGTCTGTGCCAGAGCCTATTGATATTGCCTGGAATTATTTCCAGAGCAGCCTAGCGTTGGAGCTTGCTGGCGAACTGCGTCAACGTTGAACCACGCCATCCCCCTATAACGGCGGGCTGCTACAGTTTGATGGGCAAAAGAAAACCGACCTTACCTGGTCGGTTCGGATCTGGCTCCTCGAGAAGGATTCGAACCTTCAACCTTGCGGTTAACAGCCGCCTGCTCTGCCGTTGAGCTATCGAGGAATAAGGGTTGCTTGCGTGCTGAATTATACAATATCCACCTTATGCTGTCAAGGCTGGCGCAGGCGTGCAAATTCGCCTACCGAAAGATGGGGGTTCAGCAAGTCATGGCCCATTTGGCGTGGCTGTTGATAGCGCATCGCTCCATTGGTTGCCGTCGTAGTGTAGGATTAGCGCGCCCGCATCGTTGCCGCCCACTGCCCAGCCATCGTTGGCGGCCAGCATCTGCAAGCCTGCGAGACTGTGCGTGGCATCCACCGCGGCCCAGCCGCCGTTGGTATAATTCCACAACCCTGCCCCGTAGCCACCAACCGCCCAACCCTCAGTGGGCGATACCATCTGCACCGCCAGCAACGCATCCTGGGCGCTGGCCTGAACTGCTGTCCAGTTGCCGTTCTTATAATGCAGGATCACCCCGCTAACTGGGTCGTTGACATTCTTCTGTGCGGCCCTGCCCACGGCCCAGCCTTCATCGGTGTTGACCATGTACACACCGTAGAGGGTTGCACTCGTACCTATATTCACCAACTGCCACTGGCCGCCAGTGTAATGCAGGATGGTGCCACTGCTACCCACTGCCCAGCCATCTGTCGCCGATATCATGTGCACGCTCGTCAGCCCCACACTACTTACCGGATCGTCAGCCAACGCCCAGTGACCATTCTGGTAGTGCGTGATTATGCCCCCGCCAACTGCCCAACCTTCTTCCGCCGATACCATATATAGGTCATCGAGGGTGGTCAATTCAACATCATGCACTGGCAACCACTTGCCACCGCTGTAGTGCAGGATGATACCCTTGTCGGTCGGGGTATAGGTGCCACCTACCGCCCAACCATCGTCCGCCGATATCATGAATACCGAGTACAGCGCGGGGATGTCGGGTGCGGTAGTGTCGCGCCGCCATCGGCCATTGTGATAGTGCAATATCGCTCCGCTGGTAGGTGCATTGTCACCCGTGCCGCTCTTCACCTCGCCGACTGCCCAGCCCTCATCTGGGGCAGACATGGATATGCCATTCAGGTAGAGATTGGCGAAATTGAACTCGGCGGCAACGGTGGGGGTAATCACTGCGGCCACAATATCAGTCGGTGTGATCACTTCGCCTACCGTGTCTGTGGCAACGGGAGTATCTTGCGCCGCAGCAACGGTAGAGGCGGGTTTATCAATCGCCGCAACGGTATCTGTAGGAGCCGGGGTATCCGCTGCTGCTGAGAGTATCGTAGCCGTGCTGATCGGGATGGGGCTGCCGACCTGGGCCACAATGGGGGGGATGGCGTTGCCCTTGTTGCCACTGATCAAGACGATGAGGATTAGAGCCAGAGCGATCAGCACGAGCAGCCCTGCGCCGATTAGGGGCCAGGGCGCACCTCGCTGCGGTTTATTAGGCAGAGAAGGAGGGGGTGGCAAGAGTGGTGGTGCGACGAACTGCGGCTGTGCAGGCGGTGCGGCAACCAGTGGAGGCGCTGCTTGCCAATTATATACTATGGGTGCGGGCGGGATATTTTGTGGCGGACTGCCAGGGGTTGCTGTTCCGTGCGGGTACTCGCCTGGTGCGGGTGGTTGGCTGGCGGAAGCGCGAGCATAGCCTTGCTCAGTGCCGCTGCCACCCGCCACTTGCAGCTTTGGATAGTTTGCTGGTTCGCTCATATCGCGGGTTGCGGCGGGAGGGCTAGCCACTATGCGCGTGCTAGAGTCCGATACCGGTGAGGGGGTACGTCCCTGTAGCTCGGCAAGGAAGGTTGCCACATCGGGGGGGCGTTGCTCCGGGTTGTAGGCCATCGCGTGTTCCAGCGCGACCCGCACTTGCGGCCTGATCTGCTGGTCCTCGATTGCCTCCCGTGTCGGCAGGCTGCCAGTCAGCAGATAGTAGCAGGTGGCGGCCAGCGAATACACATCGGTGAACGGTCCGCGCAAGGCTCTGGCATGGAACTGCTCCGGTGGGGCAAAGCCATAACTGGCAACTACCGTGTGCGTAATCGCCTGGTTGGTAGTGAACTCCCGCGCCGCGCCGAAGTCTACCAGTACGGCACGGCCCTGACGGTTGACCAGGATGTTCGACGGCTTGATGTCGCGGTGCAGCACGCCCCGTGCGTGCAGCACGCTCAACGCTGCGCCCACCTCGCTGATGTAGCTGATCGCCTCAGCTTCAGATAGCCGCCCCCCGCGCTGCACCATCACTTTCACCAGGTCTACCCCATCAATGAAGCGCATCACCATATAGGCGGTGTTGTTCTCCTCAAAGTAGTCATACACCGCCACGATGTCGGGGTGGTCGAGGCTAGCAAGGGTGCGAGCCTCGCGCAGAAAGTCGCCGATGGCCTTGCTCCAGCGGCCTTCGGTGTAGGTAAGCGGTACGGTTACGTTTTCGCCCTTTCGCTCACTGCCTTCAGGGTAAAGCTCCTTGATCGCCACGATGCGCCCCAGCAACGTGTCGGTCGCGCGGTAGGTGATGCCGAAGCCGCCCTGCCCCAGCAGCTCTCCGACCACGTATTTGCCGTTCTGAAGTTTGCTCCCCTGCGTAAGCGGCCCAGTGCCAGCCATTGCCACTCTCCTTGCCAGTGCTGGCCTTATCTTAGCACAAGTTTGAGTTGCTGGCAACCCACAATATCTTGTGGAAAAACCGATTGACAACCACGAACAGATGTATTAAACTAAGGTCATGGAAACTATCTGCCGCCATTGTGGTGAGGATTTTAACCTGCCGGAGAGCCAGCGCACCCGCGTTGCGCTGCGTTGCCCACATTGCCAGTCAGTAGCGGTGCCAGGGGCGCTATACCGCCGCTGCGCGGTCTGCGGCGCATCCTACCATCCCGATTTTGCCAGTTGCCCCTACAGTGACGAGCATCCGCCGATTAGCGAATTGCCGGTCGAATATTACGCCAGCCTGCACCAGCTATACGTCAAGGCGCGAAGTAATGGCAACGGTAACAGCAACGGCAATGGCAATGGCAATGGATACAGTAACGGCCACGCCAAAGGCAATGGTTACAGCAATGGCAATGGCAACGGCAATGGTAACGGCTATTCGCAGCGCGGCAATGGCGCACACCCAACTAGCCCCCAGCCAATCGCCCCGACTGCATACCTAACCGCCGAGGGGCGGGTGCCGGGCAGCAATTCGGGTGCGGGCGGTATCTATGCCTATGTGCCGCAATTCCATGTCCCCACTATTGAGGTGGTAGAGATACGCGAACGCGCCACCGTGGAGTACGTGGTGGATGACGAGACCAGCGATTTTGATGATGCTGCCGCCCCACCAGAGATTGTGGCTGAAGAGGATGAGAGCGACGAAGCAGTGACGGAGCCGATCAACCGGGTAGACTGGGATAACCCGCCCTATGAACTAATCAACGACCCAAAGCGCATGGCTGAGGTAATGGCTTTGCTGCTCAAGGAGAAGGCGTTGGCGGTGGATACCGAGACCAGCGGCCTCGACCCTTACACCTGCGACCTGCTGCTCTTGCAAATCTCCACCGCCGAAATGGGCTATATCTTCGACGTGGGCGGTGGTTCGGGGCGTAAGCTGGATATTGCTCCGCTGCGCCAGGTGTTGGAGAACCCTGCTATCCTCAAACTGTTGCAGAACGCCAAGTTCGACTACAAGTTCCTCAAGGTGCGGGCGGGCATCGAGCTGGTCAACATCTACGACACGATGTTGGCCGAGCGGGTGCTGACCAGTGGCATCAGCCGCGAAATAAGCCTGAAGAATCTCAGCCATCAGTATGCTGACCTGCCTATGGATAAGTCGGAGCGGGCCAACTTCATCGGCATGAAACCCGGCACGCCGTATAGCGAAGAGCTACTGAAATACGCCATCCGCGACGTGTTGATCCTGTTCCCCATCTACGAGCAGCAGAAGCCCAAGCTGAAGAAGCTGAAGCTGGAACGCACTACCAAGCTGGAGTTCGACTGCATCCCTGCCGTAGGCGACATGGAACTGGCGGGCTGCGCTATCAACGTGGAGAAGTGGCGCGAGATCATCGAGAACGTGAAGGTGCTACGCGACCAGGCCGCTGCTACGTTGCTTGAAGTGCTAGAGCCAACTGTGGCCCAGGCGACGATGTTTGGGGTCAGCAGCATCAACCTGAACAGCAATTTGCAGTTGATCGAGTGCTTCTCCAAGCTAGGTGTGAACCTGCCCGACACGATGGAGAGTACGCTGGTCAAGTATGACCATCCCGCGATCAAGATGCTACTCACCTACCGCGAACATGAGAAGACGCTATCAGCGTTCGGCGAAAAGTTCCTGCAGCTAATCAACCCCAAGACGGGCCGCATCCACCCTGACTTCAGCCAGCATGGGGCGGATACTGGCCGCTTCTCCTGCTCCAACCCCAACGTACAGCAGATCCCCGCCACCTCTGACTTTCGCTCCTGCTTCATCGCCGCGCCGGGCTACAAGCTGATCACCTGCGACTATTCGCAGGCCGAGCTACGCATCCTGGCCGAATTGAGCAGCGACCCCGCCTTCATCGAGGCGTTCATCAGCGGGGGCGACCTGCACGCTCTGACCGCCAGCCAGATGTTCCAGGTGCCGCTGGAGGATGTGGACAAGTCCATGCGCGGCAAGGCCAAGGCAATCAACTTCGGCCTCGCCTACGGGCGGGGCGCAGGTTCACTGGCTGTCACATTGGGCGTGGAGGTGGACGAGGCCAAGCGGCTAATTGAGCAATATTTCAAGGCATACTCCGGCATCCAGCGATGGCTTGACGGCGCGGCGCGTAGCGCACTACGCAAGGGCTACAGTGAAACGCCGATTGGCCGTAAACGCTTCTTCACCAAGCCGGAGGCCGATAGCCCCACATATAATAGTGACCGCGCCGCCATCGAGCGCCAGGGCAAGAACGCCCCCATCCAGGGCGCGAACGCGGACATGACTAAGACCGCCCTTATCTTCCTCAAGCGTACTTTGCAGGGCTTCGATGCCCGCGTGGTCAACACTGTTCACGACGAAATTGTGGTCGAAGCCCGCGAGGATCAAGCCGAGGTAGTTTGCAACCTGGTCGAGCGGGCCATGATAGAAGCGGGCGAGGAGATCCTTAAGAAAGTGCCGGTCAAGGCCGACCCTCATATCGGCGATTACTGGAGCAAGTAACAAGGGTAGCCCAATTTTTGTATTTGTTTGTTAAATATGTTACAATGTATTGGTTGCGATCCCCAACCCAACAGTCAAGTGCGTTGAAGCCTGGCGCTGCCGCTGCTGTTTTATTAGTTCCGCCTGCCGGGGCTGCCGAAAATTATGTTGCCCCAGCCGAGCGTTACTTCAGCAATGGAGGCAATGATATGATGATTTTTCCCGCGATGCGTGGAGTTATTGACCGCCGCATCCTAGTCAACTATCGGGTTGACCCTGACGTGCTTGCCGCGCTTTTGCCATCCCCGTTCCGCCCCAAGCTGGTGCAAGGCAATGGTATTGCCGGTATCTGCCTGATTCGCCTGACCCATCTGCGCCCCAAAGGTATACCTTCATTCCTGGGTGTAACCTCGGAAAACGCCGCGCATCGCATCGCGGTCGAGTGGGAGGAGAAGGGCGAGCTGCGCGAAGGGGTTTATATCCCCCGCCGCGACACTGGTTCACGGCTGAACGTCTTGCTTGGCGGGCGCATAGTACCCGGTTTCCACCAGCACGCCCACTTCAATGTGGCCGAACAGCCCAAACATCTCTATGTTGCGCTCGATAGCGATGATGAGCAGACCCATGTGGTTGTCGCAGCCGATGTTGCCGAAACAATGCCCTCCACATCAGTTTTCCAGAGCGTCGCTGAAGCCTCCGCCTTCTTCGAGAATGGCGCGGTTGGCTATTCGCCCAATCACAACGGTAGCGCAGTACAGGGCATTCGGCTGCAAGCCTTTAACTGGAAAGTGGCGCCGCTCGATGTCCAGCAGGTTGAATCCAGCTTCTTTGACGACCCCCAGCAGTTTCCGCCTGGTAGCTGCACCTTTGATTGCGCCCTGCTCATGCGTGGTATCGAACACGCCTGGTATCCAGCCCCCGCGCCCAACCCCACGTCGGCTGTGTACGCCCACCCCACGGTATTATGTATGTACATCGCTGCCTGGGCATATGTCTCAAGCTGAACCCCCTGCATAATTCAGCCCCTGCATAAAAGCTGCTGCCCCTTTGCTTGACAAAGGGGTGCGCAGTTTGCTATAACATATGTGAGAGAGTGTGGGCGAGATAGCCTAAATCAACGCCCTGAACACGCAGCAACCCCATTCCACCTTCTACACTCTACCTGCCACATTCATTACGAAAGGAGAAGCATCAATGACGATGACTATGCCGCGCCCTACCAGCAGGAAGGAGCGCCGCGCCGAGCGGGAGGATTTTTTCCCAATCCAGCGCCTCGATTATGTGGAGTTCTATGTGGGCAACGCCCGCCAGGCGGTTCACTATTACCAGAGCGGTTTTGGCTTCAACCTGATTGGCTATCTCGGCCCCGAAACCGGCGTGCGCGACCGCGCTAGCTATCTGTTGGAGCAGGGCCAGATTCGTTTCATTTTCACCACCCCGCTGTTCTCGGAAGGGCCAATCGCCGAACACATCCACAAGCACGGCGACGGCGTGCGCGATATCGCCTTCCAGGTGCCAGATGCGGTCAGCGCATATGAGGCGGCCACCGAGCGTGGCGCAGTATCAGAATCCAAGCCGACCACTGTGCGCGACGACCACGGCAGCTTTACCCGCGCTGCCATCCGCGCCTATGGCGACACCATCCACAGCATCATCCAGCGCAACGACTACCATCCCCACTTCCTGCCCGGCTTCCGGCCCGCCCATGACACTTTTGAGATTAGACCGACCGGCATCAAAGCCGTAGATCACATGGTTGCCAATGTCGAACTGGGCAAGATGGATGATTGGGTTGATTTCTATGCTGACACGCTAGGCTTCCAGAATACCATCCACTTCGATGACAAGACTATCAACACCGAGTACAGCGCGTTGATGAGCAAGGTGATGGAGAACGGCAATGGGCGGGTCAAGTTCCCCATCAACGAGCCAGCGGCGGGCCGCAAGAAGAGCCAGATCCAGGAATATCTCGACTACTACATCGGCCCCGGCGTGCAGCATATCGCCCTCGCCACCGCCGACATTGTTGCCACTGTGCGCGACATGATGAGTCGCGGTGTGGAGTTCATGCCCACCCCACATAGCTACTACGAGGAACTGCCTGAGCGCATCGGCGCGATTAAAGAGGATTATGACACCCTGGAGCAGCTCAACATCCTGGCCGACCGCGATGACGAGGGCTACCTGTTGCAGATCTTCACCCGCCCGGTCGAGGATCGGCCCACCGTCTTCTACGAGATCATCGAGAGGCACGGCGCACGCGGCTTCGGCGCGGGCAACTTCAAGGCGCTTTTCGAGGCGATCGAGCGCGAACAGGAAGCCCGCGGCAACCTTTAATGAAACTAGTCAGTTACACCGTAGACCTGCCCGGCACGTTCGGGCCGCAGGGCAAGCTGGCCGCGCTGGTAACGTTGGGTGATGAGCAACGGCTGCTGCCCCTGGCAAGCCTGAGCAACTGGGCCATCCGTAATGTGGCGCCCGCAGAACTGCGCGAACGCGGTATTGCCGCGTTCGCTCCGCCAGTAACGATGCTCGATTTGCTCGATCGGGGCTATGGTGTGACTATCACGGGTCAGCCAGACCTGATGCCCAATTTCGACCCCCTTGCCGATGTGCGCGCCCTGGTGGGTTTGCACACCGACCTTGCCGCCAGCGACCCGCCCCTCGCCCGCCAGCTAACCATTACGCCCAGCATGGTGCGGATGTTGTCGCCACTGCCGCGCCC
>JBBRMT010000106.1:0-14709 GCA_038230695.1 Chloroflexia bacterium
CCTTCTGGAAACCTTGAAAATTGACTCTGATGTAATACGTGATCGGCACGCCGAATAGCTTTTCGACCGTGGCAATGGTCAGGCCCGCGCCACCGCCCGGCTGCTTATAATACTCACCAAACAGGTAGCTGGAGTTAATCTTGTTCAGGCCGTAACCTGGTATATCTACCGCCATGTCGCGGGGGATGCTGAGGAAGGCAACCGTCTTGCTCACCGGGTCAACGCTGACCAGGATCATGGTGTCGCTGCGACTGGCTTCGATATCGGAGCGTTGGTCAATGCCCAGCAACAGGATGTTGAAGCGACCAGCGCTGCTCAAGTCGGCGCTGGCGGGCAGGGCGGTTAGCGAGGGGATAGGGGTTAGGGTTGGGCCAGCTATCGCCACCTGCCCCCCCGCTTTAGTGGGCGATGGCTGGGCATTGGTCTGCCCTGGGCCAGCAGGCTGGTGTTGGCCTACCACCACGGTTGGCCGCGCTGGCAGGGGGTGATAAATCTTGTCCTCGGCGTTCTTCAGGCTGAGGCCCAGCCAACCCAGCCAGCCTACCGCCACCAACAATACACCGACAACTGCCCACTTCCACCACACCAAGCGGAAACGTCTGGTCCTTACTGAAGGATGCTCCAATGCTGCGCCTCCCAAGCAGGCAGGCTAATCCAACTCCATCAGCCTGCTCAACCGCTATCCACTGCCTAACCAGATACTCCGCATAGTGTAAAGTAAACAGGCAAAGACTGTCAACCCAATTACCTGCGCCGCCAACTCCACTGGCTGAGACCGGCGCAAGCAACCACCAGCAGAGCGGCGATAAGCGTCGGCAGCGAAACTGCTTCACCGAGCAACAACGCCGCCCACGTCAGGGTCAGCACGGGCTGGATTAGCTGTACCTGGCCGACCCGGGCAACCCCGCCCAGGGCCAACCCGCGATACCAGGCAAAGAAAGCAAGAAACATACTTATAAGCGATATGTAGGCGAAGCCGAGCCAGGCTGAGGCTGATGCAGCGATCGGCCACGCGCTGATAACGGCGAAAGCGACGGGTAGAACCAGAAATGGCGCGGCAAAGATCAACGCCCAGCAGATCACCCGCCAGCCACCCAGTTCCCTGGACAGCCTCCCGCCCTCGGCGTAACCAAGCGCCCCCAGCAACACTGCGATGAGCAGCAGGAGGTCATCACCCTGGGGCAACCCCGCCCCTTCACTGGCAGCAAAGAGCAGCACCGCCGCCACCCCCACCGCGCAACTAACCCAGAACAGGCGCGGCGGACGCTCCTCGGTACGCAACACCGCCATAACTGCCGTGGCCGCAGGCAACAATCCAACCACCACTGCGCTATGCGCGGCGGGCAGATGGGCAAGAGCCAGCGAGGACAGCAGCGGGAAGCCCACCACCACGCCGAGCGCAACCAGCGCCAGACCCCGCCAGTGGTGGCGTTCGGGCAATCGCTCGCGCTTGACCCAGAGCAAAATCCCGGCTAGCAGGGCGGCGACCAACGCCCGCCCCAGCCCCACCACGATGCTACCCAAATCCGGCACGGCAGCGCGGGCAGCGGGTAGGGTCAAACTGAAGCAGACCACGCCGATCAGGCCGAAAATCAGTCCCTCGGTTCCGTGCCATTCCAATGTAGCACGATCATTTGTCACCCTATCCTTGCTATCAACCTCCTGTGCCAATGCCTTATTCATTGCTGGCTCCACCTTGCTCGACCACCCCGCACGTCCCCGCCGCATCAGGGTCGGCATCAAGCGGCCCCAGCGGACCGCCGCGCCGCGCCTTCGCGCCCCAGCGTTCAATCTGCACCGCAACCACAGTTGTAGTACGCAGATCCTTCAGGGTGGAAGCCGTGTAGTCGCGCCCTCGCTCCCGCCCGGCAAAGTAGCGCCCAATCATGGCGGTAAACATCTGCTCCTTCTCTTCGTCCGAGCTTACCAATTGCCCCCGTCCACTGCAGACCACGCTGCGATAGTTGGCTGAATGGTTAGGGGCGCTGCGCGAATAAACCAGGCCATCAATCAGGGTGACAGTGACGCAGACAGGCGCACCGCTAGTGAGCAGGCGCAAGGTATGGTTGGCGACCGCGCCATGCAGGTAGAGGCGGTCAGGGATATGCGGGTCGTAGTGATAGAGGAAGGGTATCACCTGCGGTTCGTCGCCATCGTTGAAGCCGACGTGGGCAACCAGCCCAGCGACGAGGATACTGGCCGCCTCATCGGGTACGGACCGCTCACTGTGACGGTGAATATGCGATACTTCAGGCATGGAAACTTCAGTCTGGAACATAATGCGCTCCTCTCGCTTTTTATAGGAGTTACACAGTTCGGTAGGGCGAACAATGCTTCGCCTCTACATATATACTGCATAACCTATCTGATTTGGCTAATACTAACCGCCGCTTGGTATGCACACAAGCGCCATTTTGCGGTAAAATTGGCATACCAATATTTCAGTCGGAGGTAACATTATGGCAAAGAGCGCATCCACACTGCCCTCACCGATCTTCAGCAGCATCAGCGCCGCTGCCGACATCCCGCTGCACCGCCAGCTATACCAGGCAATTCGCAGCGCCATCCTAAGTGGGCAGTTGCGGGCAGGCCAGCGTCTGCCGTCCAGCCGCCAGCTTGCCACCGAGCTTACCGTCTCACGCAGCACGATAGTGGGAGCATACGACCAACTGCTAGCTGAGGGCTATGTGGAAAGCAAGGCGGGCGCAGGCACTTGCGTGGTACACACCTTGCCCGATGATGCGTTGACCGCCGCGCCCGTAGAGCATCATTCACCATCATCGCATGGGGAACGCCGCCTCTCTGTGCGGGGCAGTCGCATCGCCGCGACCATGAATGGGGCGCAGCCCAGCGACCGACTACGCGCCTTCCAGGGCGGGATGCCCGCGCTCGATGCCTTCCCCATCAAGCTATGGAGCGGGCTGTTGGCGCGGCGATGGGCGCAGCCGCCACTGCAATTGCTGGCAGGGGCTTGCACGGCGGGCTATCAGCCGCTCCGCGAGGCGATCGCCGCTTACCTACGCACGGCGAGGGGAGTGCGCTGCGAAGCGGAGCAGGTGATTGTCACCGCCGGGGCGCAGCAGGGGCTTGACCTGGCCGCTCGCATCCTGACCGACCCTGGCGACCGCGTGCTGGTCGAGGATCCGGGTTATCTGGGGGCGCGTAGCGCATTTATCGCCGCCGGGGCAGAGCTAACCCCGATGCCGGTGGATGATGATGGCCTGAATGTAGAGGCTTGCGTGGCGCAAGGAGCAGGGGCGCGGCTGATCTACGTCTGCCCCTCACACCAGTACCCGCTAGGCGTGACCATGAGCCTGACCCGACGACTGGCCCTGCTCGACTGGGCCAACCGCGAGGGGGTGTGGATCATCGAGGACGACTATGATAGCGAATATCGCTATGCCAGCCGTCCCCTGGCTGCGCTGCAAGGGCTGGATCATAGTGGCCGGGTGATCTACATGGGAACCTTCACCAAGGTGATGTTCCCATCGCTGCGCCTCGGTTATCTGGTAGCTCCGCCCGATCTGGTGGACACTTTCGTGGCCGCCCGCGCCCTCGCTGACCGCCATTCCGCCCTGCCTGAACAGGCGGCGTTGGCCGACTTCATCAGCGAGGGCCACTTTGCCCGCCACATTCGGCGGATGCGGGCGTTGTACGCCACTCGCCAGGCGGTGTTGGTGGAAGCGGCCCAGCGTGAGTTGGCTGACTGGCTTGAGGTGGAACCCGCCGAGGCGGGGATGCACCTGCTCGGCTGGCTGCCCGCCGGGGTAAGCGATACCCAGGTGTCTCGGCTGGCCGCCAGGAGGGGAATTACCGCAGCGCCACTATCGGCGTATCGGCTCATACCAGGTGGGCGCGGAGCGCTGGTACTGGGCTATGCAGGCGTGGACGAGTGGAAGATACGGGCGGCGGTGAAGGAGTTGGGCCACGCGCTCCGCGAGTACCCCGGCTAATACCAAATCCATCTGGTTACGCAGTATATCGGTTGGGGCTAACAACGGTTCGCCCTGGGTCGAATATACTGTGCGACCAAACATACCTGGTATAAGGCAGCCTGCCTCATCTCTTCACCAGCCAACCTGGAACTCCACCGCCAGCGGGCGACTCAGCATCGCGCCCAGCAACTCGGCCAGCGGCGCAGCGTAGCTGGCGGCGTGAGCGGCGGAACTGCCAAGCGGCGGTGAGGAAAGCACCAGCCGATCAGCCTCGACTCCAATCAGGCGCACGTGCTGTAGCCACAGCTTCGCCCCACTGCTGGCGGCGGCCAGGAGTTCATCCTTTGCCGCCTGCCAGACCGCCTGTTCGCTGCCGCTCGGCGAAGGCGTTAGGTTCGGCGGCACGGTTGCTGATGCCTCTACCAGCCCTACAGATGGCTCAGGAGGCGAGAATGGCACATCAGTAGAATCAGCGATCAACCGCCGCCATTGTGGCTGGGGCATAGCGCGGTCCTGAGACCTTCTCTGGGGCCAAGGCATCATCAAGCGCCTGTATCTCGGATGGCGTGAGCTGGACACCCGCAGCCGCGACATTCTCCTCAAGGTATTTGCGCCGCTTGGTGCCAGGGATTGGCACAATATCCTTGCCATTCTGCAACAGCCAGGCAATCGCGACCTGCCCAGGCTTCGCCTGCTTAACCTCAGCAATATCGCGTACCACCTGCGCCGCCCCCATATTAGCGTCGAAGTTCCCCCCCTGGTAGCGCGGGTCGTTGCGGCGGAAATCGCCTTCGGGGTAATTCTCGGCCCGCTTGACCTCGCCAGTCAAGAAGCCACGACCTAGCGGAGCAAAGGCTACCAGGCCGATGCCAAGTTCACGTAGCAGCGGGATTATATCAGCTTCCAGATTCCGCTCCCACAGCGAGTATTCGCTCTGCAGCGCGGTAACGGGATGGACGGCATGGGCGCGGCGGATGTTGGCAACACCAGCCTCAGAGAGACCAAAGTAGCGTACCTTTCCCTCCCTAACCAGGTCACCTACCGTGCCAGCCACATCCTCGATTGGCACGGCGGGGTCAACGCGGTGCTGATAGAGCAGGTCAATGTAGTCGGTGCCGAGCCGCCGCAGTGAAGCTTCCACCACCTCACGGATATGCCCAGGGTGGCTATCTCTTTCGGCACCTACCATCTTGCCATCCCTGATCAGAAAGCCAAACTTCGTAGCGATGGTCACCTGTTCGCGGCGGCCCTTGAACGCCTTGCCAAGTAGCTCCTCATTGGTGAAGGGGCCGTATGCCTCAGCTGTGTCGAAGAAGTTACAGCCCAATTCGATGGCGCGGTGCAGTGTGGCGATCGACTCCGCCTCATTCGCGGGGCCGTAAGACTGGCTCATGCCCATGCAGCCCAGGCCGATGGCCGAGACTTCAAGCCCCTGGCTACCAAGTTTACGTTTGCTCAATGTCACAGTTGTTGTCCTCTTTCTAAGCTAATAACTTGATTGCTTTCGTCAAATACGCGCTCGGCAATAGTTACCGCCGTATTGGCGGTCGGCCAACCAGCATAGAAAGCCAGATGGGTGATCACCTCAATCAGCTCGTCACGGCTGACCCTATTGTCGAGTGCGCGTTGCAAATGAAAAAGTAGCTCGTTTGTGCGGTAGAGCGCAATTAGAGTGGCGATCGTAATCAAGCTTCGATCGCGCTTGGACAGCCCGGGCCATTCCTATACCCCCCAAACAGGACCACTCTGTGTAATCGGCAAGCGCGGGGGCAATGCCACCAAAGGGCTTGCGAGCAACTGTTAGCCACCTTCTGGTTAGCCGCTCACGCTTTTTGTTATGCAGAAATCGTCACCTCTCGGAGATATGTACCTTACGCTTGCTGAAGATGTATCCCAGCGCCGTTCTTCAAGCAAAGGCAACCAGCTGGCAATCATTGTGTTATACTTATCATGATGCCCTCGATTAGCGGATAAATATGACAGGTGCTACTCAGCGGGCGACTATGTTGTTATGCAGACGAACCGATAGCCAGTATTAAAAGGTAGGATACCACATTGGTAGGTATGCGCTTAACAGTGAAAGGAAGGTCAGGAACTAGAATAAGTTAGCAGGTTCATGTACAATCTCAGTGATTGACCTGTCGGAACTAAGCGCACTGGCCGCCCAGTTGGGAACGTTGATCAGCAACTCAGCAAGCGTAGATCAGCAGCCACTCATCGCCCTGGAGCAGAGTGTACATTACCCGATCAGCAGCACCCTCGGTTTGTGAACTGAGGCATAGCTGGGCTGAGAGTAGGACGCGGTGATCAGGTCGAATATGGCTCACCCAGCGTGATGTGCCACCAGCTCAAGCAATTCTGCAATATCGAATGGCTTATGCAAGTAGCTATCAGCGCACAACTCTGCCGCTTTGCGCTTCAGGTTACCATCAGCCGACATCAGAATTATCGGCAAGTTCCTGGTTTCTGCTCCTGCCTTGATTATTCGGCAGCAGGTGTGGCCGTCCATCACTGGCATCATCAGGTCGAGCAGCACCAGGTGATGAGGATGTTGAGACAGCAAATCCAGCGCTTCAACGCCGTTGGTTGCAGTGGTGGTCAGATAGCCTTCATCCTCCAACATCATCTTGACCATGACCAGGATGCTAGGTTCATCGTCAACTATCAGAATGTACTTTGTTTCGGGCATAGTAATCCTTTATCAGCTAATTTCCAGGCTGTGATGTAAGGAAACCATAATAGGCAGGATGTAGTAAGGTGGAGTAAATTAGTTGGAAGCAAGAACGAGGCCACAACAATGGTGGGAGGGCGGACAGCCGGTAGAGCAGATGGCTCTATAATTGCTATATAGCTGACAAGTCAATTGGGAACCAGAGGTTTCAACCCAGAGAGGCAGGCATAAGTACCTATGCAAGACGGACAAATTGGTGGCAGACTTCCAGGAGTCGCATCATCCCATGAGGACGATGAACTCGTCCAACGAAAGCGGTTCAGTTACGCCTTCTTTATCGTCAAACTTATCTATACTACTATCGTGCTATTGGTGTCAGTTAGAACCTACCTGGTCACTCCGGTCGAAGGTCGAGCCTTGATCGTTATGCTTGCCGCAGTCGGCCTCGCCGCTGCAGTGTTCTGTTTGGCCCTGCTACGCTACAACTTTATAACCCTCGCTAATGCGCTTATCTTTGCCCTCGATATTATAATTGCTCTTTCATGGGCTCACCTTAGTGGTGGCACTGCAGGTGGTGTGCCTATCTTCCTCTTCTCCGTTTTTGCCGCCCAGGCTTTCCTCTTGCCGCGCCGTCTATATCTTACCATCGGCATAGGGGGAGTGTTGGCATATAGCGTCCTCACCATCCTCGAACTCAGCGGGAAGTTGGTAGTAAATAGTAGCAGTGATACAAGCACCTACCTCTTCAACTATTTTCTCAGTTTCCTCTCCTTGCTAGCAATTGCCACCTACTTCAGCAGCAGTCTACAAAGCGTGGTCATCCAACTACGCCAACAAAAGCAGGTGCTAGACCTTGCTAACTCCAACCTGGTTGAGCAGCAGCGCACCCGCGAACTTGTTAGTGACGAAGTAATTGCTGCGGCTTCAAGCCTGGCTAGCCGCGCTAATGAAGGGGTAGCAAGGGCAGGGCGGGCGGCTTCGGCAGTTAATCACTCCAAATCAGTGGTCGAAGAACTAAGTGAGGTAGCAGGACAGATTGCTGGTTCTGCCCAGCAGGTAAGTAGCGCAGCCGACCACACTCTGAGCGAGGTCGCCAATGTACGCCACAGTGCTGAAATCGGAGTGGCAGGTATAACCCGCGTCCTTGAACAGGTAAGCACTATTGCAGGAGTTGCTCTACAGCTAGAAGAAAGCTCCCATAGTTTGGACATCATTGTAGTTAGCATTGAAAGCATCGCAGCAGAAACTCGCCTGCTAGCGCTCAATGCAACGATAGAGGCAGTCAGTGCGGGGGAATACGGTACTCGCTTTGCCGTAATTGCTGCTGAAGTACAGGCGCTCGCCAGCTCGTCGAATCAGGCAACTGAACAGGTGCGTAAGATACTTGGCAAGCTAGAGGAAGGCATAAACTCAGTAGTGTATGCAACCAGGCAGGGAGTCGAGGTAGCGGAGCGTGGAGCAAAGGAGATAACGACAATAGGAGAAGCAATGAAGCGGATTGAGGAGTTGAGCAGGGATACGGCAGGGCTGGCGGGGCTTATCACCCTAACAACCACACAACAGAGGGGAGATGCCCAGCAGGCTGCGACACAGATGCAGTCAGTTCTAGATCTAGCTGCGGAGGAGGCGGAGGGGTCTCGCTTTGGGGCGGATGCAGCGGTGAAGTTGCGTGAAATGGCCGGTCGTTTGAATATCATGGTAGCTACGGATAATGGCGTAGCAGAGATGTTAATTAGTTGAAGTGAGACAGATCTGGTATATCATACGAACCGCACCAATCCAGCTATGACTGCCCACAAGAGTAGTACGATCAACAGAACGAGCAATACCAACACCAACCAGAAGCGCACCCAGCGTGAGTGAACCTCGCTGAGACTTAGCATACGAGTTGGTAGAGTTGGGCCTTTGATGTGGTCAGAGGAGCGGGGAACAATTACCCTCGGAGCCAGAGCGCGAGGCGCGAGACGACGAGTGGCACTTGCGCTACTGACCTTGTGTGGCATTGATGATACAAGTTGGGGTGTAAGGGCCGAAGTCGGCGGAGCGACCTGATCATCACTGTCTGCCTGACGTGTATCAACGAAATTCTTGCCTGCTGGACGCTGACTGGGAGCAGCATGGTGAGTGCGAATTAGCTGCTCGGTGTACCAGGGGATGAAGAAATCGCGTACAGAAGAAGCGAACTCAGCGATGTCAGGGTAACGAGCAGCGGGTTTCTTGCTGATGGCGGTGCTAATGATATTAACCAGCACTGGGGGTAGTTGCGCCTTCAACTCATGAAACTCTGGCTGTGCGGCGAGCAGTTGCTGCTGTACCAGGCTGGTGTTGCCACCCTCAAAAGCAGGGTGACCAGTCAGCATCTGGTAGAGGATGAGGCCGAGGGCGTAGATATCGGAAGCAGGGGTGGGGGGACCACCACGCACAAGTTCAGGAGCGAGGTAGGCTGGGTTGCCATAGAGCGCAATGATGTCGAGCAGCGGACTGGGCTGCTCTGCGACAATCGGTGCAGCCAGCCCAAAATCAGTGAGCCGCACGGCTCCGCTGGGCGGAACGAGGATATTGCTTGGCTTCAGGTTGCCATGTGCGATACCCTGGGCATGGCTGTATGCCAGAGCATCGGCAGCAGTGACTACCACGCGGCAAGCTTCCTCGATACTAAAGGGAGCGGCAGAAATAAGCTGTTGAGCCAAACAGGGTACGGGAACATATTCGCTGACGATGTAAACTTGCCCACCTTCGCTGCCCATCTGATACACCGGCACAATGCCTGGGTGTTCCAGCAGTTTATCTTGGGCGATCGCGCTTCGCAGTCGCTCAAGCAGGGGCTGATTGAAGTTGGTTACTGGATGCAGCAGTTTGAGCGCAACACTACCGCCGGTTGCAACATCCAGCGCCTGCCAGGTGACACCCAGGTTACCTGAACCGAGGCGGTTAAGTAGTTGCCACTGCCCTATAGATACTCGCTGCTCCATATTTCTTATACCTTCCTGCCTCTTCTCCCATTGATATTTAGCTTGGTTATGATCAGACACGCGACTTATCTGGCATAGCGTCATTATAACATGACGGAGAGAACAGAAATACAACCAATAACCATCAGCCTACTCGAACACATAAGTGGAACGGCAAGGTGTTCGTCGCAGGCGGCGACAATCTGTACCACCGGCTGGCACTTCCACTCGTAGACAGTTCGCCAACGTGGTGAAGCATGAGAGACGAGATGGCCCAGATCGTCTATGAGAGTATTCTCAACAAGCCGTTATCTACAAGCTAAGAATTACTTGCAAAGGGCGCACCTATCATGCGTCCTTTGTGTTTGCCTGGCGACTTTGATGGGTATAGAGAAATATAGCCCTGATCATTGTTATCATACTGCTAAGTGTGGATGAATAAAGAACGATGTAGTAGGCTCATTAAGAAGCCCCTTGAGATGTCACTACATGAGAGATCATATGAACCCGCCACCACTATTCTGCCCTAATCTCCATATCCTGCAGAGGATGAACCTTAACCCTAGCCACGGCAACATCATCCCCCTGCAGTGTGGAAGAAGCGAGGTGAGGCAGGCCGTCGCCTCGACTACATGAGATGATATGTCGGTGGTAGGCACTTTCACAGTTATCCGTATTCCTACCCACCATATAGCCTCAATCATCAAGCGATACTTGAAGTAGCGAAATAACGTATCTACCCCTCATCTTCGACATATCAAATATTCGCTACTGGTCAATTGCCTCAGCAAGCAGCCGATTCAACGACCACGACGTTCGGACGCAAATTACGGTGTTGGGTTGAACTCAGTTGCCTTTTAGAAAGATTGGTAATATAATACGGTGGTTGGCAGACACAATTCACCTAGCATTATGCTCCACCACTGGTTTCGTAATAGAAGGATAATGGATATGCAAACCGAACGAGGCAACGCGCTGCCGAAGGGCAGCCAGCTACAGAGCGGGCGATACTTGATTGAAGTTACCCTCGGCGAGGGCGGGTTCGGTATCACCTATCGCGCCAACGACACCAAGCTGCATCGCACCGTGGCGATTAAGGAGCTTTACCCCGGTGGCAGCGAACGCGCCGGTGATACCGTCACCATCCCGGCTGGCTATACCCCGTCGCGCTGGCACAAGGTTGTCACCGATTTTATCCGCGAGGCCGAGACGCTTGCCAGCCTGGACCACTCCGCTATTGTTCCCGTCTACGATTATTTTGAGGAGAATGGCACCGCCTACATGGTGATGCGCTTCATTGATGGTATGAACCTGGTGCAGCGAATGAAGCAGTATGGCGCACCGCTGCCCGAAGATGAAGCGGTGCGTTACATCGCCCAGATTGGCGAGGCGTTGGTGGTGGTTCACAGCCGCGGCCTGCTGCACCGCGACATCAAGCCCTCCAATATTATGCTCGACCAGCGCGGACGGGTAGTGCTGATTGACTTCGGCTCGGCACGCGAGTTCGTCCCCGACCAGAGTATAACCCAAACGGTGGTGGCAACTTACGGCTTTGCGCCGCCAGAGCAGTTCTACCTCAAAGCGCCACGCGGCCCGTTTACTGATATCTATGCGCTGGCCGCCACCTGCTATTATCTACTGACTGGCACCCTGCCCAATGCCGATCCCGAAGCTGACCAGCGGCTGCGTCCGCCGATGCTAGCGGCGCTTGATCACGCCATGTCCTACAAAGCCGAGGAGCGACCCCATGATGTAGATAGCTTCCTCGACGAGTTGCTGGCGGCTACGCCCGCCGCTGCTGACGCAATGAACACCAGCCGAACCGTTGCAGTTGTCCCCCTGACGAACACCCCGTCAACCCCGCTCGACTCCAAATCGCAGCCGCCCGCCAGGAGCGTAATCATCACTCCCCCACCCGCGCCCCGCACGGCGCGACCAACCGCCATTGTACCACCGCTAACCGCCGCACCTGCAGCTGGCCTACTTGCTAGCGATCCTACTGCCCGCAAGCGAACATCCCCGCTGCTCTTCATTATTGGTGGGATTGCAGGCGTGGCCCTGCTAGTCATCCTTGCGCTACTCGTCCTCAACCGCAACGGCGGCGATGCCACAGCCAGCAACAACCTTGCGCTGGTAGTGACGAACACGCCTACCCTTGTCGCTGCGCCGCTTGCCAGCAACACTCCGATAATCGCCGCACAGAACACGGTGGTGGTCGTGTTTAGCACGCCTACTGCCGCCCCGCAAGTGTTTACAGATACACCGCTGCATCCCACCGCCTCGCTGCCGCCGGTAGCAACCGTTACCACCGCGCCACTGCCGCCGACCAACACGCCGTTGCCGCCCATCATCGTGACCGTGCTGGTTACTGCGCCGCCCCCTCCACCACTGGTCGCCCAACCCAGCTATACGCCGCTGCCGCTGCCAACCCATACCCCCAGATTGAGGCCGAGCAACACACCAATTCCGACCACCAGCCCGCCAACCAATACGCCGCCGCCCACCATCCCGCCGCCCAATACGCCGCTACCATCCGCCACACCTATACCTACGCCGAGCAACACACCGATGCCAGTTGGCTGTAACAAACAGGGCAGACCAGTGAATGGCTTCGATGTAGATGGTGAGTTCTATTTCTTCTGGTGTACCAATGGTGGTGGTGGTGTGTTCGGCAACCCGATAAGCCAGGTGAACAATAATTCAGGCCGATACCCCGATGTGTCACGCTACCAGTGGTTCGACTACGCCCGGTTGGAGTGGCACCCCAGCTATGGCAGCAGTGGCGCGGTCAGCACCGGCGCACTGGGGGTCGAAGATATGAAGGCACATGGTTATGCCGACACCGACCCGCACTTTTTGCATACTACCGCCAGCGGTCAGGGCATATACTTCCCGCAAACCGGCCACAACGTGGCGCACGGCTTCTTGCAGCGCTTCATCGCCTATGGCGGGCAGGATGCGGCGGTGGCGCTGTTCGGCTACCCGATTAGTGAGGAGTTCAACGAGGGCGGCACTATCGTGCAATACTTCCAGCGCACTGTATTCGAGGTGCAGGGCGGGGTGGTGGAACGGGCGGTGGGCCGTGAACTGATGCCATGACTTCAGCGCTGAGGGCTGAGGACTCTACGTTCTACATTCTACATTCGTACAATCGCGGGGTTTCAATATGCCAACCGAACGAGGCAACGCGCTGCCGAAGGGCAGCAAACTACAAAATGGCCGGTACGTGATAGACGGCACGCTGGGCGAAGGCGCGTTCGGTATCACCTACCATGCGCGGGATATGCGCCTGGACCGTGCGGTGGCGATCAAGGAGCTTTATCCCGGTGGCAGCGCCCGCAAGGGCAGCACTGTCACTATCCCCACCGGCTTCACCCGCGAACGCTGGGGCCAATCGGTTGCCAGCTTCCTGCGCGAGGCACAGACGCTTGCCAAGCTGGAGCATCCCGCCATCGTCACCGTCTACGACCAGCTCGAGGAGAATGGCACTGCTTACATGGTGATGCGCTACATTGATGGGGTGAACCTGATGCAACTGGCGCAGCAGCGTGGCGGGCGGTTGTCTGAGGCGGAGACTCTGCGCTATGTCGCCGAGGTTGGTGACGCGCTAAACTTGCTGCACGCCAACGGGGTGCTACACCGCGATGTCAAGCCATCGAACATTATGCTCAACCGACAAGGCCACGCGGTGCTGATTGACTTTGGCACCGCACGGGGCTTTGCGGGCGAACAGGCGCTGACGCATTCAGTAGTGCTGACCCCTGGCTTCGCGCCGCCAGAGCAACTGCTGACCCGCGCCCGCCGTGGCCCCGCCACCGATATATACGCGCTGGCCGCCACCACCTACTTCCTGCTCACCGGCAACCTGCCCGAACCCACCGAGGAGGGCAAACTGGAGGACTCGCACCTCACGCCACGCCTGCGGGCCGCGCTGGAACACAGCCTGGCTTACGACCCCGCCAACCGCCCTCAGGATGTAACCCGCTTCCTTGCCGAATTGCAGGGCCGCGCCACCCCGCCGCCTCTGCCCATCCTCGCGCCGATGCGGAGCGTTACCAGCCCATCGCCAGTCACAGTTGTGTCGCCGCCGCCCGCCGAAACCCGCCGCGAGAGCGGGGCGCGTCGCGCCACCTTCCCCAGCCGACCAGCCAGCGCCAGCCAGCCGCTGCCAGTGATATCCAGCCCCGCGCCGCTCTACCAGCCTCCTGCGCTGGCGCAGCGCCGTCGCAGATCGCCACTGCCCATCGTCGCGGCCAGCCTCGTGGCCCTGGTGTTGCTCATCGCTCTCGCCTGGCTGATCATTGACAACCAGAATAACAACGCCGCTGGCATCCAAGCTGTCGCGATTAGCAATACAGCCACCCCAACCGAGGTCGTAATCGAAGCTGCCACCGCAGTGAGCGACACTAATGTGAGCATCAGCTTCGAAGCCCCCACCCTGCCACCCGCGCCCAGTAACCCCACAATACTGCCCGCACCACAGGTTACTGCGCCGACTGCCGGGCAAGTGTACCACGAGGCTGACACGGTGATGCTAACCTGGGGCGACAGCCCCCTGAACGCGGGAGAAGATTACCTCTTGCAGATCGCCGCCGCTGATGGGATTACCCCAATAAAGGTAGCAGAGCCAAAGTACCAGTTGCCCAGGAGCTACTACAATTGTGGGGGGCGGAACAACCAGATTTGCTGGACGGTGCAGCGGGAGAAGGATGGGGCGGGGGTTAGTGATGCCAGCCAGCCGAGTTGCTTCGCCTGGGTGCCAGCGTCGGTAGCGGTGACGGTGGTGCAGGTTGCCACGGCCACGCCGATAGTTGCCGTCTCTAATGGCAACGGAGGTGGAGGCAATAATCCACCCCCGCCCACCTCTACGCGCCGCCCGCCCACCGCAACGACAGCAGCAGTACAGGTGACGCAGCCCGCGCCCACCCCCGTACCCATCAACACCCACCGGGTGCCACCAACGGCTACTACCATCCAGGCGGCGGCAACCGCGACACATAGCATCCCGCCAACCGCAACCCACGTAATCCCACCAACCAGCACAACGGTGCCACCAACCGCGCCGCCCGCGCCCGCCGCGACGGACACGCCGTTGCCTGCGCCACCGCCGACGAATACGACGAAGCCGCGCCCCACGCACGTCCCGCCAACG
>JBBRMT010000107.1:0-14705 GCA_038230695.1 Chloroflexia bacterium
GCGCCGCTGCTCCACGAGTTGGTGGCGGGGTCATAGATGCGGGTGTCGGCGAAGCTGCTGCTATTGGTGGTGAGGGTGCCTTGCACGCCGCCGAAGACATAGAGTTTCTTGTTAATCGGCGAGTAGACAGCGTTGCCAGCCAGGAAGGCGGCGGGCGCATGGGCGAGGCTAGTCCAGGCGTTGGCGGTGTGGTCATAGCGCAGTAGCTGGTTGCTCTCGCTCAGGCCGGACAGGGTAAATGTGCCGCCAGCGACGTAGACGTAAGCGCCGTCGCTGGCCGCTGCGCCACTTAGTGACCCCGGCAGGGGGGCCACATTTTGCCAGTTCCCCAGCGGCCCGTTGCAGGGGGTGGCCTGGGCGAAGCTGGTAGCCTGCCCGCTGAGGCTAGCGGCCAGCAGGGCGATGATTGCCGAGGTGGTAACGAACCTGCCGAGTAGACCGCCGAGGTTGGTGGGGCGGTGCATATCTATTCTTCCTTTCATGCCCGCATTGCGGGCGCTATATTACCAAATCGTCAAGCAGATGGTGTGTTTACGTCGGGGCGGGTGGCGGCCCGCACTGGTGCGATTTACACCGCCAGCATAACGAAGCTGTATTTAGGTAGGGGCGGACCGCCACTCGCCGAGTTACTGAGGGCTGGGAGCGTAGCTCCGATGGTTGAAGCGCGACCCTGCTCATGGCAACGCGCAGTCGCGCCGAGTTACTGAGGGTTGGGAGCGTAGCTCCGATGGTTGAAGCGCGACATTGCTTATCGAAAGTATCTAGCGGCATAGTGTATAGCCTTCGATTAACATTGTACTACTTCGACACGGGGCGCAGCCCCAACCCCCGGTAACTCATCACCATGCCTGGCTTGCGATAGGTATGGTATCGCGGCAAGCAAGGGCTGCGCCCCCAACCCCCAGTAACTCGGCATCCCCCCGCTGTCTTGCCACCTTGTACTATTTGCTGCTTTTATTTGTGGCTAACGTTTAGCCCAAAGGCGGAGAGGTGGGCTTGCCTCCCCTCTGGGGTTAATCATGGTGTAGGAGTATCAGGCGCAGGCGCGGCCTGGCACGAGACGGTGACGGCTTCGACGGAGGTGAGCAGGCCGTTTATGCTGCTGCCGCCCACTGCCACGATGCGGTTGCCGACTCTTGCGCCGCCGGGGAGCATACGCCCTTGAGCCAGATCCGGCCCGCTGCTCCAGCGGTTGCTGGCCGGGTCGTAAACGTAGGTGTGCGGCTGGTAGGCGGTGTTGTTGTCAATGCCGCCAAAGACGTAGAGGTGGCTGCCCACCACCGCGCTGCCCGCATAGTTGATGGCGACGGGCAGTTTGGCGCGGACGGCCCATGTATCAGCGGCAATATCGTAATCGAAAGTGGCGTTGGTAAACCCGCCGGTGGTGGGGTCGAAGCCGCCCGCAACGTAGAGGTGGCCGTTGATCACGCCGCTGCTGAAGCCACTGCCACGGGTGGGCAGGGGGGCGCGGGTAGCCCAGGTGTTGGCAAGCGGATCGTATTCCCAGGTTTGCGCATTGAACGAGGAGGCAGAGAGAGTGGAAACACCGGCAACCAGGTAGATCTTACCATTCCAGTAGCCAGCGGCCATCAGCAGACGAGTGTCGGACATCGGTGCGCCGCTGCTCCAGGTGTTGGTGGCGGGGTTGTAGATGCGGGTGTCGGAGTACGCAGTGCTGGCCGCCGCATTGGGGCCGTGGGTGCCGCCGAAGACGTAGAGTTTATTGTTGATCGGCGCATAGACGGCGGTAGCGGCGGCAAAGGACGCAGGGGCGGGGGCGAGGGCAGTCCACTTGCGGGCAGCAGGGTCGTAGCGCAGCAGTTGGTTGCTCTCGTTCAGCCCCGACAGGGTGACAGCGCCGCCCGCCATGTAGACATAAGCGCCGTCGCTGGCGGTCGCCCCCGTAGGCACGGCAGGGGCGAGTGAGGCCGCCGCCTGCCATGAGGCTAGCGGGCCGCTGCAAGGCGTGGGTTCGGCAGTGGGCGCAGCGGTTGGCACGATGGTGGGTGTGGGCATAGGTTGAGTAGCCAACTGAAGCTGCTGGCGATGGATGAGGTCGGTGGCGACTGCCAGGCTGCCGAGCAGCAGCGCGACGATCAGGACAGCGGTGGCAAGCCTGCCGAACAGACTGCCCAGCAGAGGTAGGGGCATACGGCGGGTGGGCGGCGAAGTTTCGTCCTCCACTCGGTTGCTGGGGTTCGCTCCAGGCTTCGGGTTAGCCAGCTTTGCCTGCTCGGCAAGCTGCTGACGCAGCAACTGGGCGCGGAATGAGGGGCGAGCCTGGGGCGAATGCACCGCCATCCGCAGCCGTCGGGCAAGGTCGGCATCAGCGGGGTCGAGGCCCGGGGGTGGTGGGGCGGCGGGGTTCTCGCCAAGCGCGGCCCAGTATTGACTCAGCAGTTCAGCTTGCTCGTCGGAGTTCTTCATCGTAGCTGCCCTCGCTTCGTCATGATCTCGCGTAGCTGGTGGATGGCCCGCAGGCGCAGCATACTGACTGCCGCGCTGCTCTTGCCGATGGCCTCGGCGATGCGATGCACCGGCCAGTCGGCGCAGCCCAACTCCATCACGGTGCGTTGCTCATCGGGTAGCTGGGCCAACGCGGCCCGCAACTCGCGCTGCTCGGCATCAGCAATCGCCAGATCTTCAGGGTCGGGGCCGGGCGCGAGCAGCGTATCCGGCAAGGCCACTGGTCGGGCGCTACGCCGCCGCGCTACATCCACCACCACGTTATGCGCGATGCGATAGAGCCAGGCAGCAAAGGTGCCACCCCGATAGCCCGATAGTCCCGCCACCAGCTTGAGGAAGACCTCGCTGGTGGCATCCTCCGCCGCTTCGGTGTCGTTGAGACGCACGTAGCAGTAGGAATAGATGGCGGCAAAGTAACGCTCGTACAGTTGAGTGAGCGCAAGCGCATCCGTGCGGGCGGCCAGCGCCAGCTCGATGTCGGTTTCGTTTCTCCTGCCGTCCTCTGTTCGCATCGCTGCCTGTTCTCGGCTAAGACCACCAAAGAGGAAGATAATCACTCGCTGTTTCCTAACCCCCTATCTCGAAGCCGATCTGCTGCTTCCAATATAAAAGACGCTGGGGGCGGGGAAATCTAACGCGGTTTTGCCATTCAATTTTAACACAGAAAGGCGCTGCGGCGGTTTAGGCTAGCAGCGCCCCGCTGTTTCGAGGAATATCGCCCCGTCCGCCGCCCTTAACGTTTGCTCTAATAAGAGAAGCCTACCCTCGACAACAACCTGATCGTCATTGGTACGGTAAGAACGGATGCGGTTATGCTGGCTAGCTTCTCAAATACTCCCGCTGGCCCATTGGTCGCGCCCTCTATGCCAAAGATAGCGAGTAGCGCTATCCTCACGATGCCAGTGATGACCGCGAAAGTGGCCCAGCCATGCCACTGCGGTTCTCTGGCAAAGCGGCGGGCGATGGCGCAGCATCCTGATTGCGGTGTTGCTCTTGCCCAGGGTGGCGGCGATTTGCGCCCCGCTCCAGCCTGCACACTGCAACTCCAACACGGTGCGTTGCTCGGCGGGCAGTTGGGCCAGCGCGGCCCGCACTTCCTGCCGTTCGCTAGCGCTGATGATCATCTCTTCCATTGTGGGGCCAGGGTCGGCCAGTTCGCTCATCTCGAACGAGGCGTGGGTACTCTGGCGGGTTTGCAGGTTGATTACTACATTATGGGCGATGCGAAACAGCCAGGCGACAAACAGCCCGCCACGATAGCTGCTCAACCCCGTGAACGCCTTGAGGAACACCTCGCTGGTGGCATCCTCGGCGGCCTCGCGGCTGTTCAGGCGCACATAGCAGTAGGAGTAAATCGGTTCGAGATAACGGTCGTACAGCCGCGTGAAAGCCAGCGGGTCGGCCAGCGCGGCCCGTACCATTTCGTTGTCATCAGGCTGCTCTGCGGATGCGGCCACCTCCGCCCGTCGGCCAGTAGGAAGGCGGTTAGGGTTGTGGGCCAATCATGGGGAAACAAAGAAAAATCCATACTGTTCAAAACCTGTGATGTTGGGGTTAAGTTAAAGGGGTTGGGGGTACAACCCCATGCTATCGTGCCACCATGCCTATCGCAAGCCAGGCATGGTGACGAGTTACCGAGGGTTGGGGGCGCAGCCCCATGCGCTGACGCGATACCATGCCTATCGCAAGCCAGGCATGGTGACGAGTTACCGAGGGTTGGGGCGACAGCCCCATGCGCTGACGTGCCACCTTGCTAATCGTAGGCTATACACCGCGCCGCCTCATAGTTGCGATAAGCATGGTCGCGTTGCACGGATCGGAGCTTCGCTCCCAGCCCTCGGTAACTCGGCACGATTGCTGGTGGCGATGAGCATGGTTGCGCTTCAACGATTGGAAGCTCGCCTCACAGCCCTCGGTAACTCGGCGCGATTGCTGGTGGCGATGAGCTTCGTCGCGCTTCAACGATTGGGGTTACTGAGTACAGCCCTGGGTAACTTGGACTGATTACAAGTTGCGATGGCTTTGTCGCGCTTCAACTATCTGCGATACCAGCGCGGACCTGACATTCTTTGCGGATCGCTTCCAGCACGGCGGTTATCTGGTAGCGCACTTCGGCGTTGGTAATACGGATGACTTTGTATCCATGCTCTTCAAGCCAGGTGGTTCGATCCGCGTCATACTCAACTTGCTCAAGGTGGCTGTCGCCATCAATTTCGACGATTAGCAGGCAACTGGCACAGTAGAAGTCTACAATGTAGGAGCCGAGGGTTTGCTGCTGGCGAAACTTGTAGCCCGCCAGCCGGTGGTCGCGTAGATAATGCCAGATGGTGGCTTCCGCCGCAGTGGGACGAATACGCATTTGCCGGGCGCGGGGTAGGTTATGCTGGTGCCATTCGCGCTCTTCATCATTCATTGATGCCTCTCTAACCCTAATTCGCTTTAATGAGGATGGTTGCGCCCTCAGTAACTTGTCCCTTTGCCTCATAGTTTCGATGAGCAGGGTGGCGTTGCACGGATCGGAGCTTCGCTCCCAGCCCTCGGTAATCTGGCGCGACTGCGCGTTGCGATAAGCATGGTCACGCTGCATGGATCGGAGCTTCGCTCCCAGCCCTCGGTAACCTGGCGCGATTGCGCGTTGCGATGAGCATGGTCACGTTGCACGGATCGGAGCTTCGCTCCCAGCCCTCGGTAACGGGGCATGACTGCGCGTTGCGATGAGCATCGTAACCCTGCACCAGCCCTCTCCCCAACCCCCCTGATATAGGGGGGGTTGTGTTTAACCGGCTTCCGGCAGCCCTGCCATGGGCGGGGCGCTGACTGGCTCGATATTGGCGGGGCGCTGGGGGCGTTGCTGCAGGGTGTAGAGGCCGATGCAGGCGACAACGATGGCAACCACCACGAAAATCGGCAGCTTGCTGGCTTGCCAGGCTGCGGCGACGGCGGCATCACCTGCTGCCTTGCCTGCGGGCGAGGTGTCGAGATAGGCAAAGTAAGGGAGGACGAACGAGGGGAACTTGCTGGTCAGGGTAGCGGCAATAATATTGGGGTTCTGGTGCGTGATATTGCTTATTACATTGCTCAGGCCGAAGACCAGCAGCGAACTCTGGCCGGTGGGCTGGTTGTACATCCAGCGGGGCTGGTAGATAAAGCCGTACATCACCGCATAGCTGGTGAGCAGCAGCACCCCATAGATAAACAGGTAGACCACCTTGTAGACCATCGCCTTGAAGCTGTCAATCGCCACCGCGAAGGGCAACGCCAGCAGCGGCAGCACCGAGGCGAGGTATCGAGCAGGCGGACACCACTCGCCCCACCACTGCGCGTAATTAGAGATTACCGCGAAGTAGGGCAGGAACACAATCGCCAGCCAGAGCAAATCCTTGCGCCAGCCCTTCTGCAAGGCCATCACGATCAGGCCCACGATGGTCAGGATGAAGATGGGCGCGGCAACGAATAGCCCCCATTGCTCGTCAATCAGCGAACCGACTGCGCCGCGAATGGTGCCAGCAATATCGCTGCTGCCCGCGTGGTCGCTGGCGTTGGGGATCAGCTGGGCGTAGCGCTGGTAGAAGAAGGCCATCATCAGCACCGCTGAGACTGCCACCTGCGCCGCCACGATGATATAGTTACGCAGCCGCTCCTTAGTGGGCTGGCTGTTCTCCTGCCACATATAATATAGGAACAGCGCAGCGCTGACCGGGATGAAGCGGTAGTGCATCCAGGGGATGAAGGCGATGCTAAAACCAATTGCCGCGATCTGCAGCCAGTTGTTGTGCCACAGGCGGATGCGGCGGAAGGCGTAGAGGATAAACAGAGCAACCGGCAGTTCGGGGAAGATGAGGAACGAGTACGCCATAATCGGTGCGGTGAAGGAGAAGCCAATCCAGGTCAGGATTGCGGGCAGCAGTTTGCCGGTGCCTTCGCGGGCGAACAGGTAGATGTTAGCAGCGAGGATGGCGGCGAGGAAGTTGAGGAAGTAGACAACCAGCAGGCGGTCGCCGATGATGTAGGCGGGCAGCACCAGCAGGCTGAGGCCGAGGCCGTGCTTGGAATATAGCTCGTTGCCTACGGTCGGGTCTGCAGGCAGCGGCACAGCGGGATTGGTGTTGCACTGGCGGGTGAGAGGAACGAGAATGGCGGGGTGCGGCGGCAGCGGGTAAGGGATGCCAGGGGGCCAACCCTGCCAGGCGGCGGGGAAGTCGCTGAGATCAATGCGGCCCTTTGCGGCAAATGCCTGACCGTAGAAGGGTGGGTAGATTTTGGCTTCCGCGTGGGAGCGGTAGCTGTTGCATTCATTGAGGGTGTGGTCATACCAGATAGTGCCAGCGGTCATCAGATAGAACGGCTCGTCGCCAGTCACGGGGTTGAGGAAGGCGGTGATGCGCGGCGTGATCAGCGATAGCACAATCATGGTGATAACTCCAACCACTATTGGCTCCCACCAACCGATGGCCGAGCGGCTGGATTGGCTGACGGGCGCGGCGGCTCTGGTATCTCTCTTTGGCCGCGTAGATAGTTGCGCGGGTAGTTGCAACACTAGAACTCTCCTTCGGGACGCGGTGGGGGCGTTGGACACAGGTATGTGATGTTGGTATAATTATAGCATAGACAGGAGTGATCGCCAACTATGCCCGAAGAAATTGCCGCGATTCTCAAGGACCGGATGCACGATTTTGTCGCCGAGTGGGCGGCGAACGGCGCAACTGCCGAGTCCCAGGCCAACGACAATCCCGACCCCCGCTTCTACCTCAGTGTCTATCGCACGCTGGTGGCCGCGCTGCGCTCCGACAACTATAGCCCCTTCCTCGACCAGCTATATCAGGAGGGGGTCAACCTCAGCATCAATGGGGCCAAGGTTGGCTGGGTGGTAGCGCGGCTGCTGGCCGCCAGCCGCGTGCTGCGCGGCATCGTGCTGGCCGACTTGGGCGAGGGTGAGCGCGGACCAACTCGTGAGCTGCTCGACCAACTAGAAGAGCGCAGCCTGAGCGCGACATTGGAGGGCTACACTGCGGGGGAGCATCGCTACATCGCGGCGCAGGAAGCGGCAATGAGCGAACTGAACCTGCGTAACTACCAGCAGTTGGGGCAGAGTGACCGCAGTCTGCTTGCCCGCGTCGCCCAACTGGGCGCGTTGCACAAGATCAACGCCGCCGCTAACTCCAGCCGCGACCTCGACTATCTCTTGCAGGTGGCGGTGGATGCGGTGGCCGATGTGCTTTACGTGGATGTCTGCTCCATCTTCCTGTACGACAGCGGCGACTGGCTGGTGCTGCGGGCCACGCACGGCCTCAGCCCCGACTCGGTTGGCGTGGTGATGCTGCGGGTGGGCGAAGGGGTGACGGGTCGCGCCGCACTGGAAGGCAAGCCAGTAGCAGTGCGCGATGCCTGGAACGACCCCAGCTTCAAATATGTGCCGGGAATTGGCGAGGAGGCTTATAGCAGCATCCTGTCGGTGCCGGTGCTACTGTTCGCGGCGGGCCGCAGTCAAGGGCAGTTGGTGGGCGTTTTCACGGTGCAGACCCGCAACTTCCGCGATTTCAATGATGACGAGTTCAAGTTTCTGGAGATCCTCAGCGGCGAGATTGCGATTGCCATCGAGAACACCCGGCTGGCGAACGCCACCGATGAGAGGTTGCGCCGCAAGGTCAGCGAACTGAACACCCTGCAGTGGGTGTCCAAGTTGATCGTGGGCAACACCGACCTCGGCTACGTCCTGGATTTGATTGTGCGCCAGGCGTTGCCGCTTACCCAGGCGGATATGGCGGCGGTGTTCGAGTTTGAGCCAGGGAACGGGATGCTCCGCATCGTCGCCAGCCACGGCCTTAGCGATGAATACGTCAGCAAGGTGCGGATGCCGATTGCCTGGGGGGCGCTGGGCAAGGCGGTACGCACCGGAGAGCCGGTCTACGTCCACGACATCAACGCCTGGATGGCTAGCAGCGGCGCGATTCCCGACGAGCGGGTGCGCGATGTAATCAGCAGAGAAGGCTTCACCTCGATGCTATGCGTGCCGCTGGTAACTGCCCGCGAGACGCTGGGCGGGATTTGCATATACACCCGCCAGCATCACCAGTTCACCGATGAGCAGAACGAACTGTTCCGCTCCTTCGCCGACCTGGCCGCGCTGGCAATCGAGAACGCCCGCCTCTACGACGACCTGCGCCGCAGTCTGGCGACCAAGTCGCTGCTGCTACGCGAGTTGCAGCACCGTGTGCGTAACAACTTGCAAGCGGTAGCCGCGCTGCTTTCGATGCAACAGCGGCGGATGAAGGGCGCAGCGGCTAATAGCCTGCGCGAAAGCGTGGCCCGCATCCAGAGCATCGCCGCCGTCCACGACCTCCTCAGCCGCGAGGAGGTGGGCCAGACCAGCGTGGCCGACCTGGTGCGCGAGATTATGGGCGTGGTGCGTACCAGCCTGCGTGCGCCCAACATGAAGCTCGACCTGGTGGTGGATGGCGCAGACAACATCGCGGTGCGCGATAAGGAAGCAACCTTGCTGGCCCTCATCCTCACCGAACTGTTCAGCAATGCAGTGCTGCACGGCTTTTCGCTCGACCGAGTGGCGGCGGGTGGGCGGGTGCAGAGCAACTGCGTCATCCACGTCAGCGCGGCACGGGATGCTGCCGACCCCGCGCTGGTGCGGCTTATGGTTAGCGACAATGGGCGCGGCCTCGGCGCTAACTTCAACCTGGCTACCAGCGCCAGCCTCGGCCTGCAGATCGTGCAGACCCTCACCGAACGCGACCTCGACGGTAAGTTCAGCATCGCGCCTGCCACGCTGGGCGGCGCGGCGGCGACGATCGAGTTCTGTACATGATACATGGTGGAAATCCCTGTGGAAATGTGGAAAAGCTAGCCTCATCCTGCATACCTGCAACGCAAAAAGGCTTGACAAGAGTGCTAGATAGGTGCTAAAATGCCTCTATCCTGGCAACATTGCTATCACCCAAGTGATTAACCAACAGCGGATTAGTGCAACTGCGGAGATCGCGGCTTGGAAATCGCCTTCCACCCAAAGATACGAAAGATTTGCGAGAGTACGACAGAGGCTATCCGCAAGCTCGGTCCTGAGAGAGCCAAACTGCTCCAACGTAGACTAGGTGATCTAATTGCTGCCGATTCGCTGGAGGATATGCGTAATATACAACAGGCCCGCTGCCATGAGTTAAAGGGCAATCTCGCTGGACGGCTAGCTGTTGATCTCAAACAACCATACCGCTTGATTTTTGAAGTAGCGGACGATCCTGTTCCAATGCTACTGAGTGGTGGTCTTGACTGGAAGAATGTGCGATCCATCAGAATCCTAGAGGTGACAGACTATCATGGCTACTAATGCAATAGACAAGGAATACCAACCCGATTTCGTGTCTCCGCCCGGCGATACGATCGAGGGAGAACTAGAGGTAAGGAGGATAACTCCCGCTGAACTGGCGGACCGGATGGGTTATCCGCTAAATACCATCAATGAAGTTATAGCGGGCAATGCAGAAATCACCGTTGATATGGCAACCCAGCTAGATCTAGTGTTCGGCATCCCCGCGCACTTTTGGCTTAACCGCGAACGCCGCTACCGCGAGGCGCTTGCGCGGCGTGCGGATACAGTTGCTATAACCGCATAGACACCTTTTTATTCCTCATCCTTTAGACCTACACCCCGGCCTCTGGCAGATACGCCTTGAGGCCGATGCTTTTGCCCTCCCGCGCATGGTAAGATAGCAAGGTTGCGTTGCGTGCCATCTCCCTAACCCTCTCCCCCGGCGGGGAGAGGGGATCGATCGGATAGTTGTGTTTGACTGCGGGGCGTGCTATAATACAAACAGATGTTCTAAACGGAAGGGGCTAATAGCGATGAGTGTGGAGGTTCGTGAGCAGATGACCAGCACAGATAATCCCATGGGCAGGCCGGTGGTAGCCGCGAGCAACCCGCTGATTGCGGAGCGTGACAGCCAAGATACCCGCCCCCTGGCAATCAAGACGATAAACGTCAGCCGCGTATACAAGATACGCGGTCAGAAAAACAAGAACGGTGAGACCACCAAGACCCTAACCGCCCTCGGTGGGGTTGACCTCGAAGTGTATCAGGGCGAGTTGTTCGGCCTGCTGGGGCCAAACGGCGCAGGTAAGACCACCCTGATCAAGATATTGACTACCCTGCTAGCGCCCAGCGGCGGCCTCTGCTACGTGGATGGCCTCGATGTAGTCAAGCAGGCCGACGAGGCGCGACGGCGCATCAATATGGTTAGCGGCGGCGAGACTAGCGGCTACGGTATCCTCACCGTGCGCGAGAACCTGTGGATGTTCAGTCAGTTCTACGGGGTCAGCAACAAGGACGCGCAGGAGCGCATCTCCAAGATGCTGAAAATTGTGGAACTGGAAGACAAGGCCAACGCCCGTGTCAGCGGCCTGAGTACCGGCCAACGCCAGCGCATGAACTTCTGTCGCGGCTTCATCACCGACCCTCGCGTGATCTTCCTCGACGAGCCGACGCTGGGCCTCGATGTGAACGCCGCCCGCATTGTGCGTAACTTCACCCGCGACTGGATGAGCGAAGACCCCAGCCGTACCGTGCTGCTCACCACCCACTACATGGCCGAGGCCGATGAGCTATGCGACCGCATCGCCATCATTGACCACGGCGCAGTGCTGGCCTGCGACACGCCGACCAACCTGACGCGACTCTTGCAGAAGCAGCCAGTGTTCGAGATCAATGCAGGCGGCCTCAACGACCGCAGCCTCGACGCGATGGCCCACAGCCCCGGCGTGGTGCGAATGACCAGCGAGGCGGCGGAAGGCGGCAGCGCCTACAACCTCAAGTTCATCCTGGAGGATGAGGCGGCCATTGGCGGCGTAGTCAGCACTTTGGCGGCGCACAACGGCAACATCATCAGCCTGCAGAAGAACGAGCCGACCCTCGAAGATGTGTTCATCAAGCTGGTAGGCCGCAGCCTGAGCCAGAACGAGGAATGAAGAAGATAGAATGAAGCATAGAGCTACAAGAAGTTAAGCCTCTCCCCTTGTGGGAGAGGTTTGGTGAGGGGTAGGGTGAAGCGCACTAACGTCTGTTGTAGCTACCTACATTCTACCTATACACTCTTCATTCATCTATGGAGGTAATACGTGAAAGATACTGGCGTAAAGCTATTCCTGCGGGCGGCGGTGGCCCGCGCCTATCCCCGTATCTGGGGGGCGCACCGCGAACTCAGTTGGATCTTCTTCGAGATATTCGTGCCGCTGATCAACACGTCAGCCTTCGTGTTCCTCTATCGCGCCCTGGGTGCGCCGGAGCAATATATCGGCTTCGTGGTGCTGGGCGGGGCGATGGCAACCTACTGGCTGAACGTGCTGTGGATGATGGCCTCGCAACTGTACTGGGACAAGCAGGAGGGCTTCCTAGAGTTGTTTATCCTCTCGCCGGTGTCGCTGATGGCGATCCTGCTGGGCATGGGCGTGGGCGGGTTGTATATGTCCACCATTCGCGCCGGGGCCATCGCCATCATCGGCACGCTGCTCTTCAACGTGCAATTTAGCGGCGGGCAATGGGGCTTTGCCTTGCTCGTCTTCTTCGTCACCATGGTTGCGCTCTACGGCCTGGGTATGATGCTCAGTTCGGTGTTCCTGATGTGGGGGCGCGAGGCGTGGCAGGTATCGCTGGCGCTCACCGAGCCAGTCTTCTTCCTGTCGGGGATGAACTTCCCCCTCAGCAAGCTGTTCAGCACCGTGCCAGGGGTAGTCAGCATCTTCTCCGCGCTCATTCCGGTCAGCCTGGGGCTTGACGCGCTGCGCCAACTGCTCTTCCCTGGGCAGATACAGGGCGTTTTCAGCCCAGCAGTCGAGCTAGGCATCGAGGCGGTGCTAGGCATCATCTTCGTGGTCGCCGCCTATTTGCTGCTCAAGCGCATGGAGCATCTGGCAAAGGTGGAAGCCCGCCTCAGCCTGCGCTGGCAGTAGCGACGAATGTAGAATGTAGAATGAAGAAGGTAGAATGGGTGGCGGTTGCTCCCAGAGCATCAATTCAAGCCCCATGCTAGGTTGGGGAGAACGTCTCCCACTATTCAATCTAAGCCCCCAGCGGGGGTTGGGGGAGAATGTTGAAGCGCACCCATGCCGATTGCAACTACGTGCTACATCCTTAGCTTGATGACTTATGGCAGAAAGCGTTCGCCCAAAGGGGAGACTCAGCCGTGATAGACACCGCAACCAAACCGAACATCAGTGTCAGCGAACCAGAGAGCGTCTGGCGCGAGAACCTGCGTACCTTCCGTATCGCCTCGTGGCTGGGCTGGCAGGTGGAGAGCAACTGGGCTGACCCCTTTGTGTTCTTCATCTTTACTATCCTCCGCCCGATGGCATCCGCCCTGATCGTGGTGGTGATGTACAATGTCATCGCGGGCGGCAACAAGGGCAACTACTTCTCCTACCTGTTCATCAGCAACGCCTTCTTCGTGCTGGTAACGCAGACGATGGCGGGGCTGGCCTGGACCATCTTCGACGACCGCGAAAACTACAAGATGCTGAAGTATATCTATACCTCGCCCGCCCGCAAGTTCGCCTATCTGATCGGTCGCGCCGTTGGCAAGGTGGGCATCGGCCTGTTCACCGTGATGATCCTGCTACTCACCGGCATCCTCTTCCTCGGCCTCAACATTGATTGGGCGCGGGTGGAGTGGGGCTGGCTGCTGGCCTATTTCATCACCGGAATGCTGGGGCTGGGTGGCCTGGGCATCATCCTAGCGGGGGTGGCGCTGGTGATCGCGCGTCACGGCGCGAGTATCGGCGAAGTTACTGCAGGGATGCTGCTGCTGTTCTGCGGTGCGTTGTTCCCGCCCGATGTGCTGCCTGCTGGCCTCAAGCAAGTGTCGCTGGCATTGCCGCCCACCTACTGGCTGGAGGGGATGCGCCGCGCCATCAATGGCGGCATCATGACCAACACCAGCACGATCAACGGCCAGACTGTCACCACACCGATCAGCCCCTTCCTCGCCCAGTTCAGCGACTGGCAACTGCTAGGCATCGTCACCGGCAGTGGCATCCTCTGCGCGGCTGGCTCGTTCTTCTTCTACCGCTGGGTCGAACACCAGGCCAAGGAGCGGGGCATGATTGACCGGCTAACCGGATACTAATATTGATGCCGCCATATAAATGTAAATACAGGCATCTAGCAGTAGGTGCTGGGGCTTGTATATCTACTCTAATGCTGGGCAGATGAACAGAAAGGGTGCAACCATGGTCCTCCCCAAAGACCGCGACCCCCGCTTCATCACCATCCGCCGCGGGGGGACGCTCACGGACTCCGACCATCGGCTCCTGGCTTTGTGGGCGGCCGCGTGTGCAGAGCACGTTCTGCACCTCTTCGAGTCGGTGCAGCCCTCGGATCCGCGCCCCCGCCAGGCGATCGAGCAGACTCGGGCATGGGTGCGCGGCGAGATCAGGATGTCTCAGTCCCGCGCAGCGGGTGGCCATGCCATGGCTGCGGCAAGAGAGTTGAGCGGAGCCGCCAGGCACGCCGCATATGCTGCCGGCCAGGCGGCAGTGGTGGCGCATGTCGCCGCACACGAACTCGGTGCTGCGGCCTACGCGATCAAGGCCACGCGGGCGGCCGCCCCCGGAGGCGAGGGTGAGAGCGTCGGCAGGCTCGAGTGCCGTTGGCAGCGCGAACAGCTCCCGGATGCGATTCGCGAACTCGTCCTGGAGGATCAGCGGTTGCGAAACGAGATCTGCTGGTCGGTGTTCGACTGCTGACGGCCCAAAGTAGAGGAGAAATAGCAAATGAAGATGGGACTGCGTGCGCCGATGTTCACCTACCCCGAAGGCGCAGGGGTGATTGGCGAACGATTTGGCGGCATGGCGCAAGAGGCCGAGGCAGCAGGGTTCTACAGCTTCTGGGTAATGGACCACTTCTTCCAGATCGGCAACTTTGGCCCGAAGGAGCGGGAGATGCTGGAGGGTTATAGCGCGCTCACATACGCGGCGGCCCTCACCAGCAAGGTGAAGCTTGGCACGCTGGTGACGGGCGTAACTTATCGCTATCCCGCCATATTGGTCAAGACGGTGACGACGCTGGATGTGCTGAGTCGCGGGCGAGCCTACTTTGGGGTGGGCGCGGCCTGGAACGAGGTGGAACACAAGGCGCTGGATGTGCCGTTTCCGCCACTGAAACAGCGGTTCGAGATGCTGGAAGACACCTTGCAGATGGCGCTACAGATGTGGCAGGGTGAAGCCAGACCGTTCGAGGGCAAGCA